>JAOPUX010000141.1 GCA_025963285.1 Jatrophihabitans sp.
TCGTTGTGGTGGGCCTCGACCGCGTGCGCGACCTCTTCGTGCTCGCCGTACTTGCGCAGCAGCTCGGCACCGATGATCGCGTGGCTGCCCTGGACCTCGTGGGTGAGCGCCTTGCCGATGTCGTGCAGGAAGGCGCAGCGCTTCACGAGCGTGGGCTCGATCCCCAGCTCTGCCGCCATGACGCCGGCCACGTGCGCCGTCTCGATCAGGTGGCCGAGGACGTTCTGGCCGTAGCTCGTCCGGTACTTCAGCCGGCCCAGGGTGGGCAGCAGCCGCTCGTCGAGATCGGTGATGCCGACCTCGGCCAGCGACTCACGGGCCGCCCGCAGGCAGAGGGCGTCGACCTCGAGCTTGCTCTGCTCGTAGGCCTCTTCGATGCGGTGCGGATGGATGCGACCGTCCTGGACGAGACGCTCGAGGGTCAGCCGGCCGACCTCGCGGCGCACCGGGTCGAAGCACGACAGCAGCACCGCCTCGGGGGTGTCGTCGATGATCAGGTTCACGCCGGTGACCGACTCGTAGGCGCGGATATTGCGCCCCTCGCGGCCGATGATGCGGCCCTTGAGCTCGTCATTGGGCAGGTGCAGGACGCTGACCACCGTCTCGCTGGTCTGTTCGCTGGCGACCCGCTGGACCGCCTCGACGACGATGGCCCGGGCGCGGTCGGTGCCCTCGGCGCGTGCCTCGTTCTCGATCGTCCGGACGAGCATCGCGGCGTCGCGCCGGGCCGTGGCCTCGACACCGGCCATCAGCTCGGTCTTGGCCTGCTCGGCGGTGAGCCCGGCAATGCGTTCGAGCTCCCGGCTGAAGGCGGCTTCACGCCCCTCGATCACCGCGAGACGGGCAGCGAGCTCGTCACTGCGGGCGGTCAGGGCTTCGGCGGTGCTGTCGAGGTCTTGCTGACGAGCCGTCAGCGCCGCAAGCGAGCGGTCGAGGTCGGCCTCCTCGCCGGCCACCCGGCGCTCAGTTGCCGCGAGCCGGTCCTCCGCGTCGTCGAGGCGCCTGGCTCGCTCTGCGAGATCGTTGAGCTGGCTACGAAGATCGGCGGTGAGGGTGACAGCCTCAGTCTCCGCGATGCGCCGTGCGTCGGCGAGCAGCTCGGCCGCCGCAGCGGCCGCCTTCGCGCGGACCGCGTCAGCGTCGAGTGCAGCGGACTGGGCCTCGGCCCGGATGGCCCGGCGGGTGGCGTCAGCCTCGGCCTCCAGGGCACGTCGCAGCGCCTCCGCGTCGGCCTGGGCTGCCCGCTGTGCCGCGGCCTGGGCCTCGGCAACCTGAGCGGCCGCGGCCTGGGCTGCGGCGGCCTGGGCCGCGGCGGCTTGCGCGGCCTGGCCCGCGAGCTCGGCGCCGGGTACTCGCGACGACTCGTCGGGGTGCTCGGCAGCACCGTCAGCGGACCGCCGGCCCGGGACTGCTGCCGGCCGGGAGGCGTAGGCCCGCACGAAGTAGAGACCGAGGACGAGGACGACGCCGATCGCCGCGTAGAGCACGCCTACCACGTGGTCACCATCCTCCGCCTGCCTCGGTGATCAGTGCCGATGGCCTCCGGACAGCGGCCGGGACTCACGGAGCTGATCGCCAGGAGCACGGCAGCGCAGCACGATGGGTACAGCTAACAACGCGTCATGCGGGCACACCGCAGCGACCGGGCTGGCAGCTCGGAAGAGGCAGTGGCTCAGTTGCCGCTGCCTACTACGGGGAGATCCACATCGTCGAACACGTGCGTTATCGGGCTATATCCGGGCCGAGCGCACCGACAGCCGTCGGCGCGGTGTTCGGCCAGGTTTCATCACTGCATCACTTTGTCGTACTTCTGGTAACCCGAGGTTAGGAAGCCCCAGGCCACAAAGCAAGTGACAGCGCCGCAGCCTGGTACGGGAAGATCAGAGTTCGCCCTCGGCGACCTCAAGATCGGCGATCGCCTCACGCACCACCTGGTAGGCGAGTCCCGACGGATAGCCCTTCCGCGCCAGCAGCCCGACCAGCCGCCTAGCCTGCGCCGCCGGTTCAAGCCCGCCCATGGACCGGAGCTTGCGGGCCGCCAGGGCGCGGGCAGTGGCCAGCTCACTCTCGGGGTCGATGAGGCCAACCGCGGCCTGCAGGGTGTCGTCGGGGACGCCGCGGCGCCTCAGCTTCTGCGCGACGGCCCGCCCGGCCAGCCCGCGTTCGCGGTGCTGGGCCAGGGCGTAGCCATCGGCCAGAGCGGCGTCGTCGATCAACCCGACCTCGACGAAGCGGTTGAGAACCCGCTCCGCCGCGTCGTCCGGGACCCCGCGCCTGGCGAGCGCGGTGGCCAGCTCGGCACGGGTTCGGGCACTGCGATCAAGCATCCGCAACACGATGATTCGCGCAGTGGTGTCCGGATCGCCCGGCGGTGACTCAGCGTCGCGCTGATCTCCCCCGTCGGTCTGCTGCCTGGCCGATGACCACATTGCTCGGCTCAGAAGTCGACCGGCGCCGGCAGCACGTTGATCGGAGCAGTCTCGTCGAGGTGCGGCCCGATCCCCAGCTTCTCCTTGATGCGCTTCTCGATCTCGTCTGCCAGATCGGGGTTGTCCTTCAGGAAGGAGCGCACGTTCTCCTTGCCCTGGCCGAGCTGATCGGACTCGTAGGTGTACCAAGCACCGGACTTCTTGACGATCCCCTGCTCGACACCGACATCGATGAGCGATCCCTCACGACTGATGCCCTGGCCGTAGACGATGTCGAACTCGGCCTGCTTGAAGGGCGGGGCCACCTTGTTCTTGACCACCTTGACGCGGGTGCGGTTACCGACCGCCTCGACGCCATCCTTCAACGTCTCGATACGGCGCACGTCGAGCCGGACCGACGAGTAGAACTTCAGCGCCCGGCCACCCGTGGTGGTCTCCGGCGAGCCGAACATGACGCCGATCTTCTCGCGCAGCTGGTTGATGAAGATCGCCGTGGTGTTCGTGTTGGCGAGCGCGCCGGTCATCTTGCGGAGCGCCTGGCTCATGAGCCGGGCCTGCAGACCGACGTGGCTGTCGCCCATCTCGCCCTCGATCTCGGCCCGCGGCACCAGGGCTGCGACGGAGTCGATGACGAGGATGTCGAGGGCGCCGGAGCGCACCAGCATGTCGGCGATCTCCAGTGCCTGCTCCCCCGTGTCGGGCTGCGAGACGAGCAGCGCATCGGTGTCGACGCCCAGCTTCTTGGCGTAGTCGGGGTCAAGCGCGTGCTCGGCGTCGATGAA
>JAOPUX010000043.1 GCA_025963285.1 Jatrophihabitans sp.
GACGTGCATCAGGCCGGGGACCTTCTGCGTGGGGTCGGCGTCGCGATAGAAGTGGACGCCCTGCACGAGCGAGGCGGCGCAGTTTCCGACGCCGACGATCGCGACGCGGATGGGGCCGCCCCCGACGCTGTTCTCCGAAGCCATCAGGGCTCCTCCTTCATGTCCTACGTGGGTCAGTGGGTGAAAATGCGGTACTACTCGGGACTTGGTGCGTCTGAGCGTTCGTGCTCGATGAGCTCGGTGAGCCAGCGGACCTCACGGTCGACGGACTCGAGTCCGTGAACCTGAAGTTCGCGGGTGTAGCGGTCCAGCCGTTCGCCCGTGCGGGCGAGGGTGCTCTTCATGCCGTCGCGCTGCTCCTCTACCCGACGGCGGCGACCCTCGAGGATCTGCAGCCGGATGTCGGAGCGTGTCTGGCCGAAGAACGCCAGCCGTGCGCCGAAACCTTCGTCGCCGAACGCCTCCGGGCCGACATCGGCCAGCAGCTCGGCCAGGTGCTCCTTGCCCTCGGCGGTGAGGCGGTAGACCCGCTTACCCCGCCGGGAGCGGGTAGCACTGGCACCCACTGGCTCGATCGACTCCTCCTCGGAGATCCATCCGGCCTCGGCAAGACGCCGAAGGCTCGGATAGAGCGATCCGTAGGAGAATGCCCGGAATGCACCTAGTAGGTTGGCCAGACGCTTGCGGAGTTCGTATCCGTGCATAGGACTCTCGTTGAGAAGCCCGAGCACGGCGATCTCCAGCATTCGACCCGCCCCCTATCTCGATGCGATGTATCAGCACGATACATCACATCGACACGGAGGGACGAATCTCATAGCTAGGAGCTAGCCATGAGGTGGACGAGCGGTGAACTACCCCAGCAGGGCCGCGCCGATCAGCTGCTCGGGGATGGCGAAGGCCTCGACCAGCTCCGCCGCAATTGGCCGTACCCGACCGCAGAGCGCGTTGACCTCGGCCAGTACCGCCTTCGAGCGGCTGGCCGTGAGCCGTCCGTGCTCCTGGAACCAGCCTCGCTCGTTCTCGATCGTCGAGAGGGCGAAGAGGTCGCAGAGCAGGGAGAGGACGTCGCGGGTCCGCTCGTCCGGGCAGGCCTCGATCGCGTCCACGAAGCTGTGCAGCAATACCGAGCCGATGTGCGCGTGGGCGGCGAGCAGCAGGTGGTCCTGGGACTCGTTGAAGACGGCGAACGGGTCCTCGGCATCGGCGGCGCGGCGCAGCCGGCGGGCGAGCGTCTCCAGGATGTGCTTCTCCCGCCAGTCGAACATGTCGAGGTGCCAGTTGCGGTCGAGCAGCCCCGCGTCCTCCCCGCCGCCCGGCGCGAAGTCCGCCAGGCGCTGTAGCAGCCGCCGCCCGCCGACCTTCTCGATCACGGTCTCCACGGCCTGGTCGGCGACGAAGCGCGTGGTGCCGATCAGGTCGAGCTCACCGAAGTGATCCCGGAAGCCGGTCAGCAGCTCTTTGGCCACGAGCTGCAGCAGCACGGTGTTGTCGCCCTCGAAGGTCGTGAAGACGTCGGTGTCTGCTTTCAGCCCGGGCAGCCTGTTCTCCGCGAGGTAGCCGGCCCCGCCGCAGGCCTCTCGGCAGTCCTGGATGGTGCGGGTGGCGTGCCAGGTGGCGATGGCCTTGATCCCGGCCGCGCGCGTCTCGAGCTCGCGGCGGTTCGGGTCCTCGGCAGGCACGCTGCCGGTGGTGACGGCGTCGAGCGGAGGCGTCGTGTCGTTGAGGCCGGCCACCAGCTCGCTCTGCGCGAAGTGCAGCGCGTAGGTCTTGGCCAGCGCGGGCAGGATCTTGCGCTGGTGGGCCAGGTAGTCGAGCACGGGAACCTCGCCCTCGGCACCCGGAGCGCTGAACTGGCTGCGCTTGTTGCCGTAGCGCACCGCGATGTTCAGGGCCACCTTGGTGGCGCTGCCCGCACCGCCGGCAACGCTGATGCGACCCTGCACCAGGGTGCCGAGCATGGTGAAGAAGCGGGCCGTCTTGTTCTCGATGGGCGTGGAGTAGGCACCGCCCTTCGCGACGTCGCCATAGCGGTTGAGCAGGTTGTCCCGGGGCACGCGGACCTCATCGAAGTAGAGCCGGCCGTTGTCGACGCCGTTCAGGCCGCCCTTGAGGCCGCAGTCCTCGATCCGGACACCAGGCGCCGGCTTCCCCTTCGCGTCACGGATCGGGACTACGAAGGCGTGCACTCCCTGCGATTCGCCGCCCGTGATCAGTTGAGCGAAGACCACGGCGACGTGCCCGTCCCGGGCGGCGTTGCCGATGTACTCCTTGCGCGCCTGGTCGTCGGGCGTGTGGATCACGAACTGGTCTGTGTCGGCGTCGTAGGTGGCGGTGGTGCGGAGGTTCGCGACGTCCGAGCCGTGACCGGTCTCGGTCATCGCGAAGCAGCCCATCAGCTCCAGCGACTGCAGGGCCGGAAGGTACTTCTCGTGGTGCCGCTCGGTGCCGAGGTGCAGGATCGCGCCACCGAAGAGCCCCCATTGCACGCCTGCCTTCACCAGCAGCGAGAGGTCGCCGAGGGCCAGCATCTCGAAGGCGGTGACGGCGCCGCCGACGTCGTCGAGGCCGCCGTACTTGCCCGGGAAGCCGAGCCGGGCATAGTCGGTCTCGGCGAGGATGTGCATCCGCTCCAGCACCGCGGCGCGCTGCTCCTCGACCGTGTCGCCCACCGCCACGGCGAAGCGCGGGTCGCTGGCCACCTTGCGGGAGCCGTCGCGGACGTGCGCCCAGCGCCCGTCGAGCGCGTTCTGCAGCGCGGTGACGTCGACGGTTATCGGGTCGGTGCTCATCGAGTGGGCCTCTCGTGTCAGGTGATGCGGGGGAAGACTCCCGGGCCCGGGCGTGGATCGGCCGGCTGCCCCACGGCCTGATATACCCCCGCGGCGCCTCCCCATAGCAGCGCGGAGAGGTAATCGGCGAGCTGTGAGCGGTTCATCGCGTCGCGGTGGTCGAGCCACCAGAGGCTGGCGGAGTTGATGAAACCCACGATCGCCTCGGCCCAAGGGTGCGCCAGCGCGGGGTCGAGCAGGCCGCGGGTGAGGTGCTCGGCGAGCTGGCGCCCGAGCATGTCGGCCACGAGCCGGGAGAAATCTGCGGAGTCGCTGACCTGCGGGTGCGCCATCACGAAGAGGTAGAGCTCCGGGTTCTCCTCGAGCAGGGCGAGGTAGCCCTCGACACAGGCATGGATCAGCTCCTGGGGTGGTGGATCGGTGGCGATGACCGTCTCGAGGCTGCCCATGACGTTGCCGATGATCCGTGTGGTGACGGCGCGATAGAGCTCCTGCTTGTCGGTGAAGTAGCGGTAGATCACCGGCTTGCTCGTGCGGGCGACGGCGGCGATCTCGTCCATCCCCACGCCTGGACCGGAGGCGATGACGGCCCGGATCGCGGCGTCGATCAGCTGGTCGCGCCGGGTGACGCGGTGCGCGTCCCAGCGGGTACGCCGCCCGTCGGGCGGGGGCTCCGGGGTGGTGGCTGCCACAGTGTCATTCACGCTACTCAAAGTAGCGGATACTCTGGGTATCAGGTTCGCGTTCTGATCAGCAGAGTTGTTTTCGTGCTCGCGATGGAAAAGAAGGTCACTGTGAAGACTCGTCGCGCCGCCATTGTCGGCGGTAACCGCATCCCGTTCGCCCGGTCGAACGGCAAGTACTCCCACGCCTCTAACCAGGACATGCTGACCGCCGCCATCGACGGCCTCGTCGCACGCTTCGGGCTGCAGGGCGAGCAGGTCGGCGAGGTGGCCGCGGGCGCGGTGCTCAAGCACAGCCGCGACTTCAACCTGACCCGCGAGTCGGTGCTGGGCTCCACGCTCGCCCCGACCACGCCGGCCTACGACGTGCAGCAGGCCTGTGGCACCGGACTGGAGACGGCGATCCTCGTCGCGAACAAGATCGCGCTCGGCCAGATCGACTCGGCGATCGCCGGCGGCGTCGACACCACGTCGGACGCACCGATCGCGGTGAACGAGGGCCTGCGCGAGGTGCTGCTCGACGTGAACCGGGCCAAGTCCGTGCCGGACCGCCTCAAGGCGCTCACCGGCCTGCGGCCGAACCAGCTCGTGCCGACCATCCCGCAGAACTCGGAGCCGCGCACCGGCCTCTCGATGGGTGAGCACCAGGCCATCACCACCCAGGAGTGGGGCATCAGCCGCGAGGCACAGGACGAGCTGGCTGCGGCCTCCCACCGCCACCTCGCCGCTGCCTACGACCGCGGCTTCTTCGACGACCTGGTCACTCCGTTCCTCGGCCTGACCCGCGACCAGAACCTGCGCCCGGACACCACGGTCGAGAAGCTCTCCAAGCTCGCGCCGGTCTTCGGCACCCGCCTGCCGGGTGGGGTCGAGGGCGCCACGATGACCGCGGCCAACTCCACGCCGCTCACCGACGGCGCCTCGGTCGTGCTGCTCGCGAGCGACGAGTGGGCCGCCGAGCACAAGCTGCCCGTGCTGGCGCACTTCGTCGACGGCGAGACGGCTGCTGTCGATTACGTCCACGGTGACCGCAAGGCCGACGGCCTGCTCATGGCGCCCGTCTACGCGGTGCCGCGGCTCCTGGCCCGCAACGGCCTCACCCTGCAGGACTTCGACTTCTACGAGATCCACGAGGCCTTCGCCAGCACCGTGCTGACCACGCTCAAGGCGTGGGAGGACGCCGAGTTCTGCAAGCAGTACCTCGGCCTGGACGCCCCGCTCGGCTCGATCGACCGCGCGAAGCTCAACGTCAACGGCTCGTCGCTTGCGGCGGGGCACCCCTTCGCGGCCACCGGTGGGCGCATCGTCGCCTCGCTGGCGAAGATGATCCACGAGAACGGTGGTGGCCGCGGCCTCATCTCCATCTGCGCTGCCGGTGGGCAGGGCGTCGTCGCCATCCTGGAGGCATAACTCATGTCGGACCGCTACCTCAACCTCGTCAACTCGCCCCTGGGGTCGGCCGTCGCCACGCGCGTTGGCCTGCCCAAGCCGGCAGTGCTACGCCGCTACAAGTCCGGCGACCCGATCCTGCCGGGCCCGGTGCTGATCGGTGCCACCACCGGGCGGGTCAAGGCCTCGCTCATCAAGCTCGTCACGGCCGCCGGGGCCGACGTGCGTGCCGCCGAGACCGAGGGCGACCGCTGGGGCGCCCTGATCTTCGACGCCACCGCCGTGGCCACGCCCGCCGACCTCGCCGGTATCCGGGAGTTCTTCTCCGGTCGCCTTCGCTCGCTGCTGCCGTCAGGGCGGGTGCTCGTGCTGGGGCGGGCGGCTGACGGCGCCGACATCACCGTCGACGCGACGCGCCAGGCCCTCGACGGCATCGTCCGCTCGCTGGCCAAGGAGCTGCAGCGCGGCTCCACGGCCAACCTGTTGCTCGTGGAGGACGAGGCGTCGCTGGGCTCGGCGCTGCGCTTCTTCCTCTCCGGCAAATCGGCCTACGTCGACGGGCAGCCGCTCGTGCTCGGCGCCGGTGTGGCGCCAGCACCGAAGGACTGGGACCAGCCGCTGGCCGGCAAGACCGCACTCGTCACCGGGGCCGCCCGTGGCATCGGTGCCGCGATCGCCGCGGTGCTCGCCCGGGACGGCGCCCGCGTGATCGTCGCCGACCTGCAGCAGGCCGGCGAGGCGCTGGCCAAGGTGGCCAACCGGATCGGCGGCACCGCGCTGCACCTGGACGTGGCCGCACCGACCGCACCGGAGAAGCTGCTGACCTACCTCCAGGCGCAGACCGACGGGCTGGACATCCTGGTGCACAACGCCGGCATCACCCGGGACAAGCTGCTGGCGAACATGAAGCCCGAGCAGTGGGACTCGGTGATCGCGGTGAACCTGCAGTCGCAGCTCTCGATCAATGCCGCGCTCCTCGGCTCGTCGCTGCTGCGCGACCAGGGGCGCGTCGTCTGCCTGTCATCGACGACCGGCTTCTCCGGCAACCGTGGCCAGACGAACTACGGCGCCACCAAGTCCGGCGTCATCGGCCTGGTGCGCTCGTCGGCCGCGGCGTTCGCTGCACACGGCGACTCGACGATCAACGCTGTGGCGCCGGGCTTCATCGACACCGAGATGACGGCGAAGATGCCGCTGGCGACGCGTGAGGTGGCTCGCCGCCTCTCCTCGCTGCAGCAGGCCGGGCTGCCGATCGACGTCGCCGAGGCGATCTCGTGGCTGGCATCACCGGGTGCGGGCGGCGTGAACGGCCAGACGCTGCGGGTCTGCGGCCAGAACCTCGTCGGGGCCTGAGGCCGTGCCAGCCCTGACGCAACCGCCCGCGCTCGGGTCGCTCTACGCGAAGGCCGGCCTGTTCGGCCAGCTGCATCGTGGCTCCACGCTGCCGGATTCGGTCTACACGCTCGCTGATCAGAGCATCGATCCGTCCCATCTCCTGGCGTATCAGAAGGTCTGCGGCTTCCGGGTCACCGACGTGTTGCCGCCTACCTACCTGCACATGCTGGCCTTCCCGCTCAGCGTCGCCCTGATGACCGAGCGGGCGTTCCCGTTCCCGCTGATCGGGCTGGTGCACGTCGCCAACACGATTACGGTGGCCCGCCCCGTCCTGATGTCGGAGACGGTCTCGCTCCGGGTGAACGCCGAAAACCTGCGGGAGCACCCGGCTGGGCGCCAGCTGGACCTGGTGGCCTCCGCGACGGTCGACGGGGAGGTCGTCTGGTCGAGCCGGTCGGCCTACCTGCGCCGCGGTGGCTCGCCGAAGTCCAGTGGTGCGCCGAAGTCCAGTGGTGCGCCGAAGCGGGCCTCGGCGGCACCTGTCGTCGGCCCCGCGTCGCTGGTCAAGGTGCCCGACGACATCGGCAGGCGCTATGGCGCGGTCTCCGGTGACCGCAACCCGATCCATCTCTACGGCGTCACGGCGAAGCTCTTCGGCTTCCCGTCGGCGATCGCCCACGGGATGTGGCTCAAGGCGCGCACCCTTGCGGCGCTGGAGGGCCGGCTGGCCGAGTCGTTCACCGTCGACGTCGCCTTCAAGACACCCGTCCTGCTGCCCTCCACCATCGCGATCGCCGCGGCCGCGACCGACGACGGCTGGGCGCTGGACGTCCGCAGCGCGAAGAACGGCAAGCCCCACCTCACGGGCACCGTCAGCCGCTGACTTGCACCCCTGCTATATGCTTGCTAGCAGGCAAGTAATTGGGGTGAGAAGATGTCCGACTTCGACGACGACGTCTCGAGGCTGCGCGCGGCGCTGATGCGAATCGTCCGCACTCTCGACCGGCAGGTCTCGGCCGGCGAGATGACGAGCACCCAGCTCTCGGTGCTGGGCTCGGTGCGGCGGCGCGGGCCGATCACCGTGGGCGAACTCGCCGACCTCGAGGGCGTGAACCCGACGATGCTCTCGCGGGTACTGAGCAAGCTGGAGGACGCCGGCTTCCTGACCCGGGCACCGTCGGCCGGCGATCGGCGGGTGATCGTCGCCGAGGTGACGGCCGCCGGGCGGCGCCACCACGACCGGCTGCGGGCAGAGCGCTCGAAGGTACTTGCCGAGCACCTCGATCACCTGCCCGAGCCGCACGCCGCCGCGCTCCGGGCGGTGCTGCCCTCCCTCGAGGCCCTCGCCGCGGACCTGACCCGCGAACCGGTGCGGTCATGACCGCGGCCGAGCTGCGCCGAGACACCTTCTCCTCGCTCCGCAACCTCAACTACCGGCGCTACGCCTCCGGCCAGGCGATCTCACTGATCGGTACCTGGATGCAGCAGGTGGCGCAGTCCTGGCTGGTGCTGCAGCTCACCGGCTCGGCCACCGACCTCGGTGTGGTCGTGGCGCTCCAGACACTGCCGGTGCTCCTGCTCGGGCCGTACGGCGGGGTCGTCGCCGACCAGATGGACAAGCGCAAGCTGATGATCGGCCTGCAGTCCATGATGGGCACGCTGGCCCTCGCGCTGGGCCTGCTGACCGTCACCCACAACGTGACGCTCTGGGAGGTCGAGGTCCTCGCCCTGCTGCTCGGGCTCAACAACTGCTTCGAGAACCCCGCGCGGCAGTCCTTCGTGCTGGAGATGGTCGGGCCGGACGACCTGCGCAACGCGATCAGCATCAACTCCGTGCTCGTGAACGCGGCACGGGCAATCGGCCCGGGGGTGGCCGGCATCGTCATCGCCGCCGGTGGCACCGGGCTGTGTTTCCTACTCAATGCGGCGAGCTTCGCTGCGGTGGTCGTCTCGCTGATGCGGTTGGACGTGAGCGCGCTGCATCCGGCCAAGCCGACCGGCCGTGGCCCTGGGCAGCTGCGCCAAGGGCTGGCCTACGTGCGGCGGACACCGGTGCTGGCGCTGACGCTGCTGATGATGGGGCTGATCGGCTGCTTCGCCTGGGAGTTCCAGGTGAGCCTGCCGGTGATGGCGTCGAGGACCTTCAGCTCGGGCTCGGCGGCCTACGGCTTCATGACCGCGGCGATGGGCGCCGGCGCCGTGGTGGGCGGGCTCTGGGTGGCGGCCCGTGGCACCACCGGGCTGCCTGCGCTGGTCCGCTCGTCGGTGGCCTTCGGGCTGGCGATGCTCGCCGCCACGGTGGCACCCGACCTGATCACCGAGCTCGTGGCGCTGGCGCTGGTCGGTGCCGCGGGCGTGTCCGTGATGTCGAAGGGCAACAGCACCCTGCAGCTGAACTCGGAGCCGACGATGCGGGGCCGGGTGATGGCGCTCTGGGCGGTGGCCTTCATGGGCTCCACGCCGATCGGCGGCCCGATCGTGGGGGCGGTGGCCGAGAACTTCGGTGGACGTGCCGGCCTTGCGGTCGGTGCCGTTGCCTGCCTGCTCGCTGCGTTGCTGGGCGGCCTGGCAGCGAGGCGACTCCGCCTGTCGACGGCGCCCCTAAGGGCTGGAGAGCCTGGCGTCGACTCCGTCGCCGAGGCGGGGGCTGGCAAGACGCGGGCTGTCGACGCTGGAGCTGTCGAGGCGGGGGCTGTCGAGGCGGGGGCGTAGCCAGAGCCCGATGTCGCGCACGGCATCGGTGGCCTCGCGGAGCATGCCCGCCTGCAGATGACCGCTGTGCCACAGGGTCGGCAGCTCGACGGCGCGGATGTCGGCGCCCGCGGCCTCGGCCCGCGCGACGAAGCGGCGGATCTGCTCGCGTAGCGCCTCCTTCGCGCCGTAGTGCACCAAGATCGGTGGCAGGTCGTCGAGCCGGGCCCACATCGGGGCGTAGCCGGGGTCGGTAGGGTCGGCGTCACCCCGGTACTGCTCGGCGCACTGATGGCCCCAGGCACGGGTGAGCACGAAGTCACGCGCGGGCAGGTCCGTGTCGGCGGGGTCAGTCCACGGCGAGAGCAGCACGAGCGGGCCAGGACGGGTACCGGCGTCCAGCAGCCGGCGGGCAGTGGCCACGGTGAGGCCGCCACCTGCGGAGTCGCCGGCGATCGCGATGCGTTCGGGCGGGTAGCCGAGTACCTCGACGAGCTCGACGAACGCGGCCTCCGCATCGTCGACCGCGGCGGGGTAGACGTGCTCCGGGGCAAGCCGGTAGTCCAGGGTGTAGACGACGGCGCCGGCCGTGCGGGCCAGGTGTGCGGCCATCGCGCGGTACATCCGGGCCGTCCCCATGACGTAACCGCCGCCGTGCAGGTAGAGCACCGCTCTCGGGCGCTCCGAGGCGCCGACACTGATCCGCTCGGCCGGGCGCCCACCGAGCGTGATCTGCTCGACCTGCGTACCGGCGGGCGGTGCGAAGAGCAGCGCCGAGGCGGAGCCGAACCCACGCTGGAACGACACCGGCACCTTGTCGTTCAGCGTCAACCGGAAGAGCGGGCCGGAGAGCCCGACGACGAGGGGCCGGGGCAGGTGCATCAGGCGGAGACCTTCTTGGTGACGGTGGTCTTCTGGGCGGCGGCGTCCGCGGTGGCCGGGCTGCCGCTGCGCACGGTCGCCGGCAGCGTGCGACGGGCACCGAGGGCGACGAGGCGCTGGTAACGCGGTCCGATCAGGCGGACCACCAGGTCGAGGGCCTTCGCGTCGAGCCCCACTACCGAGCGAGGCCGGTTGCCGATGACCGAGCGCAGGATCGTCTTGGCGGCCGCCTCGGGCGTGGTCTTGGCCAGCTTCTTGTCGAAGAGGGCGGCACCGGCGGCGGCATCGCGACCGGCGACGGCGCCCGCGTTGCGTGCGATGGCGGTCTTGATGCCGCCGGGGTGCACGCAGGTGACCTCGACGGGGTGACCGCTGACGATCATCTCCTCGCGGAGCGCCTCGGTGAAGCCGCGGACCGCGAACTTGGCGGCGTTGTAAGCACTCTGGCTCGGCATGGCCAGCAGCCCGAAGAGGGAGGAGATGTTGACGACGTGCCCCTCGCCGCTGGCGATGAGATAGGGCAGGAAGGCCTTCGTGCCGTTGACGACGCCCCAGAAGTCCACGTCCATGACGCGCTCGATCTGCTCGAACGTCATCTCTTCGATGTCGCCGCTGAAGGCGATGCCGGCGTTGTTGACGACGATGTTGACGACGCCGTAGTGCTTGGCGACGGTGTCGGCGTACTCGAGCACCGCGGGGCGATCGGTGACGTCGAGGAACTGCTCGTGCACCTCCGCGCCAATGACACGGGCGTGCTTGGCGGTCTCGCTGAGGCCGGCCAGGTCGACGTCGCTGATGGCCAGCTTGGCGCCGCGCCGGGCCAGGTCGTAGGCCAGCGCGCGACCGATGCCCGAGCCTGCGCCGGTGACCACGGCTACCTTGCCGCTGATGCTCGTCATGCCGAGACCTCTTCCTTCGTGGGGACCAGCGTGAGGCCGCGCTCGGCCTGATCGCTGCGGGCGGTGGTGCGGTACGCCTCGCGGTCGAACCTACGCGTCATCTGACGGAAGACGAACGTGAAGCTGGGCCACAGAGTGGTGTTGTTGCCGTGTGCGTCGAGGTACCAGCTGGCGCAGCCACCCGTGGTCCAGATGGTGGAGTCCATGTGGTCCTGCAGCTTCTCGTTGAAGCTGCGCTGCCTGTCCTCACGTACCTCGAAGGTGGCCAGGCCGTGCTTGTCCATCTCCTGGAGCGCGCTGCTCAGGTAGTTGATGTGCGACTCGATCATGTAGACCATCGAGCTGTGCCCGAGGCCGGTGTTCGGCCCGACGACGAAGAGCATGTTCGGGAAGCCGGCGACGCTGGCCCCCTTGTAGGCCTGCTGGCCCTTCTCCTGCCAGACCTCGGCGAGCGTGCGGCCGCCCACCCCGACGATCCGCTCGTAGGTGGGGGAGTCGGTGACGTGGAAGCCGGTGGCGACGATGATCGCGTCGACCTCCCGGACGGTGCCGTCCTTCGTCACGATGGCATTCGGGCGCACCTCCGCGATGCCGTCGGTGACCAGGTCGACGTTGTCCTGCGCGAGCATCGGGTACCAGGTGTTGGAGATCAGGATGCGCTTGCAGCCGATCTGCCAATTCGGCGTGACCTTCTTGCGCAGCTCGGGATCCTTGATGCCCTTGGCGATGTTGGCCTTGGCCATCCGCTGGGCGGCGAGCAGGATCTTCGGCTGGAAGGCGAAGCCGAGCACGAACGACTCGCGGCCCCAGTAGATGGCCTCGCGGGCCGCACGCTGCAGGTAGGGAACGCGCTTGTAGGCGATCGACTCGAGCTTCGTGTACTCGCGGTCGCGGCGCGGCATGACCCACGGCGCGGTGCGCTGGTAGACGTCGAGGTGGCTCACCTGGCTGGCAATGGCCGGGCCGATCTGGATTGCCGAGGCGCCGGTGCCGATGATCGCCACGCGCTTGCCCTCGAGCGAGACGTCGTGGTTCCAGCGGGCGGAGTGGAAGACCTCGCCGGCGAAGCTCTCGATCCCCTTGATGTCCGGCAGGGCGGGCTCGGCCAGGGCTCCGACGGCGCCGACGAGGACGTCGGCGCTGAAGTTGCCGTTGGTGGTGTCGACGAGCCACTGGCTGCTGGCCTCGTCCCACTGCGCGAGGGTGACCTCGGTGTCGAAGAGGCAGTTGGCGTTGACGTCGTACTTCTCGGCCACGCCGCGCAGGTAGGCCTGGATCTCCGGCTGCGGGGAGAACGAACGCGACCAGTTGGGGTTGAGTTCGAAGGAGTAGGAGTACAGGTGGCTCGGCACGTCGCAGGCAGCACCGGGGTAGGTGTTGTCGCGCCAGGTGCCGCCTACCTCGCTGCCGCGCTCGATCACGAGGAAGTCGTCGCGGCCGTCCTTGCGCAGGCGGATCGCCGCGCCGAGGCCTGCGAAGCCGCTGCCGATGATGGCCACGCCGACGTGGGTTCGCTCGTCGGCCGTGGTGCTCTTCGAGGCCCTGGTGGTGGAGCGTCGTGAGGTGGTTGCCCGTGTCATGGTGTCCACGGTACTTCTTGAATTGAATCCAAGTCAATAGCTAGTTGGCTCACGTTCAATAGCGTATCCTTCACCTATGGCAGCCCGTCTGAACGAGAAGCGCACCCGGCTCGACCCCATCGCGCGCCGCGCCCAGCTGATCGCGCTCGGCGTCGAGATGCTGGCCACCCGCACGCTCGACGCGCTCTCGGTGGAGGACATCGCCCAGAAGGCCGGCATCTCGCGGGGGCTGCTCTTCCACTACTTCTCCTCCAAGCAGGAGTTCCACGTCGAGGTCGCTCGCGCCGCAGCCGCCGAACTGCTCACGCGCACCGAACCGGATGTGTCCCTGCCGCCGCTGGAGGCCCTGCGCAGTTCGCTGACCGAGTTCGTCGACTACGTGGAGGAGAACCCGGACAGCTACAAGTCGCTGGTGCGCGGCGCAGCCAGCGGTGACGCCGACATGCGGGCGATCTTCGATGACACGCGTGCCACGATGGCCGGCCGGATCGTGGCTGTGCTCGCCGACCTCGGCCTGCCGCTGGGTCCGCGAGCCGAGCTGGCCGTGCACGGCTGGGTGGCCTTCGCCGAGGAGTGCGTGATCCGCTCGATCGACGGAGGTGTGAAGGACAGGGAGGGGCTGCTCGAGATGCTGACGAAGGCGCTGCCCGCCGTGGTGATCGCCGCCAGCGACGAGGGGCTCAACTCCCTCATCACGATCCTGACCTCCGACGCCTCGCTGGCCGCCAAGTAGTTCGGTTCCTGCCGCCTCGACTCTGTTTGCCTCGAGTCTGTTCGCCTCGAGTGCCGCCTCGAGTCTGTTCGCCGAGTGGCTTGTTCCGCGCCGAGTGGTGGCGTGTCGCCCAGCCACTCGCGTCCGAACAAGCCAATCGGCGAAAATGCCGAGGTCCGGGCCCCGGGGTAAGAACTAGGATGTCCAACTATGGCGTTCACGCAATCGCTCAACCCGAACCCGCGCTCTGCCGCTGAGCGGGCACGGATCCTCGAGGCACCCGGTTTCGGCAAGTACTTCACCGACCACATGGTGCGCATCGACTACACCGATGGGGTGTGGGGCCAGCCGGAGCTGCTGCCCTACGGCCCGATCTCCCTCGACCCGGCAACCTCGGTGCTGCACTACGGCCAGGAGATCTTCGAGGGTCTCAAGGCCTACCGCCAGCCCGACGGCTCGGTGGCGACCTTCCGGGCCGACGCGAACGCCGCCCGCTTCCAGCGCTCGGCCGCACGGCTCGGGATGGCCGAGCTGCCGGTAGAGCTCTTCATCGAGTCGCTGAAGGAACTGGTCGGCGTCGACCACGAGTGGGTGCCGAACAAGACCGACGAGTCGCTGTACCTGCGCCCGTTCATGATCGCCACCGAGGTGGGGCTGGGCGTCAACAAGCCCTCGTCGACCTATGCCTATCTGCTGATCGCCTCCCCGGCCGGCCCGTACTTCGCCGGCGGGGTCAAGCCCGTGTCGGTGTGGCTGTCGACGGAGTACACCCGGGCGGCACCGGGCGGCACCGGGGAGGCCAAGTGCGGGGGCAACTACGCCGCCTCCTTCCTCGCCCAGGCCTACGCCACCTCGCAGGGCTGCGACCAGGTCGTCTGGCTCGACGCCGCTGAGCACCGCTGGGTCGAGGAGATGGGTGGCATGAACCTCTACTTCGTCTACGGCTCCGGTGAGAACGCGCGGATCGTCACGCCCGCGCTCACCGGCACGCTGCTGCCGGGCGTCACTCGCGACTCGCTGCTGACGCTGGCCACCGAACTCGGCTACACCGCCGAGGAGGGCAAGATCTCCACCGACGAGTGGCGTGAGGGCAATGCCTCCGGCGCCATCACCGAGGTCTTCGCCTGTGGCACTGCGGCGGTGATCACCCCGCTGGGCTCGGTGAAGGGCGCCGACGGAGCGTGGACGATCGGTGACGGCCAGCCCGGCCCGGTGGCCATGCGGCTGCGTGAGCACCTGACCGGTATCCAGACCGGCCTCAAGCCCGACGCTCACGGGTGGATGCAGCAGCTGCTCGGCTAGCCCGGCATCGCGCCGTCACTTGCCAACTTCTCCGGCTCAGGTAATGTCTAGTGAGTCGATAGGAGAAACAGACAATGACTGTCACCGACGAGCTCCTTGCCAACAACGCGGAGTACGCAGCCGGATTTAGCGGCCCGCTCCCGCTACCTCCCGCCAAGCACGTTGCTGTCGTTGCCTGCATGGATGCCCGGATCAACGTCTACGGCGCCCTCGGCCTCAACGAGGGGGAGGCGCACGTCATCCGCAATGCGGGCGGTGTGGTCACCGAGGACGAGATTCGTTCGCTGGCGATCAGCCAGCGCCTGCTCGGCACCAAAGAGATCATCCTCATCCATCACACCGATTGCGGCATGCTGACCTTCACCGACGACGGCTTCAAGAAGTCGATCGAGGACGAGGTCGGGATCAAGCCCGCGTGGGCTGCCGAGTCGTTCACCGACGTAGAAGCCGACGTGCGTCAGTCGATCGCCCGGATCAAGGGCAGCCCGTTCATCCCGCTCACCGACTCGGTGCGGGGCTTCGTCTTCGACGTCGCCACGGGCCGGCTCAACGAGGTCGTCTAGTCATCGTGCTGGCCGTTGTCCTGGCGGCCAGCACGTCGAGCGGAGCGGTTCGGGCGCCGGGCATGGCGTCCGGACCGCTCTTCGTTCTTCGGCCCTCGGGCAGGTCGCTCAGACCGTGGGCCAGGTCTTAAAGTTCTGGTAGGACTTGCTCGGGGTCGGGCCGCGCTGCCCTTGGTAGCGCGAACCGTAGATCGCCGAGCCGTACGGATGCTCGGCCGCGCTGGACAGGCGCACCAGGCAGAGCTGACCGATCTTCATCCCGGGCCAGAGGGTGATCGGCAGGTTCGCCACGTTGGAGAGTTCGAGCGTGATGTGGCCGGTGAAGCCCGGGTCGATGAAACCTGCGGTGGAGTGCGTCAGCAGCCCCAGCCGACCCAGCGACGACTTGCCCTCCAGGCGGCCGGCCAGATCGTCGGGCAGCGTCACGACCTCGAGCGTGGAGCCGAGTACGAACTCGCCCGGGTGCAGCACGAAGGGCTCGCCGTCAACCGGCTCCACGAGCGTGGTCAGGTCGTCCTGCTGCTGGGCCGGATCGATGTGCGTGTACTGCGAGTTGTTGAAGACGCGGAAGAACCGGTCGAGCCGCACGTCGATGCTCGACGGCTGTACCAGCGAGGCGTCCCATGGCTCGACGACCAGCCGCTCGGCCTCGATCTCGGCACGGATGTCACGGTCGGACAGCAGCATGCCGTAGAGGCTAGCGGCCCGTCGGCGTGAGAGGCTGCCGGGCATGGCCCTTCTCTCCGCACGCACGATCGGTCTCGGCCTCGCGGCCACCGGCATCGCCCACTTCGTCGCCCCGGACGTCTTCGTCGGGATCACGAAGGCGGCGTTCCCCAAGGACACCGTGGGGTGGGTGAAGCGCAACGGCGCAACGGAGGCGGCGGTGGGGCTGGCGCTCGTCGTCCCGAAGACCCGCCGCCTCGGCACGCTCGGCCTGCTCGGTTACCTCGGCTGGCTCGGCTTCAACGGCGCCAGCTCGGCAAAGGCAGCGAAGGCCAACCCGCTCAGCTAGCCCTCCCTCAGCTGGCATTGATCCTCAGCTGGCATTGATCCTCAGCTGGCATTGACGAAGGCCACGACGGCGTTCGCGAGTTCTGGGCCGGCGTCCTCCTGCAGGAAGTGACCGGCACCCGCGATCGTCGGGTGCTCGCGCCCGGCCGCGCCGGCCATCATCGACTTCAGGATCGGCGCCATGCCGCCGGTGATCGGGTCTCGGTCGGAGAAGGCCACGAGCATCGGCGTGGGCGAGACCACCAGGATCTCCCAGGCTGCCCGGTTGGCCTCGCTCGCCGGGTCGTCGGGCGTGGTGGGCACTAGCTCGGGCATGGCGCGCGCCGCGGCCTTGAACTCCTCGGCCGGGAACGGTGCGTCGTAGGCGGCGCGGATCTCGTCGCTCATGGGGGTGGTACAGCCGGACTGGACGAACCGCCCGATGTCGAGCACCGGTGCGGTGCGGACGGCCTCGCGGAACAGGTGCCAGATCTCGGGCATCGGGATGTCGCCGGTGGGCAGGCCGGTGTTGGCGAGCACCAGCCGAGCGAAGCGCGACGGGTGCTCGGCCGCCAGCCGCAGCCCGATCAGGCCGCCCCAGTCCTGGCCCACCAGCGTGACCTCACGCAGGTCGAGGACGTCGAAGACCAGCGAGCGGGTCCACTCGACCTGCCTGGCGTAGCTGACGTCGCTCACCGAGCCGGGCTTGTCCGAGCGGCCGAAGCCGACGAGGTCGGGTGCCACGGCACGCAGCCCCGCAGCAGCGAGTACCGGGAGCATGTGCCGGTAGAGGAACGACCACGACGGTTCGCCGTGCAGCAGGAGCACGACCGGGCCGTCGGCCGGACCCGCCTCGACCCAAGCCATGCGCAGCGTGCCGCCGTCGAGGTCGGGCACGTCGGCGTAGTGCGGCTCGAAGTCGAAGTCCGGCAGCCCGATGAAGCGATCCTCCGGCGTACGCAGCGTCTCCATGAGCGCGAAGCTACGCGACCTCGGTGGGAGTGAGTAGCGCCGCCACGATCACCGCCTCGGGAACGGCGAAGAACTCGTGGTCCGTTCACGGACACCGCCGCACCTGCTGAGTTCAGTCAGCGTGCGGCTCCGGCTCGGGTAATATCGCCAGGGTTCGCGGGTGTAGCTCAATGGCAGAGTCTCTGCTTCCCAAGCAGATTGCGCGGGTTCGATTCCCGTCACCCGCTCCAGATGTCGCGTCAGGCCGACAGGTAGGCGTCCAGGTAGTCGTTGCCGAAGGTCCGCGCCGGATCGAGGCGCTGGGCGAGGGCGCGGAAGTCGTCGAACCGCGGATAGCGCGAGGCGACCTCAGCCGGCCTGGCGGTGAAGACCTTCCCCCAGTGCGGGCGAGCGTCGAAGGGCGCCAGCGCAGCCTCGACCTGCGTCATCACCGCACGTACGGCCGGCTCGTCGCGGACCCAGGTGAAGTGCAGGGCCACCGTGTCCCGGGCGTATGCCGGGCTCAGCCAGAGGTTGTCGGCTCGAATGCTGCGGATCTCCGAGACCTGAAGCACCGGGGCGACGACGTCGCGTAGCGCGATCACGGTAGCGATGGCGGCGGGGGCGTCGGAGCGGGAGACGAAGAGCTCCGACTGCAGCTCGTCACCGAGGCTCGGCGTGAAATCCAGCCGGAAGTGCGGCAGCCGGGCGTACCAGGGCCCGGGGCCGCCGAGCTGCTCGGTGGTGGCGCGGGGATCGACGCCGGGCAGCGGGTGCCGAGGCTCGCCTGCGGCATGTCCGAGCCCGCCGGCGAGTGGGGCCGCGTCGCCGAGGGCACGCTTGACCAGCACCTGGGTACGGCCGGCGGGCTGCCAGTCGGTGAAGACGCTGACGGAGTAGGCGGCGGCGAGCAGGTAGTCGAGCTCGTCGACCACCGCCCGAAGTTCGGCGTCGACGTAGACGGTCTGGGCGATGTCGAAGGTGTCCACCAGATCGAGGTGCAGGGCGTGCACCACCCCGAGCGAACCCAGCGCCACGACCGAGCCGGGGAACGCCGAGCAAGAGGCGTCGATGGTGAGCAGCTCTCCGTCAGCGGTGACGAGCTCGACGGCCCTCACGGAAGAGGCGAGCACCTGGGTGCTGTCGCCGGAGCCGTGGGTTCCGGTGGCGCAGGCACCGGCCAGCGAGATGTGCGGCAGCGAGGCGAGGTTGGGCAGTGCGAGGCCGGCACGATCGAGCCGCCGCACGAAGTCGCCGTAACGTAGCCCGGCTGCGATGCGGGCCTGCCGTCGCTGCGAGTCGATCTCGATCTCGGGCGGCATCTTCGTCAGGCTCACCTGGACACCGCTGGTGTCGGCGAGGCGGTTGAACGAGTGCCCGGTGCCGAGCACGCGAACGCGCCGGGCGCTGGCCACGAGCTGTTGCAGTTCGGGCAGGCTCGTCGGTGCCTCGTAGGCCTCGGCCCCGAAGGTCACGTTGCCGGCCCAGTTCCTGCGCATCGTCGCCTCATTGCCGGCCGGGGGATTCGTCGGGCGAAACCCTAGCGCCGGGCAATCGCGGGCAGGTGACCCGTCTGGTGCTGACGCGTTTAAGGCCGCCGGCCGAGCGTCCGGCGAGACCGCTGCACCCCCGGGCGAGGCCGGCCATTGTGGCCCGGCCTCTGACGTTCGGCCCCTCTCGGTCCACAGGCGCACGCGTTGTCCACAGCACGCCCGCGTCGCGCCCTTCGCCGTCCTCAACTGCCTAGCGTCGCCGGGGTTCGACGGCCGAGTGGGCGGCCGTCGAGGCTTTAGCGAAGGGCGCTCGACGTGCGTAGATGGATCCGGCTTCTCCTCGGGATCTCGGTACTGCTGGCAACGGCCGTGACCGGGGCGCTGAGCCTCGGTGACTCCGCGCTCGCCGGCACCCCTGGCCGGCTGGATCAGGTGGGCAGTTACGTCGGGGGAGTGACCTTCCCCGGCTCGGCGCCAGGGTTCTACGAGCCGCTGGTGGCGTGGCAGCTGCCCGGCTCGGGTGGCCGGATCGGCACCTGCATCAGCGCCGGGCTGAACGGCCCGGTCGCGGGCACCTACGGCCTCGTCCGCACCGTCCACGACCCTGTCTACGGCGAGCTCAACCACCTCTACTCCCATGCCGAGACATCTGACGTGCACCTCGCCGAGCTCAGCGCACTCAACAGCCACGCCTACGACGAGATCGACCGTGACGTGCAGTGGCACTTCGTCGAGCGCCGGGAGGGCGGCCTCTCAGTGGCAGATGCCTCGGCCATGCTCGCCAGGGCCAAGCGTCTCGCCGGGCCTTACACGGTGGCGGTCGGCTGGCCGGCCGCCGACACCCTCACCGGCGTGCGATACGTCGCCACCGTGAAGGTCGTCTCGGCCTCCGGTGTCCCCGTGCCGGGCGCCACCGTGACGCTCACAGGCAGCGGCGTCACGCTCGAGCACCGCACTCGCACGACCTCCTCAAGCGGTGTGGCCGCGGTCGGCTTCCGCCTCGCGACCGGCACCAGCGCGACGGCGAGCATCGCGGCCACGGTGCCCGCCTGGACGACCTTCGACGAATACACGAGTAGCGGTGAGCAGTCGATGGTGGTCGAGGGGCGGCCGGTGGCGCAGCACGGTTCGCACACCGGGCCGGTGACCCGAACCCGGCCGGTAGGGCTGATCAAGGTCGGCGCCGGCGACGGGAAGCACCGGCCGGTGCCGGGCTACGTCTTCCGGATCAGTGACAGCGCCGGGCATGTGATCCGGGCGGCAGTCACCACGCGAACGACGCCCGTCTCGCTCGGCTCGCTCCGGATCGGAGCCACCTACCGCGCCACCGAGATCGGGGTACCGAACGCAGCGACGCTCTACATCCCGTCGAAGCGGACGCTGCGCTTCACGGTGCCGGTGGGTGCCTCGACGTGGACGGTGTCGGCGGCCGATCCAGCGATCCCCACCCCGGCGCTGCACACCTCGGTGACCGCTACCCAGGTCGTGGTGGGCGAGCGGCTCAGCGACCGGGTGACGATCAGCGGGGACGATGGGGAGGCGGGAGTGCTCACCGCGCGGCTCCTCGGCCCGGTGCCGCCACCTGGTTCGGGACGCTGCAGCGACCTGCCCCTGGCAGCGTATTCAGCTGCGCCGGCGCAGCTCCTCAGCGCGGCGGTGCACGGTGACGGTGTGGTCGTGGTGCGGGGGCCGGTCGTCACGAAGGCAGGGTGCTACGGGTGGGCCGAATCGCTGCGGCTGACACCGTCCGGCGCCACGGCCGTCTCGCCGCCGACGGCCCCTGACGAGTCGTCGCTGGTCACCTCGCCCGGGCTGCACACCGCGATCTCGAGCCAGGTCGCCCTCCCCGGCCAGCCGCTGCGCGACGCAGTGACGATCACCGGCCTCGGCGACGAGCGGGCGCGGCTGCGGGCGGTGCTCTACGGACCGGTGCCCGACACAGCGGGCCAGGGCGTGCGGGGTTGCGCGGGGGTGAGTCGGGCCGCCTGGGTGAAGGCACCGCACGCCGGCGTTGTCACCGTCGAGATCAGCGGAGACGGAGCGTTGACGCTGGCACCAATCACCGTGCGGCGCCTCGGCTGCTACACCTTCGGCGAGGAGCTCACCCCGGAGCAGACGCCCGGTCACACGGTTCGCACGCCGCTCGGGCTGGCAGTGGAATCGGCGGTCGTCATCGCACCGACGCTGCAGACCGTCGCCTCCCCGCAGCAGACCTCGGCGGGCGGCTCGGTGCTCGACCGCCTGACGGTGCGCGGCACCGCAGGGGTTTCCGGCACGGTCGGCGGCAGCCTCCTCGGCCCGGTCGCGCCACCGGTCGGTGGCTGTGCGGCCGTCCAGTGGGCCGGTGCCCCGGTGGCTGCGCAACTCGCGCCAGTGGTGGTGCACGGCGACGGGCAGTACGTCACGGCACCGGTTCCGGTACGCGCAGCCGGCTGCTACACCTTCGTCGAGGTACTGCACCTGACGGGCGCACCGGGGTCGATCGCCGCCGCCGACACGGGCCAGCCCGCCGAGGCAGTGCTGGTGCCTGCCGCGCCCACCCCGGTGCTTGCGGTCACGGGCTTCTCGGTCACCGGCCTCGCTACCGCTGCCGGCGGGCTGGTCGGGGCGGGGCTACTCCTGCTCGGAGGTGGGCGCCGCAGGGTCGCGGCTCGGCATCGGATGGCTTGACATCAGCGCACTATCGAGCTGGCTGGAGGAGAACGGGCCCGTCCGCTGACCGCCACTCGGCGGGTCAGACGGCGACACTGTCCTGACTGAGACCGCCCACGATCGCGGTACCGATCTCGCGGAGTTGCTCGATCTGCTCGGGGCTCAACCGATCGATCACGAAGTCCCGCACCGCGCTGACGTGGCCGGGCGCGGCAGCCTCGAGCGCAGCCACGCCGGTGTCGGTGAGCACGGCGAGCTGGCCACGACGGTCGGTGGCACAGTCCTGACGCTCTACCCAGCCGCGGTCTTCTAGGCGGGCCACCGCATGGGACAGGCGGCTACGCGAGGATCGGGTGGCGTCGGCGAGTTCACTCATCCGCAGGGTGCGGCTCTCCTCCTCCGAGAGCCGAACGAGGATCTCGTAGTAGCCGTGCGGGATGCCGGAGTCGCGCTGAAGTTGGCGGTCGAGGGCGTCGAAGAGCAGGGTCGTCGCCTCGAGGTAGGCCCGCCATGCGAGCTGCTCGTCTGTGCTGAGCCACCGTGTCGCCATGGCCGTATCGTACTCGCTTTCAGTCTATAGTTGAGCTCTCAACATATCTGCGCTAGGCTAGGTACCTCACCCCAGGAGGGCGCCATGTCGATCCACCGCCTCAACCACGCAGTGCTCTACGTCCGCAACGTCGAGCGCAGCGTCGCCTTCTATCGCGACGTCCTCGGCTTCCAGCCGATCGCAGGAATGCAGCTACGTGGTGCCGCCTTCCTTCGTGCGGCCGGCTCGACCAACGATCACGACCTGGGCCTCTTCGAACTGGGCGAGGCCGCGGGCGCGTCGCCGGCCGGCCGCTCGACCGTCGGGCTCTACCACCTTGCCTGGGAGGTCGACACGCTCGCCGACCTCCAGTCCCTGGCCGGTGCTCTGGCCGAGGCGGGCGCGCTCGTCGGTGCCAGTGACCACAGCACTACGAAGTCGCTCTACGGCCATGACCCGGATGGCCTCGAGTTCGAGATCGCCTGGATCGTCCCGGCTGACCGGCTCGATCAGGCTGCCGTCGACGGCCGCACCTCGATCCGCCCGCTCGACCTTGCCAAGGAGATCGCGCGCTACGGCGCCGACACCCACGGCGGGCTCGGGATCAGCCGGGCGGCCCTGCCCGTCGGCTGAGGGTTACCGTCCGGCCCGAAGCGGGTACCTGAGTGGTCACAACGCACCGCTCAAGGAGACGCGCCATGCACATCATCGGACTGCTCATCACCCTGGCCATCGTCGGGTTGATCGCCGGCGCCCTGGCCCGGTTGCTCGTTCCCGGCCACGATGCGCTCGGCATCGGCGGCACCATGGGCCTCGGCATCGTCGGGTCCTTCGTCGGCGGCTTTCTCGGCTACCTGCTCTTCGGTCACGACTCCGGCGACGGCTTCATCCAGCCGTCGGGGATCATCGGCTCCGTCATCGGATCGGTGATCGCCCTGCTCGTCTACCGGCGGATGGGCAGCAGGCGCTCGCTGCACATCTGACCCAGGCCCGTTCCAGTGGCCCTGCCCGATAATTCGGGCAGGGCCACTGTGCGTGTCGCCTAGAATCGGGGTGTTCTGCTCGACCGTCGTCATCTAGCGAAGGCACCCCGTGACCGATGCAGCCGTGCCCACGGCCCCCATCCGCGCCCTGCTCCTGGAACAGATCCACCCTGATGCGGAGCGGATCCTGCGTTCGGCGGGCTTCGAGGTCGAGGCCGTCGATCGCGCCCTCGACGAGGACGAGCTGATCGCACGCATCGCCGGTGTCTCGCTGCTCGGGATCCGCTCCAAGACCCAGGTCACCGAGCGCGTCCTCGAGGCCTCCGTCGGCCTGCTCGCAATCGGTGCCTTCTGCATCGGCACCAACCAGATCGACCTCGAGAGTGCCTCCGACCACGGCGTCACCGTCTTCAACGCACCCTTCTCCAACACCCGCTCGGTGGTGGAGCTGGCGATCGCGGAGATCATCTCGATGACGCGCCGGCTGTTCGAGAAGAGCTCGCTGATGCACGCGGGGGTGTGGGACAAGTCTGCTGACGGCGCCCATGAGGTGCGCGGCCGCACGCTCGGCATCGTCGGCTACGGCAACATCGGCACCCAGCTCTCGGTGCTCGCCGAGAACCTGGGCATGCGGGTCATCTTCTTCGACAGCGCAGACCGGCTGGCGCTCGGCAACGCGCGCCGGGTCGAGTCGCTGGACGAGCTGCTGCGCGAGGCCGACATCGTCACCCTGCACGTCGACGGGCGGGCGTCGAACGAGGGCATCTTCGGTGAGGAGCAGTTCGCCGCCATGAAGCCGGGCGCGCTCTTCCTCAACCTCTCCCGTGGCTTCGTGGTCGACGATGCCGCGCTCAGCGCGCGAATCGCCTCCGGGGCTATCGCCGGGGCGGCCATCGACGTCTTCCCGACCGAGCCGAAGGGCCGCGGCGACGAGTTCGTCTCGGCGCTGCGGGGCCTGCCGAACGTCATCCTGACCCCGCACATCGGCGGCTCCACCGAGGAGGCCCAGCTGGACATCGGCCGCTTCGTCGCAGGCAAGCTGCGCGACTTCGTGCTGGACGGCGCCACCGCCATGTCGGTGAACCTGCCAGGGCTGGCCCTGCCGCAGCCGCCGGACACCAACCGCTTCATCCTGATCCACCGCAACGTGCCGGGCGTCATGGCGACGATCAACTCGATCCTCGCCGAGCACAAGGCCAACGTCGAGGCGCAGCTGCTCGGTACGCGTGGCGAGTTCGGCTACGTGGTCACCGACATCAGTGCCGCGATCACCCAGGAGATGCTCGACCAGCTCCGATCGCTACCGGAGACGGTCCGCCTCCGCCTCGTCTGAGGCCCGCTGGCTCTAAACACGGCCGCTGCTCGCGGGATCGATTGCGTCCCGCCCGCCCGCGGTGGCGCCACTGCGCGCAGACGCCCCGTCAGATCACCCGCAGCGTCGCCCTTTGCCGCGGGTGATCATTCGCGCGGGAATCGCTTGCAGAAGTTACTAGCCAGTAATACTATTAAGTTACCGACGAGTAACCCCGGCATCTCGAGGCGATGACACCGCACGGGAATGCCCATTCAGAGGAGCTAGGCACCATGGGGCACTTCAAGAGCAACGTTCGCGACATCGAGTTCAACCTCTTCGAGGTCTTCGGCACCGACAAGGTCCTGACCGCGGCACCGTTCGACGACGTCGACGAGGAGACCGCGCGCGGCATCATCGCCGAGGTCGCGAAGCTGGCCGAGGGGCCGCTGGCCGCCTCCTTCGCCGAGGCCGACCGCAACCCGCCCGTCTTCGATCCTGACACCAACTCGGTGAAGCTGCCCGAGGTGTTCAAGAAGTCCTACAAGGTGCTGCAGGACAGTGAGTGGTGGCGCCTCGAGACGCTGCCCGAGCTCGGTGGGCAGCTCGTCCCGCGCACCGTCGTCTGGGCCGTCGCGGAGCAGATCCTCGGCTCGAACCCGGCGCTGCACATGTACATGGCGGGCGCGCCGTTCGCCGGCATCCTGTACGCCAACGGCAACGACGACCAGAAGAAGATGGCCCAGCGCATGATCGACGGCGGCTGGGGCGCCACGATGGTGCTGACGGAGCCCGATGCGGGCTCCGACGTCGGCGCCGGACGCACCAAGGCCATCGAGCAGCCCGACGGTTCGTGGCACATCGAGGGCGTGAAGCGCTTCATCACCTCGGCCGAGCAGGACATCACCGAGAACATCATCCACCTGGTGCTGGCCCGTCCCGAGGGTGCCGGCGCGGGCACCAAGGGCCTCTCGCTCTTCGTCGTCCCGAAGTTCCACTTCGACATCGAGACCGGCGAGCTTGGCGAGCGCAACGGCGCCTACGTGACGAATGTCGAGCACAAGATGGGGCTCAAGGCCTCCACCACCTGCGAGCTCCGCTTCGGCGAGAACCCGGACGTCCCGGCCAAGGGCTGGCTCGTCGGCGACGTGCACAACGGCATCGCGCAGATGTTCCAGGTGATCGAGCACGCCCGCATGATGGTCGGCACGAAGGCCATCGCCACGCTCTCCACCGGCTACCTGAACGCGCTGGAGTACGCCAAGACCCGCGTGCAGTCCGCCGACCTCACCCAGGCCTCGGACAAGACCGCACCGCGCGTCACGATCATCAACCACCCGGATGTGCGCCGCAGCCTGATGCTGAACAAGGCGTACGCCGAAGGGCTACGCGCGCTCGTCTACTACACGGCCACCGCCCAGGACCGCATCATCATCGGTGAGCACAACGGCGCTGACACCTCGCTGGACGAGGCGATCAACGACCTGCTGCTGCCGATCGTCAAGGGCGCGGGCTCGGAGCGCTCCTACGACCAGCTGGCCCAGGCCCTGCAGACCTTCGGTGGCTCCGGCTACCTGCAGGACTACCCCCTGGAGCAGTACATCCGCGACGCCAAGATCGACACCCTCTACGAGGGCACCACGGCGATCCAGGGCCAGGACTTCTTCTTCCGCAAGATCGTCCGCAACAAGGGTGCCGCCCTCGGTGCCTTGAGCGCGGAGATCACGGGCTTCCTCGAGTCGATCGCCGACGAGGGGCGCCTGAAGGAGGAGCACGCCGCACTCACCAAGGCCCTCGACGACTTCGGTGGCATCGTCGCGACGATGTTCAACCAGCTGATGAGCGGCCAGGAGGACGTGAAGAACGTCTACAAGGTCGGCCAGAACGCCACCCGGCTGCTCCTGTCGGCCGGTGACCTGATGGTCGGTTACCTGCTGCTGCGCCAGGCGAGCGTCGCCCTCACCAAGCTCGACGCGAACGGCATCTCCGCCGCCGATCGCGCCTTCTACGAGGGCAAGCCGGCCGTCGCCCGCTTCTTCGCCCAGACGGTGCTGCCGGAGCTCACCGCCCGTCGCGCGATCGCGGAGTCGATCGACAACGCGCTGATGGACGTGCCGGAGTCGGCATTCTGAAATTCTGACGAACACTACGGGCCGCATCTGCTTCACTTGGGTGCGGCCCGTAGTGTTTTGGTGTGAACACCACTGCTCGCTGGATCGAACTCGAGGGCGCCGTCAACGTCCGTGACCTGGCCGGCCTGCCTACCGAGGACGGCCGTGAGGTGCAGCCGGGCCGGCTGATCCGTTCGGACAACCTGCAGAGCCTCTCCGCCGAGGACGTGGTGCTGCTCGTCGACACGCTCGGCGTACGGGCGGTGGCCGACCTGCGCACATCGATCGAGGTAAGCGCGGAGGGGCCCGGTCCGCTGACCGCCCGCGAGGAGGTAGTCATCACGAACCTCTCGCTTTACCCAGAGGACGGCTTCCAGCTGGCACCTGCCGAGGACGGCGCGCCTGTCGTGCTGCCCTGGGAGCACGCGGACTCCGACGCGGACTCTGACGAGGACGACACCGCCGAGTCCCGTCGCGGCGTCTCCGGCCACTACCTCACGTACCTCGATTCCCGTGCCGACTCGGTGATCGCGGCGCTGCGCCTGATCGCGTACTCACCGGGTGCCACCGTGGTGCACTGTGCCGCGGGCAAGGACCGCACGGGTGTGGTCGTTGCCTTGGCGTTGGCCGAGGCAGGCGTCGAACGTGATGCGATCATCTCCGACTACGCCCGCACCGCCGAGCGCATTGAGGCGATCCTGACGCGGCTCATCGGCACGAACACCTACGCGAGCATGGGGGATGGCACGGGCAGTGTCGACCCCGAGCTGCTGGCCAGGCACAGCCCGCGCGACACCACGATGCAGCGCCTCTTCGCCACGATCGACGAGGAGCTCGGCGGCGTGCACGTCTGGCTTCGCTCACACGGCTGGAGCGACGAGGACGCCGCGGCGCTGCGCAGCAAGCTGCTCGACTGACCATCTCCCGTCGCGGTCGACGGAACTTTGCCGGGCCGAACCGCGGGCCGCGGCTGGTGTCAGCGCGACCTGAGCCGGCGTAGCCGTCGGCGTAGCCCGGCGCGGAGCCGACGCCGCAGCGATGGAGTGGGTGCCGGCTGCCTGGGTGCGGACTGCCTGGGTGCGGGCTGCTGGGGTGCAGGCTGTTCGGGTGCAGGAGGAGGTGGCGGTGGCTGGTGGCTCAGCGGGTTGAGGTAGTTCTCCGGGAGTTCGCCGAGCCCGAAACGGGCGAAGAGCGCCCGGTTGCTCGACTCGTGCAGGTCGAGGATCTCGCGGCGTCGGGCCAGGTCGACGACGCGGTTCACGGTGTCGTCCTTGGGCGGGAAAGTGTCGAGGACGAATGCCCGCACTCGCTCACGCTCGACCGAGGTGTCCAGATGTGGGTTCATGCCGAGCGCCACGAGCATCCCGAGCCGGGAGTAGGTGCGTTCGTTGGGCAGATCCCCGAGGTCGGTGACGTCGATCTGCCCCTGCACGCCGAGGATCGTCAGGAGGTCGGCGAGCAGGCCCGCGGTGCCGTCGACCGACTCCAGCGGTCTGGCCGCCACCGAGGTGACCGCATCGAGGGCGTCTAGGCGCGCGGTGAGCCCGTGATAGTCGAGCACCTGCTCGCCCGCGGCCGGGAAGACCTCGGCGAACTCGGCGAAGCCACCTGCCATCACGCCGGTGAGGTAGGCGAAGTCGAAGAGCCGGTCCTGCCGCTGGGTGTAGATCACGACATGCGTCTCGGGCGCGCCGAGAGCCTGGGCCAGCCCGCCGATCACAGCCTCGGCGTTCGGTCGGAAGAGGGGATGGTCGGCCTCGTCGATCACCCCCGGACCGAGTAGTTCAGTGCTCGACACGAAGGTGACGACGCGGCCTTCGCTCGCCGCGCGAACCTGGGCCCGCTCCAGCTCGACGGCACTGGTCAGCGCGTCGAGAAACGGGGCCAGGGTGTCGTCGGCTCTGCCGGTCCGCCAGCCGACGCCCGCCGCTGCCGCGCCGATCTCGCTGTCGGTGATGACGGCGACGCCGGCGGTGCGGAGCTGGGGTCGAAGCTGCTCCAGCGCGGCCTGAAGCGGCTGCGATCCCCGGTGCCGCAGCCCGAGGTGAAGCAGCACCGCATGGTCGTTCACGGCTGCGACACGGGCGGGATGACGCCCACGAGTTCGTCGTACTCCGCGCTGTAGCGCTCGGTGAGCGTGGTGCGCTGGTCGTCGCTGAGCAGCACGGCGCGGGGATAGTCGGCGTTGGAGAAGTGGGTCTGCAGGAAGCGGCGCATGGCGCGGCGCTCGTCCGTCGAGCGCAGATGTGGGTTGGCGGCCCGCGCCATCCGCAGCCCCTTCTCGGAGATGCTCCTGTTGTGCGAGTCCTCGTAGGCGACGTGCATGTCCAGCCGTGCGTCCAGTCGCGAGAGGAAATGCTTGAGGTAGGCGTCCTGCCCGTCGCGGATGAGCCGGAAGTCGATCAACTCGGTGTTCTCGGTCCCGAACAGCTCGCCCAGCAAGGTGACGATGGGCCGCCAAGACAGCGCTTCGAGATCGACGTCGCGCAGCCACTCGTCGAAGGTCTTGCTGCTGCCCTCGTGCACCGTCTGCAAGTAGTAGGACTCGAGGAAGTCGGCCTGCGGGCGGATCGAGAGGACGACCCTTACCTGCCGCCCGTGCAGCGCCGCGGCAAGCGCCGCGAGGTTCTCCCCGGCGCTCGGGTAGAGCCTGCCGTTCGTGTCGGCCTCGAAGGGATGCCCCAGGGTGTCCTCATGGGAGGCGATCAGCAGGTCGACGTCCTTGGTCTTGTCGAAGGTGTCGAGATGCGCCTGGAAACGCTCCGGGTTCTTGACCAGTGCTCGGCCCCAACCCACAGAGACGGCGAGCTGGGGTCGGGTGACGAAGAAGATCCGGTGCTTGCGCAGCGCCTTGGCGTTGACCCGCAAGTAGTTCTGGAGCATGGTCGTACCGGTCTTGTGAGCTCCGACGTGAACCACGCAGAGCTTCGAGTCGGATTGCGGCAAGTCAGGCTCCGGCGACAGCTGAGCCGTGCTGGGCTCACTCACAGGTCAAGTACCTCGGATCATAGTGGCCGACGTTGAGCCTGCCGACCGCGCGCGCTCGGCCGACGGCGCGGCGATAGGCTCGGCGGACTCGGAGGGCTCGCATAGCGGCCGAGTGCGGCGGTCTTGAAAACCGCTGTTGGGTGATCCCCAACCGAGGGTTCGAATCCCTCGCCCTCCGCTCAGGTGCCGTACTCCCTCGGCACGGCAGGTGATCCAGACAGGCCCCGATGACTCCCAGCGCCAGACAGGTTGCGAAGGCGGTTCTGCCTATCCGCGCGCGTCCGGTGGCCAGGTGGTTGGGCTCGCCGGACGTCCGCACCCGTCGGGCCGTGAGCCGCAA
>JAOPUX010000009.1 GCA_025963285.1 Jatrophihabitans sp.
ACCAGCTCTTCCGCCGCGCCATGCCGGAGCTGGTGCTCGATGACGTCGACGCGCCGGCCGAACCCGGGGACGAGATCCCCGACGACCGGCTCCGGCTCATCTGCACCTGCTGCCACCCGGCCTTGGCCCCGGAGGCGCAGGTGGCGCTGACTCTGCGCCTGCTCTGCGGCCTCTCCACCGCCGATGTGGCGCACTCGTTCCTGGTGTCGGAGCCGACAATGGCGGCCCGGATCACCCGGGCGAAGAAGAAGATCGCGCGGGCCCACATCCCGTACCGGGTGCCGGGGGTCGCGGAGCTGCCGCAGCGGATTCTGGCGGTACTCGAGGTGGTGCACCTGCTCTTCACGACCGGCCACACCGCGCCCGCAGGCGACGATCTGGTGCGCCGCGATCTCGTCGAGCGAGCGCTGCAGCTGGCGCGGATGCTGCGGGTGCTGCTCCCCGACTCGGCCGATGTCGCCGGCCTGCTGGCCCTGCTGCTGCTCACCGACGCCCGCCGCGCCACCCGGGTGGCCGAGGACGGCACGCTGCTCCTGCTGGCCGACCAGGACCGCGCGCAGTGGAACCGTCACGAGATCGACGAGGGGCTCGCGCTCGTCCGCCAGGCTCTGCTGGCCCGTCCCCCCAGCCGCTACGCCCTGCAGGCCGCGATCGCCGCCGTCCACGCCGAGGCACCGTCCTGGGAGGCCACCGACTGGGCCGAGATCGTCGCCCTCTACGGCGTGCTCGGCAGCCTCTGGCCGTCGCCCGTGGTGGCGCTGAACAGGGCGGTGGCGGTGGGCTTTGCAGCCGGGCCGGCCGCCGGGTTGGCTGCGCTGGAGGCCCTGGCCGACGAGCCGCAGCTCGCCGGCTACGGGTACCTCCCATCGGCTCGGGCCGACTTCCTGGCGCGGCTCGGTCGCCTCGACGAGGCCCGGCTCGCCTACGAGGAGGCGCTGCTCTGCACGGAGAACGGTGTGGAGCGCGCCTTCCTGGCCGGCCGCCTCGCCGCGCTCGGCTAGCTCGGCTTCTCGCCGAGTGGCTTGTTCGGCGGCGAGTGGCTAGGCGACACGCCACCACTCGAGGCTGAACAAGCCACTCGGCGGAGGTCGGACGTAGGGATCAGCGGAAGGCGTCGAGGCCGGTGAGGCGCGAGCCGAGCACCAGCGTGTGCACCTCGTGGGTGCCCTCGTAGGTATAGACGGTCTCCAGGTTCACCGCGTGCCGGAGCACGGGGTACTCGGTGGTGATCCCGCTGCCACCGAGGATCGAGCGCGCCTCGCGGCAGATCTCCAGCGCTGCGCGGACGTTCGCGAACTTGCCGAAGCTGATCTGGTGACCCTCGATCCGGCCGCCGTCCTTGAGCTCACCGAGGCGGCGCGCCGTCAGCTGCATCTGCTGCAGCGAGACGGCCATCTCGGCGAGCTTGCGCTGGGTGAGCTGGAAGCCGCCGATCGGACGGCCGAACTGGCTGCGCGTCGTGGCGTAGTCGAGCGTGGCGGCCAGCGCGTCACGGGCCGAGCCGGTCACCCCCCAGATGATGCCGAAGCGAGCCTCGGTCAGCGAGCCGAGCGGTGCCTTGAGGCCGTGGGCGAGCGGGAGCATGGACGACTCCGGCAGCCGGACCTCGTCGAGGATCAGCTCGCTGGTGACGGACGCGCGCAGTGAGATCTTGTGGTGGACGTCCTGGGTGGTGAAGCCGGGCATCCCCTTCTCGACCAGGAAGCCCCGGATCCCCTCGTCCGTGCGCGCCCACACCACGGCGACGTCGGCCAGCGAGCCGTTCGTGATCCACATCTTGTTGCCGGTGAGCAGCCAATCCGAACCGTCGCGGACGGCCCTGGTACGCATCGAGCCGGGGTCCGAGCCGGAGTCGGGTTCGGTGAGGCCGAAGCAGCCGATGAGCTTGCCGGCGGCCATCTCCGGCAGCCAGCGCTGCTTCTGCTCCTCGCTTCCGTAGGCGTAGATCGAGTACATCGCCAGCGACCCCTGGACGCTGACCAGCGAGCGCAGCCCGGAGTCGACGGCCTCGATCTCCGCGGCCACCAGGCCGTACTGGGAGGCCTTGGCGCCCTGGCAGCCGTAGCCCTTGAGGTGCATGCCGAGCATGCCCAGCTCACCGAACTCGCGGGCCAGGTCGCGGGCGGGCAGGGTGCCCTCCTCGAACCACTCGCGGATGTGCGGCCGGAGGCGGTCGTCGGCGAACTTGCGCGCGGTGTCGCGCAGCAGCCGATCCTCCTCGGGGAGGTCGTCGTCGAGGTCGAGAAGATCAAGTCGATCGATTGCGTCGCTCATGACGTCGCACGCTACGCCTGCACCCTTCGTTACCCTGCTCTCATGCCGACGCCCTCCCCGCTCGACTTCGATCCGATCGATCGAGCCGGTGACCTCTGGGAGCAGAACTGGCCGGGTGAGCCGCCCGAGGTCTACGCCTCGATGCGGGCCGTCACCTCGATCATGCGGGCCCAGCAGATCCTGATCGGGCAGCTCGACGCGATGCTGCGCCCCTACGGCATCACCTTCAGCCGGTTCGAGGCGCTGGTCCTGCTGGCCTACTCGCGGGACGGCTCGCTGCCGCTGTCCAAGGTGGGGGAGCGGTTGCAGGTGCATGCCACCTCGGTCACGAACGTCATCGACCGCCTCGAGGCAGCTGGGCTGGTGCGCCGCGAGCCGAACCCGAAGGACGGCCGCGGCACCCTGGCCGTCATCACCGACGAGGGGCGGGAGGTGGCGCACAAGGCCACCGAGCAGTTCAACGCAGCGCACTTCGCCATGTCCGCGCTGGACCTCGGCGAGTTGGACGCGCTCTTCGTCTCGCTGCGCCGGCTGCGCATCGACGCGAAGGACTTCGGCGCTGAGCACTGACCCGACCTCGGCCCCGGGTCAACACAGGTTGTCGACGAGTCAGGCCATGACCGGCTGCGTCCCGGCACACGACTGGCGCGGCACCCGCTACGAGCCGAACACGCCGTGGCGCCCCTCGCCCCCGGAGAAGCGGCTCGCGCCGTCGAGGGCGGTGCCCAGCGAGCCCTGCCCGTGCCGGAACTCCTGGGCCAGCGCCGCGAGCTCGGACAGCCCTAGGGCGTCGTAGGTGGAGCGACGGTCGGAGAGCACCGTCGCCCAGGGGAAGCCGGCGATCTGAGCAGCCAGCGCCTCCGCCTCCGCGCGGGCCGAGCCCGGCGCGACCACCCGGTTGGCCAGCCCGATCGAGAGCGCCTCCGTGGCCTCGACGGGGCGCCCGGTGAGGATGAGGTCCAGTGCCCGGCCCAGCCCGACGATCCGGGGCAGGCGGACGGTGCCGCCGTCGATCAGCGGGACGCCCCAGCGTCGGCAGAAGACGCCCAGCACCGCGTCGGTCTCCATCACCCGCAGGTCGCACCACAGCGCCAGTTCGAGCCCACCGGCCACGGCATGTCCACTGATCGCCGCGATCACCGGCTTGCTCAACGCCATCCGGCTGGGCCCCATCGGGCCGTCCTGGAATACATCGGGGTCGAGATTGTTGGACATGGCGTGCAGATCCGCCCCGGCGCAGAACGTGCCGCCCGCACCCCAGAGCACGGCTACCTTGGCGGACTCATCGGCCTCGAATTCCCGGAATTGCTGGGCCAGGGCCTCGGCGGTGGGGCCGTCCACCGCATTGCGGCGCTCGGGCCGGTCGAGGATGACGGTCCAGACGGCGCCGGAGACCTCTCGCGAAACAGTCACGCGTCGACCTCATCGGTTGAGCGAGATGGTGTCAATGTCTGAGAAACTGATGGGCATGCGCCCAGGAGTTCCGCGACGCCCCACCGCACCTGCCGCCTCCGCCGGTCTCAGTGCCGCGATGGCCGGTGCCGTAGACCTAGCCGCCGTGAAGGCGCGTAACGAGGCCGCTGCCCGTGCAGCGGAGGCTCCGCCGCCCGCGCCCGGCGAGTACGTCGTCGCCGTCACGGAGGCGAACTTCCAGGGTGAGGTGCTCGACCGCTCGTTCCAGCTGCCCGTGATCCTCGGGGTCACCTCCACGCGAGCCACTGGCGCCGACGTGCTGATGGCCGACCTCGAGTCGATCGCGGTCCGCGCCGGCGGAGCCTTCCTGCTCGCCGAGATCGACGCCGACCAGAACCCGCGAATCGCCCAAGCCCTGCAGCTGCGCGCGATCCCGGCCGTCTTCGCCGTGATCAGCGGCCAGCTCGTGCCCGGTTTCGAGGGGGCCCCGCCGATCGAACAGATCGCCGAGTTCGTGGCCGCGGTGCTGCAGGCAGCGCGTGACAGCGGTATGCAGGTCGCCGAGCCCGGCGCCGCCGACGGCGAGGATGCGGAGGCCCCCGAGGCCGCCGCGCCCGAGGACCCACGCTTCGACGCCGCCGAGGCCGCCCTCGCCGACGGCGACTACGCCCTGGCCAAGGAGCGCTTCCAGGCCATCCTCAGCGCCGAGCCGGGCAACACCGAGGCGGCTCTCGCGCTGCGCCAGGTCGACCTGCTGGCCCGGGTCGAGGGCACCGACCCCGAGCTGGCCGCGCGCGCCGACAGCAGCCCGGATGATGTCGAGGCCAACCTCGCCGCCGCCGATCTCCAGCTGCTCGGTGAGGACATCGACGGCGCGCTGCGTCGCCTGCTCGACCTGATCGTGCGGGTCAGCGGCCCCGAGCGTGACGCCGTCCGCACCCGCCTCGTCGACTACTTCGACATCCTCGGCCCCGACGATCCCCGCGTCGATCCGGCCCGTCGTGAGATGGCACGGGCCCTGTTCTGATGACGCCGCCCCCGAACGGTCCGCGCTGATGGCCCGCCACGCCCGCGCTGTGCAGCAGCCCGCCGACGAGGCGACGTGGCTGCGCGTCCGCGACCTCGTGGCCATCAGCGAGGCCGACCCGCTCGCCCCCTTCGCGCTGCGGCCGGAGAAGCAGTACGTCTTCTCCGCCGACGGCGACGCTGCGGTGAGCTACCGGGTGAAGTTCGGGGTGGCGATGGCCAGCGGCGACCCGGTGGGGGAGCCGGCATCCTGGCAGGCCGCCGTCGATGCCTTCGTGCTGGCAGCCAAGGCGCGCAAGCTCCGGATCGCCGTGATCGGTGCCGGTGAGCGGGCGAAACAGATGTGGGCCGGCTACGGCCTCAGCGCGGTGCCGATCGGGCGAGACGTCGTCCTCGGCCGCGAGCAGTTCCAGGTCACCGGGCGGCGGTACCGCAACCTGCGCCAGGCCATCCAGCGTTCCCGCAACGCGGGCATCACCGTGGAGTTCTCCCGGGAGGGGGAGCTGCCGGCCGCCGACATCCTCGAGCTGCGCGGCATGATGGCCCACCAGCGCAAGGTCGACAGCCGTGGCTTCTCGATGATCCTCGGCCGGCTCTTCAACGGCCTCGAGCCGGACGCGATCATGGTCATCGCCCGTGGCCCGGACGGCCACATGGTGGCCGCGCATCGCTACCTCTGGGCCGGCAAGCAGGACCTCTCCCTCGACCTCCCGGTGCGTGCCCGGCGCAGCCCGAACGGCACCGACGAGCGGCTCGTCGCCGAGACCATCAAATGGGGCCAGGAGAACGGCGTCGAGCGGGTCTCGCTGGCCTTCGCCCCGTTCCCGGACCTCTTCGTCAACCGCAAGAACCTCGGCGTGCTCGGCAAGCTCGCCTACGGCGCGGTGCACCTGCTCGACCCGCTGATCAAGGTCGAGGCGCTCTACCGCTACCTGCGCAAGTTCCACGCCTTCGACCAGGAGCGCTACGTGATGCTGCGCTGGCGCAACACCCTCCGGGTCGCTCTCGCCGCGCTGCTGCTGGAGTTCAGCTCCTGACCGCTGCGGTGATCACTGGGATGATGGCGGCATGACTGGCGCGCACGGCACCCACGACTACGTCGACGATCCACGCAACGCCGAGGTGCTGATCTACGTCAACGGCACCCTGGCGCCGCGGGCCCAGGCCGTGGTCTCCGTCTTCGACGCTGGCTTCGTCCTCGGCGACGGCGTCTGGGAGGGGCTGAGGGTCACCTCGGGCCATCCGGCGTTCCTCGAGCAGCACCTCGACCGGCTCTTCGAGGGCGCCGCGGCGATCATGCTGGACATCGGCCTGACCCGTGCCGAGCTCACCGCCGCGGTCTACGAGACGCTACGCGCCAACGACATGGTCGACGGCGTGCACATCCGGCTGATGGTCACCCGCGGGCCCAAGTCGACGCCGTACCAGGACCCACGCATGTCGGCCGGGCCGGCAACGGTGGTGATCATCGCCGAGCACAAGGACCCGCTGCCGGCCACCGTCGAACGCGGACTGTCGCTGTTCACCGTGCACGTCCGACGAGCCGCACCGGACACGCTGGACCCCAAACTCAACGCGCACAGCAAGCTCAACGACATCACCGCCTGCATCCAGGCCTACACCGCAGGTGCCGACGAGGCGCTGATGCTCGATCCGCACGGCTTCGTCGCCACCTGCAACTCGACGCACTTCTTCATCGTGCGCGGTCAGGAGGTGTGGACGTCCACCGGCATGTACTGCCTCGGGGGCATCACGCGAGCCAACGTGCTGCGCATCTGTGAGCAGGCCGGCATCATCGCCCGCGAGCGCAGCTTCAGCCTCACGGACGTCTACAGCGCCGACGAGGCGTTCGTCACCGGCACCTTCGCCGGGCTGGTACCCGTCCACACCGTCGACGGCCGCACGATCGGCAGCGGAGCGCGGGGCCCGATGGTCGAGCGGCTGCAGGAGCTGTACCGGGCGTTCGTGGCCGCCGACGTCGCCGCGCGGTGACCGGGGTCCGACTGGCCGTGTGGTCAGGCCCGCGCAACATCTCCACGGCGCTGATGCGCTCCTGGGAGAACCGTCCCGACACCCGGGTAGTCGACGAGCCGCTCTATGCCTACTACCTCGACCAGACGGGGCTGAACCACCCGGCACGCGAGGAGGTGATCGCGGCGGGCGAGCCGGACTGGCAGGCGGTCGTCGCAGAACTCACCGCGCCGGGGCCGGGGATCTACTACCAGAAGCACATGACCCATCACCTGATCCCGCAGCTGCCGCTGACGTGGATCGCCGGGCTCACGAACGTGCTGCTGATCCGTGACCCTGCCGAGGTGGTGGCCTCCTATGTCCGCTCGCGCGCGGAGGTGGTGGCCGAGGACATCGGGCTGGTGCAGCAGACCAGGCTTTACGACCTGCTGGGTGGCGACGTCCCGGTGATCGACGCCGCCGACTTCCTGCAGGCACCCGAGGCGTACCTGCGCTGGCTCTGCCGCCACATCGGCGTGCCGTTCACCGCGGCGATGTTGACCTGGCCGGCCGGTCCGCGTGACTCCGACGGCGTCTGGGCGCCGTACTGGTACGACGCCGTGGTGGCCTCCACCGGCTTCGAGCCCTACCGTCCGCGCAGCGTCTCGCTCGACGGTGCCGCACTGCGGGCGGCCGAGGAGAGCCGCCCGCACTACGAGCGCCTGCACGCAGTGCGGGTCCGGCTTCCCTGACGGCTCAGTTCATCGTGTGTGGCATCAGCGCGTTCTCGGGGATCACGCCCAGGCGCCCGGCTTGGAAGTCCTCGATCGCCTGCTGCAGCTCTTCGCGGGTGTTCATCACGAATGGGCCGTAGTGGGCCACCGGCTCGCCGATCGGACGGCCGCCGAGCAGCACGACCTCGAAGGCGGGACGGTTCGAGTCCTGCCCGGCGTCGGCCTCGAGCGTAATCCGGTCACCGGGACCGAAGACAGCCAGCTGGCCACCGTGGATCGGCCGCTTCTCCGCGCCCACGGTCCCCTTGCCGGACATGACGTAGACGAGCGCGTTGTACTCGGGCTGCCATGGCAGGCTCAGCTGCGCCCCCGGCTGCACGGTGGCGTGCGCCATCGTGATCGGGGTGTGCGTGGCGCCAGGGCCGCCGTGTCCGTCGATCGAGCCGGCGATGAGGCGCACCAACGCGCCACCGTCGGCACTGGTCACGAGCGTCGACTCCGAGCCCTCGATGGCCTGGTACCTCGGGGCGCTGAACTTGTCCTTCGCGGGCAGGTTCACCCAGAGCTGCAGGCCGTGGAAGACGCCGCCGGAGACGACGAGCTCCTCCGGCGGGGTCTCGATGTGCAGGATGCCCGAACCGGCGGTCATCCACTGCGTGGCGCCGTCATTGATCACGCCGCCGCCGCCGTGGCTGTCCTGGTGCTGGAAGGTGCCGTCGATCATGTAGGTGACGGTCTCGAAGCCGCGGTGCGGGTGCCACGGCGTGCCCTTGGGTTCCCCCGGCGCGTAGTCGACCTCACCCATCTGGTCCATGTGGATGAAGGGGTCGAGGTCGCGCGTGGAGACGCCGGCGAAGGCGCGCACCACCGGAAAGCCCTCGCCCTCGAAGCCCTTCGGCCCGGTGGTGATCTGACGGACCTTGCGCTCGCTGTCGCCGAGCCCGGCTCCGGCGATGCGGGGAAGGGTCAACGTGTCTGCGGTTACGGCTGGCATGGCGTCCTCCTGAGTGGCTCTGTCACCAACTATATGACACGTCAACTAAATCTGCCAGCCAGGCATTCCCGCGCCTCCGTCGCGCGATTGTGCAACTCTCGCCGCGTTAGCGGCGGCGAGAGTTGCACAATCGAGGCGGCTACGGGCGGTAGCGCAGCCAGAGAGCGCCCAGCGGCGGGACGCGCAGCAGCGCGGAGGCGGGCTGACCGTGCCACGGCTCATCTCGGGCCTCGACGCCGCCGAGGTTGCCGACCCCCGAGCCCAGGTATACCTCGGCGTCGGTGTTGAGGATCTCCTCCCACGTACCGGCCACAGGCAGCCCCAGCCGGTAGTTCTCGTGCGGCACGGAGGAGAAGTTGGCGACGCAGGCCAGCATCGACCCGTCGGTGCCGAAGCGCAGGAACGAGTAGACGTTGCCCGAGGCGTCGTTGGCGTCGATCCAGCCGAAGCCGGCCGGCTCGGTGTCCTGCGACCAGAGCGCGGGGCTGTCGCGGTAGGCACGGTTGAGGTCGCTCACGAGCCGGCTGACACCCCGGTGGTCCGGGGCGTCGAGCAGCCACCAGTCCAGCGACCGCGACTCGGCCCACTCGCCGCCCTGCGCGAACTCCTGCCCCATGAAGAGCAGCTGCTTGCCGGGGTGCGCCCACATGTACGCGTACAGCGTGCGGAGGGTGGCCATCTGCTGCCAGCGGTCACCGGGGATCTTGTTCAGCAACGAGCCCTTGCCGTGCACCACCTCGTCGTGCGAGATCGGCAGTACGAAGTTCTCCGAGTAGGCGTACATCATCGAGAACGTCAGGTCGTTGTGGTGGTACTGGCGGTGGACCGGCTGGTGGGAGATGTAGCTGAGGGTGTCGTGCATCCAGCCCATGTCCCACTTGAAGCCGAAGCCAAGCCCACCGAGGTGCGTGGCCCGCGTGACACCGGGCCAGGAGGTCGACTCCTCGGCGATCGTCACCACGCCAGGCACTCGCTTGTAGACCGTCGCGTTCATCTCCTGCAGGAACGCCACCGCCTCGAGGTTCTCCCGGCCGCCGTGGATGTTGGGCACCCACTCGCCGGGGTTGCGGGAGTAGTCGAGGTAGAGCATCGAGGCGACGGCATCGACCCGCAGGCCGTCGATGTGGAACTCCTCCAGCCAGTACAGCGCGTTGGCCACCAGGAAGTTGCGGACCTCGCTGCGGCCGAAGTCGAAGACGAACGTGCCCCAGTCGGGCTGCTCGCCGCGACGCGGGTCGCCGTGCTCGTAGAGCGGGGTGCCGTCGAAGCGCCCCAGCGCCCAGGCGTCCTTGGGGAAGTGCGCGGGCACCCAGTCGACGAGCACGCCGATACCCGCCTGGTGCAGGGTGTCGACGAGGAAGCGGAAGTCGTCCGGGTCACCGAAGCGCGAGGACGGCGCGTAGTACGACGAGACCTGGTAGCCCCACGAGCCGCCGAAGGGGTGCTCGGCCACCGGCAGGAACTCCACGTGGGTGAAGCCGGAGTCCTTGAGGTAGTCGACCAGCTCCACGGCCAGCTCGCGATAGGAGAGCCCGACCCGCCACGAGCCGATGTGCACCTCGTAGATCGACATCGGGGCGCTCGTCCAGTCGGTGCCGGCGCGGGCGGTCAGCCAGTCCTCGTCGCCCCACTGGTGCTCGGCGGTGTGCACGACCGAGGCGGTGGCCGGCGGTACCTCGGTGGCGTAGGCCATCGGGTCGGCCTTGTCCCGCCACTGCCCGTCCGCGCCGAGGATGCGGAACTTGTAGCGGGCGCCGTCGAGGACACCCGGGACGAAGAGCTCCCAGACGCCGGAGGAGCCGAGGGAGCGCATCGGCAGGGCGCGGCCGGACCAGAAGTCGAAGTCACCGGTGACCCGCACGCCCCTCGCATTCGGCGCCCAGACCGCGAAGGAGGTGCCGGTGACCGGGCCGGCCGGGGTGGCGTAGGTGCGTACGTGCGCGCCGAGGACCTCCCAGAGGTTCTCGTGCCTGCCCTCCCCGATGAGGTGCAGGTCGATGTCACCCAGCGTCGGCAGCCAGCGGTAGGCGTCGTCGACGGTGAAGGTCTCGCTGCCGTAGGTGACGTCGAGGCGGTAGTCCATCGGATCGCCGTCGACGATCGCCTCGAAGACCCCGCCGTCGTGGATGAGGCCGAGCGGTGCCCGCCCCGCGGCGATCACCAGCTCTACCGAGACGGCGTCGGGACGCAGCGTGCGGATGACGGTGCGGCCATCGCCGGTGGGGTGCGCGCCCAGCAGCGAGTGCGGGTCGTGGTGGGTGCCCTCGACCAGTCGGTCGAGCTCGGCCGTGCTGGCGGTGACGGTCATGCTGACCCTTCCTGTGCCTCGGTGGTGGGGGCTAGCCGGGCGAGCGACGCCAGTGGCAGCGCCAGCCACGCCGGCCGGTTCCGTGCCTCGTAGAGCGCCTCGTAGACGGCCTTGTCGGCCTCGTAGGCGTGCAGGGCCACCGGGTGCTCGCGCGGGTCGTAGCCGGCCTCCTCGGCGTACCCGTCGCAGAAGGCGTCGCGGTTGCGCTGGGCCCACTCGGCGGCCCGGTAGGCCAGCTGCGGCTGGTAGCCGGTCTCCAGGATGCGGTGGTAGCCGGCGTACTCGAACGAGCGGAGCATCCCCGCGATATCGCGCAGGGGCGAGTCGGGCAGCCGCCGTTCGTCGAGGGAGGCCATCGGCTCGCCCTCGAAGTCGATGAGGACCCACCGGTTCGCCGTACGCAGCACCTGGCCGAGGTGCAGGTCGCCGTGGATGCGCTGGCTGGTCAGGTCGCCGGCGGCGTTGGCCAGCGCGACGTAGAGCGCACGCAGCCCCGCCTCCAGGGGGGCCAGCTCCGCCACCACGGTCAGCGCGTGATCGAGGCGCTCGTGCATGGCGCCGGCGCGGGCAGCCAGGTCGTCGAGCGGAGCAGAGCCGAAGGCGGTGGCGAGGTCGGCGTGCACCTGGGCCACGGCTGCACCGAGGCGGTGTGCCTCGCCGGCGAAGTCGCCGCCGGCCTCCTCGGCGTGCAGGTCGGCCTCGGCCATCAGGTCGCGCACGCTCGCCTTGGCGAGCTCCCAGCCGTCGGTGGCTGTGGTCATGTACTCCTGCAGCATCGCGAGCGCGTAGTCCGCACCCGCATAGGCGCCGGTGACCGAGCCCATCAGCAGCGGTACGTGCTGGGCACCCTGCACGGCCAGGGCCTGACCGATCTCGACGTCGGGGTTGATGCCGGGCTGCAGGCGCCGGAAGACCTTGAGGATCGCGCTGTCGCCGTACATCAGCGAGGTGTTGGACTGCTCCCCGGTCAGTACCAGGCTTGGCTTGCCGACCGGGATCGAGTCCGGGTCGGCCGAGCGCTCGAAGCGCAGCACGTCGGTGACGACGTCGTCGCGGATCGACTCGAGCCAGACGTCGGTGAGGTTCTTGTCGTGCAGCGCGTCGTAGATCCAGCTCAGCGCGCCGTCGCGCTCGATGGTGCCGAGCAGGACGTGTTCGAGGAACTCCTCGGGCTCGCTGCGGCTGGTCAGCGGTAGCTGGTACAGCTCGGCCTCACCGTCGGCATAGGCAACCGTGGCCAGCCAGATGTCGACGTCGGTCGAGAGGGCGGTGAGGAGCTCGATGGTGATGGTGGACAGCCGCCCCTTGCCGCCGAACCAGCGCTGGGTGGGTAGCCACGCCGCCACGAGCTCCTGAAGATCGCCGGGGGCCGTCATGCGGCATCACCGTTGACCGTCGGCGGACGCGGGATGCGCAACCAGTAGAAACCGTGCCCGGCCAGCGTCAGCTGGTAGGGCAGCTCGCCGATGGCGGGGAAGTGGGCGCCGCCGAGTAACTCGATCGGCTCGGCACCCTCCCAGGCGCGGAGGTCGAGTGAGGCAGGCTGGGCGAAGCGGGACAGGTTGTTGACGCAGAGCACGATGTCGTCACCGAACTCACGTACGAAACTCAACACACTGGGGTTACTACCCCCGATGTCTGTGAAGCTACCCAGGCCGAAAGCCGGGTTGGCCTTGCGCATCCCGATCATCCGCCGTGTCCAGTGCAGCAGCGAGGACGTGTTGCGGGTCTGCGACTCCACGTTCGTCACCTGGTAGCCGTAGATCGAGTCCTGGTTGGCCGGCAGGTAGAGCCGGCCCGGATCGGCGGTGGAGAAGCCGGCGTTGCGGTCGGGAGTCCACTGCATCGGGGTCCGCACTCCGTCGCGGTCACCGAGCCAGATGTTGTCGCCCATCCCGATCTCGTCGCCGTAGTAGAGGACGGGCGAGCCGGGCAGCGACAGCAACAGGGCGGTGAAGAGCTCGATCTGGTTGATGTCGTTCTCGAGCAGCGGGGCCAGCCTGCGTCTGATGCCGATGTTGGCCTTCATCCGCGGGTCCGTGGCGTACTCGGCCCACATGTAGTCGCGCTCTTCGTCGGTGACCATCTCCAGCGTCAACTCGTCGTGGTTGCGCAGGAAGATGCCCCACTGGCAGCCGTCGGGGATCGCGGGCGTCTGCTCGAGGATCTCCGAGATCGGGAAGCGGTTCTCCCGGCGTACGGCCATGAAGATGCGCGGCATCACCGGGAAGTGGAAGCACATGTGGCACTCCGTGCCGACCCAGTCACCGGACTCTGTCTCGACACCGCCGAAGTAGTCGACGACGTCGGAGGGCCACTGGTTGGCCTCGGCCAGCAGGATCTTGCCGGGGTACTTGTCGTCGACGAACTTGCGCACCTTGCGGAGGAACTCGTGGGTCTCGGGCAGGTTCTCGCCGTTGGTGCCAGGGCGCTCGTAGAGGTAG
>JAOPUX010000012.1 GCA_025963285.1 Jatrophihabitans sp.
ACGTTGCCACCGGTGCCCTGCAGGTGCCCAGCACCTGACACGGAACCGGCGATGGTGCGCGTGCCGGCCGTGAGGTCGACGTCCGCGCCGGAGCTGATGGCCATCGTGCCGGTGTCGGTGGTCGTGCCGATGTCGCCCGCGCCGAGGTTGAGCTGGCCGAAGGTCCACGTGATGGCCCCGGTGTTCGTGAACGCCGAGGTGATGTAGGCGGTGTTGATGCCGGGCGCCGAGGTGATGGTGCCGCTGTTCGTCACGGTGGGCGCGACGGCGCCGGAGCCGTTCGCGTATAGCTGGCTGCTGTCGCCCATCGTGAGCGTGCCGCTGTTGGCGAAGGTCGCGGGCGCGGCGCTGGAGAGGGTGTTCAGGTAGATGATCGAGCCCGAGTCGAGCGTGAAGCTGCCCGAGTTCGCCAGGTCACCGGTCGTGTTGGTGCCCGTGCCGACGAAGAGGTAGCTCGAGGCAGGGATCTCACTGGTGCCGCTGACGGTCTTGACGCCCGTACCGGCCACGATCGCCGCACTGGCGAAGCTGGTGGTGCCGGTCAGGTTCGTGGCCGAGGTGCCGCCGATCGTCTGGCTTCCGTCCACGGTGAGGTTGTTGATCGTCGATGCGTTCGAGCCGTTGGAGTTGCCGACGCTCAGCGCACCGGAGTTGATCTCCAGGCTGGGCGTCACCGTGGCCGTCTTGGCGAAGTTGATGCCGGTGACCGACTTCGCGCCGGCACCGTAGACCACCGCGCTGCGGGTCGGGGCGGTCGACATGCAGACGTAGTCGGTGGCTCCGGGTGTCCCGCCGGCGGAGCTGCCGCCATCGCTCAGCGACCAGTTCGAACTCGTCGACCAGGCGGTGCTCGTGTGTCCCGTCCAGTAGATCGTGCAGGTGGGCGTGGCCGAGGCCGACGACGCAAAGATCGAGAAGAGCGCCCACGCTCCGGCTGCAAGGCCGATCGAGGCGGGCAGCGCCCACCGGAGCCGACGAACGGAGGTACCGATGAAGCGTGACTCAGCCACGACGAGTGTCCCTACCCTTGGCCGCTGAATTGCGGGAAATCCCCGTGCGGCAGCGGAAAGCTAGCACCGGCAGGCCTCACCAGGACAGGTGAAACTGTGTCCCAGATCAGAACGGACCAAAGCGGTCAATGGCGGGCCAACCATGCTGAAACAGCGGCGGCCAGTCGCCAGAATTTTCACCATGTTCACGCATACAGCATCAAATGGCTACTAATACCTGAGAATTTCCTGAGGTTCGTCCGCCAATACACCCCCTCGACCAGAGGGCCCCACGCGTTGCATCATGAGTTAGGCGTGAAGTCTGAGGTGTGTCTCACGTAAGTCCGAGTTTGCCTCCGCACGTCGGCTGGCACTGATACTTTTCTGGTCTCCGTATCCAACTCCGTCCCCCGGGAGAGGCATGGCTGAGCCGTCGCGCGCGCCGCATGCCGCTCCTGACGAGCCGTTTGCCGGGTTGGGACTGTCCGGGCTGAAGCTGCTCGTGGTGGCCTCTACCGGTGGCCACGTTGCGCAGGCGGTGAAGATCGCTGATCTCGTTGGCGCGTCGGCCGAGACACTGTTCGTCACGTTCCGGTCGCCCCAGTCCGAGATCCTGACCGAGGGCCGCCGCGTGGCCTACGTGCCGTACGTGCACCCGCGTGATTACAAGGGAGTGCTGCGAGCGGCGCCGGTGGTGCGCGAGATCTTGGCGACGGAGCGCTTCGATGCGGTCCTCTCCACCGGTGCCGGGATCGCGCTCTCGGTGTTTCCGTGGGCAACGCTGCGGCGCGCCTCGCAGCGCACGCGGATGATCTATATCGAGAGCTTCTCGCGCTTCGAGGGGCCGTCGGTGACGGGTCGGATAGCGCGGCGGTGGCCCCGGGTGGAGACGTACACCCAGCACCCGGAGTGGGCCTCCTCCGCCTGGTCCTATCAGGGCGACGCGGCCCCGGCCCGAGCCACCGGCACCGCGAACGGCACGGCGGCCGCCGTCAGCACCACGGCCGGGGAGGTGCCGCGGATCTTCGTCACGCTGGGCACGATCCGCCCGTACCGGTTCGACGCCCTGCTCGACCGGATCCGTGACACCCTGCCCGACGAGGCCGAGATCACCTGGCAGCTGGGCTGCACCGACCGCACCGACCTCCCCGGCACCGTCCATACGCTGATGTCGGCCAACGACTTCCTCGCCGCCGCGCAGGCCGCCGACATCGTCATCAGTCACGGTGGCGTCGGCACCGCGATGGCCCTGGTCGAGATGGGCAAGCGCACCGTCCTGGTACCCCGTCGCGCCCAGCGCAACGAACACGTCGACGATCACCAGGTGCAGGTCTGCCGGGACTTCGAAGCCCGCGGCCTCGTCACCTACCGCGAGGTCGACCAGCTCACCACCGCAGATCTCGCCGGCTGATCCTGCCGCAGCATCGCCGGCTCTCGTCGGCCTCGCCCGCCGACTCGACCGCGGCGATCGCCTGACTTGGCCGGCGCTCCCGACGATCAGGCGGCGTGAGCCGGGCGCGCTCTCCTGGGCCGCTCGCGAAGTGCGGAGAACTGGGTCACGCCGTAGCAGACGGCACCCACCCCGCCAGCCAGGATGATCACCAGTTCGGTCTGCTGGCCGAAGGTCGGCGCGTAGCGGGCGATGGACCAGAACCCTGCCGCGATCGCGAGGATCGCTGCCACCGCGCCGGGATAGACGAGGGCCGGGTTCACCCGGTGCTCGGTTCGCTGCGGCGAGAGCGTCACCCCCGGCAGACGAGCCAGAGCCGGCGCCCAGGTGACGAAGCTGCCGTAGACGATGACGTCGGTGGCGAACTTGATGTTGAGCACCAGCAGGACGCCTACGTGGAAGAGCGCAAGGTTGGCGAGCACCCCACGGAACGCGCGCCACCACAGGATCGCGACGATGCTGGAGAACTCGAGGATCACGGTGACCCAGTCGAGCAGCTCCCAGGGTGCCGCGGCGTGGACGTGCGAGGCGACCGAGGCGAGCACCGAGTGCTTGTCCTCGGTGAGGTACTTCGTATAGAACTGCCCGAGCACGGCCTGGGAGCTCAGCGAGAGCCAGCCGCTGACCAGCTTCTGCGTGGCCGCCGTGGCGAAGGCGACGCCGATGCACATGCCCAGCACCCGCATCTGCCACTGCGGTTCCGGGCGCTGCCTGGCGCGTCCCAACAGCGAGTCGACCGAGTACCGGCTTCCCCAGCCGGAGAAGGCGAGCACCGCCGGAGCCACTGCCAGCAGGATGGTGTGGTCGATCTTGCCGAGGCTGTAGTTGAAGCCGTACCCGACCATGTAGAGGATCGAGGTGGCCAGCGAGCTCACGCGCGTGAAGAACCCCATCAGCAGCGAGCTGAGCGCCACCGCGAGCAGCAGCTCCATCGCGATCAGGACGGGCTTGGAGGGGAAGCCGTCGAAGAGCTCGAACGGCCCGGGTGGCGGCTTGTACAGCGAGGAGGGGTAGCGCGTCAGCGGGCTGAACGTCGGCATGGTCGCCAGTGCCAGCAGCGCGTAGATGATCCGGTAGATCGCGAGGTCCTGGCTGCGGAACGGCCCGGCCTGCACCCAGGAGTCGAAGCGTGCCCAGAACTTGTCCATGTCAGCCCGCCAGCTCGACGGTCACCGTGCGGACCGGCTTGTCGATCGGATGCTTGGGATCGTTGACGTGGATGTGCTCCTGCTGCCACAGGATCACCAGGGTGGCCACCGGACGGTTCGGGAACAGCAGCGCGAGCCGCTGCCGCAGCCATACCTTGGTGCGCGGGTCCTTGGCTGCGTGATCGTCGTAGAACTCGTTCTTCATCACGGTGAGGGACTGGAGTCCGGACTTGGGCAGGATGCGCTGGTAGGCCACGTCGTTGGCCACGGTTCCATCGGCGAAGTGCACGATCAACGTCGGCTCCACGATCTTCAGCACGCCGTGGTTGTAAGGGTGTCCGGCGAACCCAGGCTGGAAGAGTGCCGGGTACGGCTCGTTGTCGAAGCGGGAGATGGCCAGCTCCACCGGCAGCCCGACGATCAGGATCACGAAGAGCGCCCGCACGATGAGCAGCTTGCGCCGGCTCAGCCCTGAGGACCCGGGGGCGCTGGAGCCATACTCTGGAAGGGAAGAACCGGGGGGGTTCTCCGCCATCTGATCCCTCCGTTCAGTCGAGGATCCGACCGTCACAATCCGACTGAACGCTCGCGCGATCGAGCGCTGACGATATCAGCCGGTGCAGTACGGCCGGGTGGCTTCACAGGAGTGGAATAGGTCTCGTCACTCGCACTGTGATTCCGGGCCGTGGCCCCTGAACCGGCCCGCTTTCGTCCGTTAGGGTCGTGCAATGAGCGCGCCTCGGACTGCCAGGCATGCGGCGCCGAGCAAGCGTGACCCGGCCCGCGCCGGCCGCTCGCCACTGCGTCCAGACATCCAGGCGCTGCGCGCCCTCGCCGTCGCGCTCGTCGTGCTCTATCACGCGGGGCTGCCCACCCTCACCGGCGGCTATATCGGCGTCGACGTCTTCTACGTCATCTCCGGGTACCTCATCACCGGCCATCTGCTGCGCGAGGCAAGCAGGGGTGGCCGGATCGCCTTCGGGGCCTTCTATGCACGCCGGATCCGGAGGCTCCTGCCCGCGGCGATGGTCGTCCTCGTCGCCACGCTCGTGGCGGCGTACTTCGTGGTGCCACCGCTGGCGATGCCCGCCATCAGCGCCGACGGACGCTCGGCGGCGCTCTTCTTCTCCAACATCCGGTTCGGCATCAACGGCATCGAGTACCTCGGCAACCAGGATCCGTCACCGTTCCAGCAGTACTGGTCGCTCTCCCTGGAGGAGCAGTTCTACGCCCTCTGGCCGCTGCTGCTCGCCCTGGTGCTCCTCCTGGCCCGGCGGAGCGGGTCGCTGCGCCGTTACCTGACGATCACCTTCGTCGCCGTCTTCGTCATCTCGTTGGCCGTCTCCTACGAGCTCACCGGCTACCGGCAGCCGCTGGCCTTCTTCCTCCTGCCGAGCCGGGCCTGGGAGTTCGCACTCGGTGCCCTCGTGGGCCTGCTGCCCTCGACCCCGGCGTGGCTGCGTGAGCGATGGGTGGCGGGGCTACTGGTGATCGGCGGCCTCGCCGCCGTGCTGGGCACCGCCTTCTGGCTCAACGGCGACAGCCAGTTCCCCGGAGTGATCGCCGTGCTCCCGGCGGCCGGCACCGCCTTGGTCATCCTCGCCGGACCCACCGCGCCGAGGTCGGTGATCTCCGTCCTCAGCCTCCGTCCCGTGCAGTGGGTCGGTGCGATCTCGTACTCGCTCTATCTGTGGCACTGGCCGCTGCTGACGATTCCCGTCGTCGGCACGGGTCGCGGGCTCTCCGCCCCGGCCCGGACCGGCGCCGTGATCGCGGCCGTCGTCCTCGCCTACGGCACCTACCGCCTCGTCGAGCAGCCACTGCGCGGCAACCCGCTGCTGTCGCGGCACAGGCGCAACACCTACGGGTTCGGTGCCGTGCTCATCGTCGCCGCGTGTGCGATCAGCGTCGTGACCGCCGGCCTGCCCACGCTCAGCGCGGGCAGGTCCGCGCCGGTACTGGCCGACCCGGCGACGGCCTCGCAGCTGACGGCGACGGCCTACGTGCCGGACAACATGACACCGACACTGCGACAGGCCAGCGGAGACATCCCGACCCTCTACGCGACCGGCTGCCAGGCGAACTTCGCCGAGGAGACGGCCAAGGGGTGCGCCACCGCGGACGTGAGCTCCAGCAACATCATGGTGCTCTTCGGTGACTCCCACGCCGCCCAGTGGTTCCCGGCGCTGAAGCTGATCGCGGCGGCCCGGCACCTGAAGCTGGTGACCTTCACCAAGTCCGCGTGCCCGTCGGTGTCACTCAGCGTCTACAACAAGCTGCTGGTGCGCAACTACACCGAGTGCACCGTGTGGCGCCGGGATGCGATCGCCAAAATCAACGCGCTGCACCCCAACACCGTGATCGTCTCGAACTACGGCGTCTACGACGACGGCTCGAACGGCGACACGCAGTACCAGTCCGACTGGGGCCGGGCGCTGGCCACCACCCTGGCCAAGCTCGGCGGAGCGGCCCACCGCTACGTCATCGCCGACACCCCGCACTTCGACTACGAGATCCCGATCTGCCTCTCCGCGCACCTCTCCAACACCGCCCACTGCGACAAGCCGGAGAACTCGGTCATCGATCCGCTGCACCGGACGACGGAGGAGGCGGTGGCACGGACGGCCGGCTACAACTACATCGACTCGACGCAGTGGACCTGCCCCAGGGGCACGTGTGACACGGTGCAGGGCAACGTGCTGATGTACCGCGACCAGCAACACCTCACCGCGACGTACGCGCAGCGGCTCAGCGGGGTCCTCGGCTCCGCCATGACCACCACGGCCAGCTGACGTGCCCACCGCGGTCGTCGTCGGTGCCGGACCCAACGGGCTGACTGCCGCGGCCGTACTCGCCAAGGCCGGCCTTGAGGTCACCGTGCTCGAGGCCGCCGACCGCATCGGCGGGGGGCTGCGCAGCAGCGAGCTGACGCTGCCCGGGCTGCTCCACGACGACTGCTCGGCCATCCATGCCATGGGTGTCGGCTCCCCTGCCTTCGACGAGGTCGGGCTCGAGATCGAGTGGGGTAATCCCGAGATCGCGCTGACCCACCCGCTCGGGGGTACCGCGGCCGGCGTGCTGCACCACTCGCTGGAGCGCACCGTCGAAGGCCTGGGCACCGACGGCGCGCGCTGGCGCTCACTCTTCGCGCCGCTCACCGACCACTTCGACGAGCTGCGCGCCGAGATCTTCCAGCCGGTGCTGCACCGGCCACGGCACCCACTGCTGCTGGCCGGCTTCGGCGCCCGCGCGCTGCTACCCGCCACCGCGGTGGCGCGTCGCTGGCAGGACGACGCCGCGCGGGCGCTCTTCGCCGGAGTCTGCGCGCACTCCATCCAGCCGCTGGGCCGGCCTGCCACGGCGGCGATCGGGCTCACCCTGATCGCCGCGGCCCACCGCCACGACTGGCCCGTCGCCATCGGGGGTTCCCAGGCCATCGCCGATGCGCTGGCCGGCGTGATCGTCGGGTTCGGCGGCACCATCGTGACGGCGAACCCGGTCAACAGCACGGCCGATCTCCCGCCGGCCGACGTCACGATCTTCGATCTCGCTCCCCAGGCGATCGTCGACCTGCTCGGGGATCGGCTGCCGAGCCGCGTGCGACGCTCCTTCGCGCGCTGGCGCTTCGGCCCGGCTGCCTACAAGCTCGACCTCGCCGTCCAGGGCGGCATCCCGTGGCTCAACGAGGAGAGCCGCCGCGCCGGCACCGTGCACGTCGGCGGCACGTTCGAGGAGGTCGCCGCCGCCGAGCGTGAGGTCGTCGCCGGACGGATGCCGGAGCGGCCGTTCATGCTCGTCGGCCAGCAGTACCTCGCCGACCCAGCGCGCTCGGTCGGCGACATCCACCCGATCTGGACCTACGCCCACGTCCCACACGGCTACGACGGCGACGCGACCGAGGCGATGCTCGCACAGCTGGAGCGCTTCGCCCCCGGCACCCGCGAGCGGATCGTGGCCACCGCGGCCCGGCCGCCGGCGGCCATGGCGCTCTACAACCGCAACTACGTCGGCGGCGACATCCTCACCGGCGCCAACACCCCGCTGCAGACGCTCGTCCGGCCGCGGCCGGCGGTCAACCCGTATTCACTCGCCATCCCGGGCCACTTCATCTGCTCCGCGGCGACCCCGCCCGGCGCCGGGGTGCACGGCATGGCCGGGGCGAACGCTGCGCACTCCGCGCTCCGCAACCTGCGCTGACGCCTCGTCTGCTTCTAGCTGCTGCGGCTAGTTGCGGCGGTGCCGGCCGCTAGCCCCGGCCTGCGCCGCCCGACCACGCGGCTCCAGCGACGCCTCGACGGCCGCACGGCCACCACGCAGCAGCTGGGCGGTGGCCCAGACCTCCTGCACGTCGCGGCGGAAGGCCGGCCAGAGCGCCACGATCGCAGCGAAGGTGGCCACCAGCACAACGATTCCGAGGCCGGCCTGGGCGATCGCTGCGTGCACGAGCAGACGCGGTACGACGGCCGCCACCACGGCCGTCGTGGCATAGGCGAGGATCGAGCGCAGGCCGCTGCGCAGCAGCTGCCCGGCCGGGGCGTCGGCCACCCTGCCCACCCACCAGAGCCCGACGGGCCACGCCAGGATGACGCCCAGCGCGTAGCCCGAGGCGACGCCGCGGACACCCCAGATCGACCCACCAATGATCAGCGCGATGGCGATCGGGCGGATCGTCAGTGAGTAACGCAGGCTGGAGCGCGTCATGCCCTTGGAGAGGAAGATCCAGTACACGGAGAAGCCCGCCGCCTGGAAGATCCCGCCAACCGCCAGGATCTGAAAGATCGGGACGCTGCCACTCCACTGATGCCCGAAGACGAGCGGCAGCAGCGGCCGTGCCTGCGAGCCGAGACCGGCGAAGAGCACCAGGCTGATGTTCAGCAGCACCAGCTGGCCACGCACCACGAAGGCGGCGAACTTCGCCGGCTGGTCCTGCAGCCGCGACAGGATCGGCAGCGCCACCTGCAGCGCCGGGGCGTTGAGCTGGTTCAACGGCAGCGTCAGCAGCTGGAAGGCCCGGTTGTAGATACCGAGGACCCGAGGACCGAAGCGGTGCCCCACCGTCAGCGAGTCGACGTTGCGGCTGAAGTAGGTCAGCAGCTGGGTCGCCATCAGGTTCACCCCGAAGCCGATGAAGGCCCGCATGGGCACGTGGCGCCGCGGCAACCTCGGCACCCAGCGCGCAATGCCCACCACGGCCAGGACGGCGACGGCGGCCTGTACCAGCTGCTGCGCCACCAGGGCGTGGTAGTGGTAATGGGCGAGCCCCAGCACGACCCCGACGATGAGCCCGGTGCCCTGCGCGACGATGTCCACCATCGCCAGCCGGCCGAACTTGAGGTTGCGGATCATGTCGGCGCGGTACTGCGTCGCCATCCCGTCGAGGATGAAGATGACGGCGAGGCTGCGCACCACGCCCGCGATGTGCGGGTTGTGATAGAACGACGCGATCGGCGAGGCGGAGCAGAAGGTAGCCACCGCCAGGATCACGCCGATGCCAGTGTTGAGCCAGAAGAGGTTGGTGCGCTGCGCCAGCGTGAGCGTCTTGGCCTGCACCGCGGCCGAGGAGAGGCCGAAGTCGCGCAGCAGATCGCCGACGCCGATGAAGGCGGTGACGGCCGCCAGGATGCCGTAGTCCTTCGGGTCCAGGATCCGGCCGAGGACGACGAGCCCGCCGAGCTGGATCATCACCCGGACGGCCTGACCGACCAGCGTCGCTGCCGCACCCCGTGCGGCCCGCCGCCCGAGCCCGTCGGTGCTCGCAGGACCGTCGGCGCCGAGCGCCGCTATCGGGGCGTCAGTGCCAACAGGGCCGTCAGTGCCCACGGGGCCGTCAGTGCCCACGGGGCCGTCGGTGCTCACAGAGCGGCGGCGGAGATGGGAACCCGGCCGCGACCGAACCTGCGCTTCTCACGGTCGCTGTAGCCGTAGACAGACGGGACGAACACCGCGAAGGTGGCTCCGATGACCGCGAACAACGGCACCGGCAGCCCGTGGTTGGTGATGTTCGGGTCGGTGATCGACCCGATGACCGTGCCGACCACCAGCGCGAGAACGACCGCCAGCGGGCGGCCGCCCCGGCGCCAGCCGCGCCAGGAGACCACGCCGGCCACGATGATGACCCCGGCCAGCAGGATGGCCGCGATGATCCCGTAGCTGATCGCCGCGAAGAGCCACTGCGACTCCGGTGACTTCCAGACGAGGTTGTCCGGCATCAGGCGCTTCGGCGAGAGGTCGGTGTAGACCCTGGTGCCCCAGCCGGTGAGCTTGCGCTGCTCGATGGCAGGCACCGTCTGCTCCGTCCAGATCCGCCAGCGGTAGTTGAGCGTGTTCGGCACCCAGGAGGGCAGCGCGTTGGTGGGGCGCGCGGCGGTCTGCTCGGTGATCCGGGCGGTCAGCACCGAGCCGAACGCCAGGAAGACGAGGAAGCCGCCCCCGACGACGGCGAGCAGCTGCGCGGGTCGGATGCCGAGGCTGAACCACACGACGGCGATGATGACGAGCGCCGCCAGGATCACGGAGAACGTCAGGGTCACGATCACGCCCACAGTGCAGGCGATGCCACAGACCAGGAACGACACCGGCAACCTCGCCAGCCCGTTGCTCATCACCGCGACGCAGCCCACCGCGGCGAGGATCGCGCAGAAGTAGAACCCGAGCCCCGTCCAGTGCCCGATAAGCCCGGTGGCGCGGATGAGCTTCTCGCCCGTGAGCCGGGTGTCCAGGCCGTCGCTCGGTGCGATCGTCAGCACGACGTGCGCGAAGGACGGCGAGACCGTCTGCCCGACCGCGAGGAGGGCGTTCAGGATCGCCGGCGCCACGAAGCCCTTGAGGTAGGAGACGAGGTCTGCCTCGGTCCGGACGACCATGCGTGCGGCCACGTAGGCCAGGAACGACCACACCGGCGCGATCAGGGTCGTCTTGCCCACCGTGTACTCGAGCGCGCGCGAGTCGAAGATGTCGGCGAAGACGCTCCACGCGAAGTAGGCGATGCAGAAGAGGTCGAACGCCGCAATGCGCAGCGACGCCTGCTGCCCGCGCGTCCCCCGGATGTTGAGCACGCTGCCGATGGCGACGATGAAGGCCGCAGCCAGCAGCAGCTCCCACGGCGGCAGGCCGATGGACCTTGCGCCGGTGACGCCAGCGGCCAGGCCGGTGAGCCGCCCGACGTTCGCGGCAGCACTGCTGCCCCCGCGATGGATCTGCGGTCTCGGCACGGCCGTGCGTGATGCAGCACTCTCCACAGCGCGCCGAGCCCCCTCCACGTTTGCTGCCAGAATAGCCGAGGTGAAGGCGTCGTTCCGGCCGAAGGAGATGTGGTTAGGCTGACACGCTCGGCAACTACTCAGATTTTTTACTGGTGCGGCGGCCAGGACGACAACATCGGCGACGTGGTGCTCCGCCGCCGCATGCTCCGTAGCGTTCAGGCCAGCGGGCAGTGCCACGTATATGTCAGCGACGCCACCGCCGGGTTCCGGGAGGGGCTGGGCCTCACGGGGGCTGACACCACCTACCGCAGCTACCCCCGCTTCGTGCTGGCGGCGCTCATCGCTGCCGTTCGGGGCGGCGGCTGGATGTTCGCGTTCAACCCGGGTGAGATCCGCTGCGTACGCAAGCAGGCCGTGATGCACGCGCTGCTCGTGCCGACGCTGATCGTGGGCCGCCTCCGGGGCGGCTCGGTGGTGCGGGCCGGTGTCGGCACCCGCGACTGGCACTGGTTCTGGGGTCGGCTCATCAAGCTCACCGTCACGCTGGCCTCGATCAACGCCTGGCGCGACGAGTACAGCCGGTCGGTCTTCGGCTCCGGGATCATTCGCCCCGACTGGGCCTTCGACGACGGCCCCGGCAGCGTGGCTCCCACGACGTCCCGCAGCAGGCTCGCCGTCACCCTCCGCAGCGACCGACCGGCGCCGAGCGAGGCCTGGGTCGCGGCGCTGCGGCAGGTCTGCGCCGACACCGGGCTCGCCCCCGTGGTCGTGGTGCAGGTCCGGCGCGACAACGCTGCGGCCGAGGCACTCGCCGCGCGGCTCGGCGCCGAGTTCGTCCCGTGGCCCGCGGAGCAGCCGCACCTGCGGCAGGAGACGGCCGTGCGGGCGATCTACGCCGAGAGCGCGTTCGTGGTCAGCGATCGGCTGCACGCACTCGTCATGGGCCTCACCGAGGGAGCGCTGCCGGCGGGCGTCATCGAGGGGCCGGACGTCAAGATCGGGCGGCACTTCGCCGCCGCAGGAATCACCGCGGTCAGCACCGATGCCACCGGTTGGAACTCGGCTCGGGTGGCCGAGTGGATCACCGCGCTGGGGGATCGCCGCGGCGAGATCGAGACCGGTCTGGCCCGAGCCCAGCAGGTCGTGCAGATCACCGACGCAGAGATCGCGGCACTGGCCGGATGAGCCCCGTCGAGATCGTCAACTGGAACCCCCGACGCAGCACCCGCGGTGGGGCACTGGGCAAGGTCAGCCAGCGGATCGGCCTGGCCCCGCGGGTGAACAACTTCGGTGACCTGCTCGGCCCGTTGATCGTCCGCGAGCTGCTGCGCCGGCGCGGGATCGACCCGCGCGCGGGCACCAGGGACGTCGCCCTGCTCTCCGTCGGCTCCGTGCTGCGGCTGGCCACCGAGGGCGACGTGGTCTGGGGCACCGGCGCGAACGGCAAGTCCCTGGACGAGACGTTCCGCTTCACCCAGCTGGACGTCCGCGCCGTGCGGGGCCCGCACACCCGCGACTTCCTCCAGGGCCGGGGAATCACGGTGCCGGAGGTCTACGGCGACCCGGGCCTGCTCGTCGGCACGCTCTGGAGCCGCGACGAACTCCGCGGCTCCGAACCCACCCACCCGCTGACCGTGATCCCCAACCTCAACGACGCCGCGCAGCAGCCGGACGGGCCCGGCGTGATCAGCCCGCAGCTGCCACTGGCCACCGTGCTGCGCCGGATCGCGGCCAGCGAGTTCGTCACCGGCTCGTCACTGCACGCCGTGGTGATCGCCGATGCCCTCGGGATTCCGGCGAGGCTCATCGAGTCCGGCCACGAGCCCCGGTTCAAGTACGAGGACTACTACCTCGGCTCCGGGCGCGAGGGCTACACCCCGGCGCCCGATGCCGCGACCGCCCTCGCCCTCGGCGGCGAGCCGGCGCCCGTCTGGGATCCGGCGCCGCTGCTCGCGGCCTTTCCCTACGACCTCTGGGGTGCTGAATGAGCCGATCGCGACGACGGACTGGGCGCACGGTGTCCCGGGTCGACTACCTGGTCGGCGGCATCCGGATCTCCGTCGGCGAGCAGAGCAACACCCCTGGGCCGCGCACGCACATCACGGCGTTCGTCTCCGCGCTGCGTGCCCAGGGCATCGACACCGATCTCTTCCTGGCCTCGAGCGCGCCGCTGATGGGGCGCTTCACCACCGTCTCGCAGTCCGACTACGGCGACAGCAGCGCGGCGCGGGTCTGGGTCGCCGATCTGGTGCGGATCGCCGTGGCCGTCTGGACGGGGCTGAACCTCTTCGCGCGCAGCCTGCGCCGGCCGGCACCGGACCTGATCTACGAGCGGATCGCGGTCCTGGCCGATCTCACCAGCTTCCATGCCAGGAAGCGGCGCGCCTTCCGGGTGGTGGAGGCCAACGGCATCCTGCACCGCGAGACCTCGGCCGACCGCAAGATCCTCAAGATGGTCCGGCTCGCCGCGTGGCTGGAGGCCCGCGTGATGCGCAAGGCCGACCTGATCGTCGCGGTCAGCGAGGCGCTGCGTCAGGAGATCGTGAGCTTCGCCGGCATCGACCCCGCGAAGATCCTCGTCGTCCCCAACGGCGTCGCCGCCAACCTGGCCGAACGGGCGAGTCTGCGTGACCCGGAGCGGCTCGTCCTGGGCTTCGTCGGCTCCCTGTCGGCCTGGCAGCGCCTTGACCGGCTGCTGCACGCCGTGGCCCGCCAGCGCGCCGCCCTGGTGGCCGCGGCCGGCACCCGCCAGCTGGCGATAGAGATCGTCGGTGACGGCGCCCAGGCGACGGCGCTGCGCGCGCTCAGCGCCGAGCTCGGCCTCACCGACCTGGTGGAGTTCGTCGGCCGGCTGCCCCACGACGAGGCGATGGACCGCACCGCCACGTGGACGGTCGGTATCGCGGGCCACGAGCGCTCCTCCAGCGAGCGGATGTATCACAGCCCGCTCAAGCTCTACGAGTACGCCGCCCTCGGTGTCGACCTGATCTGCACCCGGTCGGCCGACGCGATGGCGCTGGAGGCCAGTGGCGTCCGGTGCTTCTACTTCGACGACGACGCCCAGGTTGAGGCGGCACTGCTGAGCGCGGTGGAGGCGCCCCCGCGCTCGGCCACCGAGGTCGCCGGTGTCCGCGCCCAGGTCTACGCCGACCACAGCTGGCAGACCCGGGTCAACTCGGTGCTCGAGGCGGCCACCACCGGTCCGGAGCTCGTCGTGCTGCTCTCACTCAACCCGCCGGACGGCACCACGCGATTCGTCAACCAGATCGCCGCGGAGATGCCGCCGGGGATCCGGCTGCGCTACTTCAGCTGGCCGACGGCACTCTTCGGGCGCTACGACGCCTTCCACCTGCACTGGCCGGAGTACCGCATCCGGGGTGGCCGGCTCGGCGGCCCGGCGAAGCGGCTCCTCTACGCCGCGCTGCTGCTGCGCCTCAAGCTCACCAGGACCCCGCTGGTGCGCAGCCTGCACAACGTCTCCCCGCACGAGGGTGGCAGCGGCGCCGAACGCGCGCTGCTGCAGGCCACCGACCGCGCCACCTCGGTGGCCGTCCGCCTCAACGTGGTCACCACCGCCCCGGCGGAGATCCCGGCCTCGACCCCGCTCCGTACCGTGCTGCACGGGCATTACCGCGATGTGTTCAGTGCCCATCCGCAGGCGGTGACGACGCCCGGCAGGTTGCTGTACTTCGGCATCATCCGGCCCTACAAGGGGGTGGCCGAGCTGCTGGCCACCTTCGCGGCGATGCCCGAGCCGGAGCTCTCCCTGGCCATCGTCGGCGCCCCGCGCGACGCCGGCCTGCGGGCGGCGATCGAGGCGGCGTGCAGCGCCGACCCCCGGGTCAGTGCCGATCTCCGCTTCGTCCCCGACGACGTGCTGGTCCACGCCGTCACCAGCAGTGAGCTCGTGGTGCTGCCCTATCGCGAGATGCACAACTCCGGGGTCGCGCTGGTCGCCCTCTCCCTCGGCCGGCCGATCCTGGTGCCGCGTACCGAGGCCAACACCGCACTCGCCCTCGAGGTCGGCGCTGACTGGGTCATCTGCTTCGACGGCGAGCTGCAGCCCGAGGTGATCCGCGCCGCGCTGGCTGTCGTCCGCGCGCCGGGCCGCAGCGGTGCGCCGCTGATGGACGGCCGGGACTGGTCGGCCGTCGGTTCCCAGTACGCCGTGATCTACCGTGAGGCCGTTCAGGCGACCAAGGGCAGCTGAGCGCGACTACTGCTGGAGTGCGGTGGCCATCTCCGGAGCAAGCACCTGCCCGTACTCCTTGGTCATGTGGCCGGTGTCGTAGAGCATCGCGGTCGAGCCGGAGAAGGCCGGGCAGTAGTCCGACGCGCTGCAGAACCATGGCCGGGTGTCGATGTACTTGGTCCCGGTGGCCTTCGCCGCCGCCTTGTCGGCTGCGGACTGTTGACGCCACTGCTCGTTGACCTGCCCGATGCAGTCGGCGGGCACCGCGCCAGCGGTGTCGCAGTCGAGCAGCGCCTTGCCGCGCGGCGGCGGTGAGAGGGTGACGACGGTGCGCCCCGGTGCCGAGACCAGCTTCTGGGTGGCGATCATGCCCTGGGTGTAGGCCGTGATCGCCGAGGCGGTGTCCTTGGCCCCGGCGATCTCGCCGAGGGTGAGATCGGCGCTCGACATGACCACGAGGTCCGGCTTGACCTGCTTGACGATGGCGCCGACCTGCTGATGGTGCCGGGAGCAGCCCTCGGAGGAGCCCTCGCCGGTCGCGGTGACCTGCACCTCGACCATCGCCGCGGTGCACTGCGTGCGCATGAAGCCCTCGACCGTCCACCCCTGCGCGACGAGCGCGGCGTGGATGGAGGTCATCCAGCTCATCGCGATGGAGTCACCCAGCACGAGGGCCACCTTGCCGTTCGACTTGCCGGAGGGGCGGTAGATGCAGCTCGCGACGACGGCCGTATCCGTCTGGCAGCCGTTCCAGATCTCGGTGCGGGCAGCGGTGTGCCCGAGATGGCTCAGGTCGGGCGTCAGCTTCGGGAAGCTCGTGGCGGCAAGGGCGTCCCGGATCGACTGAGTGATCGCGGCCGAGGCGGGCGCCAGGTACGGGTCGGAGGTGCTGGCACCTGCAGGGGCAGCCGCCAGCGCGGCCGCTGGCGGGGCCGGCGGATCCGGGCGGAACGCGTAGACACCCACCCCCGCCACCAGTGCGGCAGCAGCGGCCAGCGCGGAGAACGCCGCGAGGTTGTTGCGGCGCTCCGAATCGCCCGCGCTCTTGGACCGGAACGGCGTCTCGACGAACTGGTAGCTCAGGATGGACATGCCCAGCGATACGAGCACCGCCATGACGTAGAACCTGGCCGAGCCGGTGGGGATGAGGGCGCCGATCACGATGATCGCCGGCCAGTGCCAGAGGTAGAGCGAGAAAGAGATCTCCCCGAGGTAACTGCTGACCCGGTTGGTGAGCAATGCCGACCAGGCTCTGGCGCCATGGAGCTGCTCACGGGTAGTACCGGCAAAGATCACCAGGGCGGTAGCGAGCACCGGCGCGGCCGCCGCGGGCGCCGGGAAGCTCTGCGTCGACTTCACCAGCACCGCGCTGGCGAGAATCCCGGCCGTCCCCAGGAGCACGAGTGGGCCGCGGAGCACCCCTAGCCGGTCGGCCATCCCGGGAAAGCGAGCGAAGCCGACGGCCAGCAGCGCACCGACGCCGAGCTCCCAGGCACGCACCGGGGTCGAGAAGTAGGCGGCGGTGGCGTTGCTGTGCGTGTCGTGCACGGCGAGGGCGAACGACCCGGCGACGAGGAGCGCCGTGACCACCAGCAGCGGGGTGAGAGCGCGGGCCTGACGCCGCCCGAAGATGCCGACAATCAAGAGGACGACTATCGGCCAGACGACGTAGTACTGCTCCTCGACGGCCAGCGACCAGAAGTGCTGGACGATCGACGGCGGTTCGGTGCTCTGGAAGTAGTCGGTGCCGATGTTGGAGAAGTGCACGTTCGCCGCGAAGCCGAGACTCCACAGGATGTCGTCGTGGGACTGGGCGACCCGCGCACCGCGGAAGGCCAGGTTCGCCGCTACCCAGCAGGCCGCGAGCGTGGTCAGTGCTGCAGGAAGGATGCGGCGCGCCCGATTGCGGTAGAAGTGGCCGAAGTACCCGCCCACGCCCACTTCGCTACCGGCAGCGCGGACGAGCAGCCCCGTAATCAGGAAGCCGGAGATCACGAAGAAGACGTCGACGCCGATGAAACCACCGTGCGGCCACGAACCCAGGTGGTCGACGACCACCAGGACGACGGCGATGGCGCGCAGACCCTGGATGTCGGCGCGTCGCTGCTGCCCTGCCCGTCCTCGCTTGCCTGCACGGCTCCGTCGCCCAGCCGCGATGTTCTCCTCGGCCGCAATGGGGGGACCCTCGAAGATCGCATCCCAAGTCTGTACCTGGCTCACACGTTCCCCCCAGAGTCACCGGCCTGCAGACTAAGCCGTCGGAACACCCTGTACCCACCTGAAAGCGAGGATGTGCGCCACATCCCGATCCGGATGCCTTCGCGCGATTCAGCCATACGGGCAGCCAGCACAGCCTCCACACAGGACTCTCACACCCAATATTTCGCGCGCCTGCGGTTAGCGTTGAAGCTGCGCGGGCACTATTGAGGCATGGATACCTGGCTTTCGCTCGGACTCGCGGGCTGGATCGCTATCAGTGTGCCGATCAGCGTGCTGCTCGGCCGCGGCATTCACCGCTCCCGCTGAGCGGCATTCACCGCTCCCGCTGACCGGCACCGGTCCACCGCCGCGCCGGACCGGTGCCGTCGGCTCAGCCCGTGCGGTCGATCACGATGTCGCAGAGCGTGGCCAGTGCGGCACGGGCCGGAACGTCCGGTAGTGGCTCCAGCATCTGCCGGGCCCGCTCGGTGTAAGCACTCAGCGTGGCACGCGCCTCGACCAGCGCCTGCGACGAGCGCAGCAGCGCCAGCGCCTCTGCGTGGTCGTCGTCATCGTCGAGAGGACGGGACACCAGCTCGCGCAGCCGGGCCGTGGCCGGGTCGGCCGCTCGCAGTGCGTAGAGCACCGGCAGCGTCGGGATCCCCTCACGCAGATCGGTGCCTGGCGTCTTACCCGACTCGATCGACTCCGAGGCGATGTCGAGGATGTCGTCGCTGAGTTGGAACGCGACGCCGATCTCCTCGCCGAAGATCCGCAGCCGCTCCACGGTGGCCTCGTCGAGGCCGGAGTAGTAGCCGCCGAACTCGGCCGAGGTCG
>JAOPUX010000023.1 GCA_025963285.1 Jatrophihabitans sp.
CGCCGCAGCAGCATGGCCCCCGCGGCGCCAACCACCGCCACCACGGCAACGAGTACGGCAGTGCGCGGTGAGCGACCCGTGCTCCACGCCAGCAGCAGCCAGGCCATCACGGCCCCCAGCGCCAGCCTGGCATCGACCGCCCGTGGCCCGCCGCCGCTCATACAGACACCAGGGACCGCAGGTCGGCGTACTTCGCGTCGCCGATGCCCGAGACGCTCTGCAGCTGATCGATCGAGGTGAAGCCACCGTGGGCGGTGCGCCAGTCGACGATGTGCTGGGCCAGCACCGGCCCCACCCCGGGCAGCGCGTCGAGCTGCTCGGCTGTGGCCGTGTTCAGGTCGACCGGAGCCGACGTGCCCCCGCTCGCCGCACCCGCAGCGCCGGCACCCGCAGCGCCCACCCCGGCCGTGGCCCCCGGCTCACCCACCACCACCTGATCGCCGTCGTGCAGGGGCGCGGCCAGTTTGAGCGTGACGGTGCTGACGCCGTGCGCCGCCCCGCCTGCGGCACGCACCGCATCGTCGACCCGTGAGCCCGCCGCCAGCCGGTAGACGCCCGGGTGCACGACCTTGCCGGCCACGTCCACCACGATCGACCCGCCCGGCGAGCTGGAGACCGAAGACGGCATCGCCGAGGAGGGTGCCGCCAACGCCGGCGAGGGGGAGGGAGAGAGCGCCGCAGTCCCGCCGCCGGTCGAGGCCACCGGAACCGCCGGTGCCTGCGAGCCGAGGTACCACCACGCCGTCGCCGCGACCACCGCCACCAGCAGGACGAGGAGCGAGACGACCGCCGCCCGCGACGGCTCCCAGCGGGCCGAGACGGAGTGCCGGGGCACCCCTGCCACCGAGGCGCCTGTCGGCGCGGGCTCCCCCATCAGCTCCCGGACCCGGGCCGCCACCCGGGCCTGCTCGCCGCGCCACGGCCGTCCACTCAGCACGCACCCGACGCTAGGAAAATCGCGACCCCGGCGAGGCCGAATCCCCCCGCCTGTGGACGAGCACCCGCCCTGTGGACGGCGGAAGCAGAACTGTCAGCGCCGGACGACGACCGTGCCGAGCGCTCCGGGGCCCAGATGCGCACCCAGCACCGGTCCGAGCTCGGAGACGTACAGCTCCCCGAGCGAAGGCAGCGCGGCACGGAGGTTCGCCGCCAGCGACTCAGCGCGACCACCGGCCTGCAGGTGGTGCACCGCGACATCCACCGGCCCAGTACCCGCGGCCTCGACCGTCAGCTGCAGCAGCCGGGCGATCGCGCGCGTCGGGGTGCGCACCTTCTCCAGCGCCACGATCTGCCCCTCGACCATCTGGAGCAGCGGCTTCACCGACAGCCCGGTTGCCAGCATCGCGGCAGCGGTGCCGATGCGGCCACCCCGGCGCAGGTACTCCAGCGTGTCGACGTAGAAGAGGGTGCGGGTGCGGTCCACCACCTCGGTGGCGGCACCCTGCACCTCGGCGGCGGGCGCACCGTCCCGGGCAGCACGGGCAGCCGCGAGCACTGCGAAGCCCAGCCCCATCGCCGTCGAGCGCGAATCGACCACGCGCACCACGCCGTGCGCGAAGTCCTGCGAGGCCAGCACGGCCGACTCCCAGGTGCCCGAGAGCGGGGCGGCCAGGTGGATCGACACGATCCGGTCGGCGCCGGCAGCGAGGCACTGCCGGTAGACGGCCGCGAACTCCGCCGGCGACGGGCGGGAGGTCGAGACGGCCACCTTCTCGCGCAGCGCCGCCACCACCTCGGCAGGGGTGACGTCCACCCCGTCGGTGGCGGTCCGGGCACCGAGCTGCACCCGCAGCGGCACTACCCGCACGCCCAAGGAGTCGTCGGGGAGGTAGGCGGTGGAGTCGGTGACCACCGCTACCGAAGGCGACTCGTCAGACACGCTGACGATCAGACCACAAAGTTGACCAGTCGGCCCGGCACCGCCACGACCCGTTTCGGCGAGCGGCCGTCCAACGCCCCGATCACCTTCTCGTCGGCCAGGGCCGCAGCCTCCAGGTCGGCAGCGGAGGATCCCGCCGCAACCACGATCACCGAACGCACCTTGCCGTTGACCTGAACCGGTACCTCGACGGTGTCGTCGACCAGCAGCGTCTCGTCGGCCACCGGGAAGTCCGCCCAGGCGAGCGACGACGAGTGCCCCAGCCGCGACCAGAGCTCCTCGGCCGCGTGCGGCGCGAGCGGCGCGATCATCAGCACCAGCGCCTCGGCCACCTCGCGCGGCGCTCCGCCGTGCGGGTAGAGCTGCGTCACCACGTTGTTCAGCTCGGTGATCCGGGCGATCGAGGTGTTGAAGCGCAGCGTGTCGTAGCCGTCGCGCACCGCGTGGATCGCCTTGTGCAGCGTGCGGTTCAGCTCGTCGGGGATCGGGGCATCGCTGACGTGCGTGGCCCCCGTCTCCTCGTCGACGACCACGCGCCACACCCGCTGCAGCAGGCGGTACGGCCCGACGATCGCCTTGGCGTCCCAGGGCCGGGACTGCTCCAGCGGGCCGCTGAACATCTCGAAGAGCCGGAACGTGTCGGCGCCGAACTCGGCGATGAACTCGTCCGGGGTCACCACGTTCTTCAGTGACTTGCCGATCTTGCCGAACTCCTGGGTGACCTCGGCCCCGTCGAAGAAGAACTTCCCGTCCTGCTCGACGACCTGCGCGGCCTCGACCGGGAAGCCGTCGGCATTGCGGTAGGCGGGCAGCTGCAGCATCCCCTGGTTGACCAGCCGGTGGAACGGCTCGGCGCTCGAGAGGTAGCCCAGATCGAAGAGCACCTTGTGCCAGAAGCGCGAGTACAGCAGGTGCAGCACCGCGTGCTCCACCCCGCCGACGTAGAGCTCCACGCCGCCCAGCGGACGGTCAGCGGTGGGGCCCATCCAGTAGTGCTCGACGTCGGGGTCGACGAGCCGCTCGGTGTTCGTCGGGTCGAGGTAGCGCAGCTCGTACCAGCAGGACCCGGCCCAGTTCGGCATCGTGTTCGTCTCGCGGCGGTAGGTCTTCACACCGTCGCCGAGGTCCAGCTCGACGCTGACCCAGTCCGTCAGGCGCCCCAGCGGCGGCTCCGGGGTGGAGTCGGCGTCGTCAGCCGGAAAGGACTTGGGTGAGAAGTCGTCGGTCTCCGGCAGCTCGACGGGCAGCATCGAGTCGGGCAGCGCGATCGGCAGGCCGGTCTCGTCGTAGACGATCGGGAACGGCTCGCCCCAGTAGCGCTGGCGGCTGAAGAGCCAGTCCCGCAGCCGGTACGTGACGGCTCCGCGACCCCGCCCGGCAGCCTCCAGCCAGCTGATCATCGCGGCCTTGGCCTCGGTGATCGGCAGCCCGTCCAGGGAGAGCCCTTCGATGGCGGAGTTGATGGCCGGCCCGTCGCCGGTGAAGGCGCCGCCGTCCCAGTCCGAAGGGGGGGCGACGGTGCGGATGACGGGCAGTTCGAAGACCTCGGCGAAGGCCCAGTCGCGCTCGTCCTGCGCGGGCACGGCCATGATCGCCCCGGTGCCGTAGCCCATCAGGACGTAGTCGGCGATGAAGACGGGGATCGACGTGCCGGTGACGGGGTTGGTGGCGAAGGCCCCGGTGAAGACGCCCGTCTTCTCCTTGCCCTCGGCCGTGCGGTCCATCTCGGAGCGGGCAGCAGCCACCGCTCGGTAGGCCGCGACCGCCTCGGCCGGGGTGGCCGCGCCGCCCGTCCAGACGGCCGGGACGCCCTCGGGCCACGCGGCCGGTACCAGCTCGTCGACCAGCGGATGCTCCGGCGCCAGCACCATGTAGGTGGCCCCGAAGAGCGTGTCCGGACGGGTCGTGAAGACCTCGATGTCGTGCACTCCGGAGGCGAACCGCACATGCGCGCCCGTCGAGCGGCCGATCCAGTTCCGCTGCATCGTGCGGACCTTCTCGGGCCAGTCGATGTGATCCAGGTCGTCGATCAACCGGTCGGCGTAGGCGGTGATGCGCATCATCCACTGCGGCAGCGGCCGCTTGAAGACGGGGAAGTTGCCCCGCTCGGAGCGGCCGTCCGCAGTGACCTCCTCGTTGGCCAGCACGGTGCCCAGCCCAGGCGCCCAGTTGACCATCGAGTTGGAGCGGTAGGCCAGCCGGTGGTTGTCGACCACCACCCGCTTCTCGGTCTCGTCCAGCTCCGCCCACGGCTTACCGGAGGGGTTGGTGCCGGCCTTCGGGGTGCGCTCGCCGGAGTCCAGCGCGGCGATCAACTCGCTGATCGGACGGGCCCGGGCCGCCAGGTCGTCGTACCAGGCGTTGAAGATCTGCAGGAAGATCCACTGCGTCCAGCGGTAGAAGTCGGGGTCGGTGGTGGCCACCCGGCGACGCTCGTCGTGGCCGAGGCCCAGCCGGCGCAGCTGCTGCAGGAAGATCTCGATGTTGCCGTAGGTGGTGGTGCGCGGGTGCTGACCCGTCTGCACCGCGTACTGCTCGGCCGGCAGCCCGAAGGCGTCGAAGCCCATGGTGTGCAGCACGTTGTCGCCGCTCATCCGGCGATAGCGGGCGTACACGTCGGTGCCGATGTAGCCCAGCGGGTGGCCGACGTGCAGCCCCGCACCCGACGGGTACGGGAACATGTCCATGACGTAGGAGTGCGGGCGCATGGCCACCCGGTCGAAGCCCTCGGCCAGCGGCCCGGCCGGGTTCGGGGCGTTGAAGGTGCCCTCGGCGGCCCACCGCTCCTGCCACGACGTCTCGATCTCGTTGGCCAGCGCACCGGAGTAGCGGTGCGGCGGCGCGTCAGAGGCGGGACTGGTGCTTTCGTCGGTGCTCATCGACGTACTTCTCCTCAGCGGAACTTCGTTGTCTGATGTCGGGCAGAAGAAGAGCCCCTGGACCCAACCGGGTCGCAGAGGCTCAGCCGTGCCGACAGGTCTAGCTCGTCAGCACGGCCATTCAAGGAGAAGGGCACGACGCACGTCGCCATCTTAGCGAATCGGGTCCACTGCCCCATCTCAGCACCGGTCTCAGCGCAGAGAAAAGCGGTGCTCACCCCGCGCTCGTCGTCCGTCGCCGCCGCGCGCGGGGGCACCGCGGCTCCAACTGTAAGCGCTTGTTGACCGCTTGACCATGCGCCCCGGGTTGTGGCCTACGCCACTCACGACCAAACCCGGACATAACACGCCTGTGAGGCTCTTAGGCGTCCGCGTCGCTCGGTTCGTCGCTGTCCAGGTCGACGCGGACGGGCATCGGAGCCACCACACCGGGCGCTCCGATGTTGTGCGCCCGGAGCCGCCAGAGCAGGTCGGCGTCGTGCCGCTCGGCGGTCAGCTCGGACCAGTGGCAGTTGGCCAGCGGGCCCAGCACATGCATCCGCTGGTCCATCTCGAGCAGGTTCGCGCAGAGCGCCATCGCCGTAGCGCTGTGGGTGACGATAACGACCACGCCCTCGATCGGCAGCTCGTCGAAACCCTGGCGCGACCTCGCTGCGACCTCGAGCCGCGTCTCGCCGCCACGCCGGCTGACGTCCCGCCCGGCCACCCAGTCGGCGAACTCGTCCGGGTAGCGCTCAGCCACGTCGTCACGAGTCAGCCCCTCCCAGTGCCCGAGCGAGCGCTCCCGGAACCGGGCGTCGACGAGCAGCGGCAGCTCGCAGGCCTCCGCCACGACCTCGGCGGTGCCGACCGCCCGCTGCAGGTCGGAGCTGACGATCGTGGTGGGGCGCAGCGCCGCGACGAGCGCGGCGACCTCGTAGGCCTGGCCGCGCCCGACCTCGTCGAGGGGCGGATCGGCCTGGCCCTGGAAGCGACGCTGGGCGTTCCAGGCGGTCCGGCCGTGGCGCAGCAGCACCAGCCGCTGCGAGCTCACTCTGCCGCGCTGGGTGCGGCCGCGTCGACGAACGGGATGAAGGGACAGTCCTTCCAGAGCCGCTCGAGGGAGTAGAAGACGCGCTCCTCCGAGTGCTGGACGTGCACCACGATGTCGCCGTAGTCGAGCAGCACCCACCGGCCGTCGCGCTGACCCTCACGGCGGATCGGCTTGGAGCCGGCCAGCCGGAGCTTCTCCTCGACGTCGTCGACGATCGCCTCGACCTGCCGCTCGTTGTTACCCGTGGCCACGACGAAGACGTCGGTGATGGCCAGCCGATCGCTCACATCGATGAGGACGATGTCGGTGGCAAGCTTGTCCGCCGCGGCCTGAGCAGCGGTGAGGGCAAGATCGCGCGCGAAGTCGGTGGCAGTCACGAGACCCAAGTCTACGGGCCGGGACGACGGGCGCCCGCCAATTGCGGTGCCGCAAGCCGATACGGATGGCCTGCCACACCGCGATCGACACCGCTAGCGGTAGAGCTCGTGCTTGTTGATGTACTGCACGACACCGTCCGGCACGAGGTACCAGACGGGCTGCCCCGCCCCCACCCGAGCCCGGACGTCGCTGGAGGAGATCGCCAGCGCGGGCACGTCGACGAGGGTCACCGAGTCGTGTGGCAGGTGCTCGACGCTGAGCTCATAGCCCGGCCGGGTGACGCCGACGAACTGCACCAGCCCGAGCGCCTCGTCGGCGTCCTTCCACGACAGGATCTGAGCCAGCGCGTCGGCGCCGGTGATGAAGTACAGCTCCGCGCCCGGCCGCTGGGCGGCGATGTCGTGAATGGTGTCGACGGAGTAGGTGGGCCCGACGCGGTCGATGTCGACCCGGCTGACCTGGAAGCGCGGGTTGGACGCCGTGGCGATCACGGTCATCAGGTAGCGGTGCTCGGCCGGGCTCACGGCCCGGTCGGCCTTCTGCCACGGCTCACCAGTGGGTACGAAGATCACCTCGTCCAGCCCGTAGCGGCCGGCCACCTCGCTGGCGGCCACCAGGTGCCCGTGGTGGATCGGGTCGAAGGTGCCGCCCATGATCCCAACCCGCCGCGTCATTCCGCCACCCTACAAATAGTGGTTCGCTTGCCGCGCGAGAGCCGGCAAGCGAAACTATTTGGGCAGTTACCAGTGCACGCCGCGGAGGATGTGCGCGAACGCGACACTCTCGCTCGTGGGCTGCTGCGTGCGGTCGCCGCCACGTGCGGCCTTGGAGTCCGGGAACATCTTGTAGCCGTAGTTGAGGACGAGGTCCACCCCCCGCGGCGCCACCTGGTACATCAGCTCGCCGGCGTTACCCAGCGTGGTGCCGACCTTCTTCGGCTTGCGGATCATGGCCCGGCAGATCATGTCCGCGGCCTCGGTCGGCGACATCGTCGGGAAGCGGTCGTACATCGTGGTCGGGGCGATCATCGGGGTGCGCACCAGCGGCATGTGGATCGTGGTGAGGTGCACGCCGTCGTCGATCACCTCGGAGGCGATGCAGCGGCTGAAGGCGTCCAGCGCCGCCTTCGAAGCGACGTAGGCGCTGAACCGCGGCGTGTTCGTCTGCACCCCGATCGAGCTGATGTTGATGATGTGGCCGCCCTTGCGACCGTCCGGCGAGGGCTGACGCATCACCGGCAGCAGGGTGAGCACGAGGCGCACACAGCCGAAGTAGTTCAGCTGCATGGTCCGCTCGTAGTCGTGGAAGCGGTCGTAGGACAGCGCCACCGAGCGACGGATCGACCGGCCGGCGTTGTTCACCAGCACGTCGACGCGCCCGTGCTCCTGCAGCACCTCCTTGGCCATCCGCTCGATGTCGCTCATGTCCGACAGATCGCAGCGGTGCACGAACGCGTTGCCGCCGAGGTCGGCGATCTCCAGCCGCGTCTGCTCGAGCTTCTCCGCCCCGCGGGCAACCAGGATCACCTTGCCGCCGGCCGCACCGACCCGCAGTGCGGTGGCCCGGCCGATGCCCGAGGACGCCCCGGTGATCATCACGGTCTTGCCGCGGATCGCCCGCGCGAGCGCCTTGTCCTTACGGCGGTCCGGGCTGTACGTCCGCTCCCAGAACTCCCAGAGCGTCTGGGCGTAGCTGCTCAGGGGCGGCACGGTGATCCCCGAGCCGCGCAGCGCCTCCTGGGTGGCGGTGGAGTCGAAGATCGTCGGGTAGTCGACGTAGTGCAGCACCTCGCGCGGGATGCCGAGCTCGGCCAGCGCCAGGTCGACGACCTGCTTGCTGCCCGGGAACCGCGCGGCGAGCGTCTTGAGCGGTTTCGGGATCGCGTCGAGCACCTTCGTGTCGACGTTCACCGCGAACTGCGGCGCCTTGGCCGCCTTGGCGAGCGCATTGGCCATCTGCCCGACCGTCATCGGCTCGGGATCGGTGAGGCTGAACGCGCGGTAGTCCAGGCCGTCCTTGTGCGCGAGGTGGTCCATAGCCTTGGCGACGTAGTCGACGGGGACGATGTTGATCTGGCCGCCCTCGATGCCGATGCCGCGTAGCCACGACGGGGCGAGCGAGCGGAGCCGCTGGATGGCGCGGAAGAAGTAGTAGGGGCCGTCGATCTTGTCGATCTCGCCGGTCTCGGAGTGGCCGACCACGATGCCCGGCCGGTAGACGCGCCACGGCACGGTCGACTCGTCACGCACCACGCGCTCGGACTCGTGCTTGGTGGCGTAGTACGGGTTGTTGTCGACGTCGACCGCCTCGTCGAACATGTCCTCGGTCCAGCGACCCTTGTAGAGGCCGGCCGCGGCGATGGAGCTGACCTGGTGGAAGTGGCCGGCGTGCACCGCCTCGGCCAGCTGCAGGGCGTGCCGGGTGCCCTCGACGTTCGCGACGCGCTGGCTGTCGGCGTCCGCGGTGAGGTCGTAGATGGCGGCGAGGTGGAAGAAGTGCTCGATCTTGCCGTCGAGCTTCTCCACGACGTCAGCCTCGATGCCGAGCCGCTCCTTGGCGAGGTCGCCGACGATCGGCACGATCCGGGTCTCGTCGGCACCGAGCCGGTCACGCAGCTCATCGAGCTTGTCCAGCGAGCTGGCGCGGCAGAGCACGTAGATCGTCCCCTCGCGCTTGAGCAGCTCGACCAGCAGGAACCGCCCGATGAAGCCGGTGGCGCCGGTGACGAAATAGGCCATCAAATACTCCTCGGTGTCCTCCGGGTCGTCCCGGCCGTGCTCGTCGCGTGACGGGGCAAGTCTCCGGCAGACGGGCGGGATATGCCACTCCGGGCGTTGCGCGGCGGCACAGTTTGCCTACCGAGTTGGCGGTTGCGGTGCGGCGAACCGGCGAGAGCGTAGGCAAACAGTCAGCGGGTCTGACCGTCCCCGGTCACGATCCACTTCGTCGAGGTCAGCTCGGCCAGCCCCATCGGACCGCGGGCGTGCATCTTCTGCGTCGAGATACCGATCTCGGCGCCGAAGCCGAACTCGCCGCCGTCGGTGAACCGGGTCGAGGCGTTCACCATCACCGCGGCGGAATCCACTCGGGCCACGAAGCGCCGTGCGGTATCGAGGTTACGGGTGACGATGGCCTCGGTGTGCCCCGTGGACCAGCGGCGGATGTGGGCGATCGCCTCGTCGACGTCGGCCACCACACGCGCGGCCATGTCGAGCGAGAGGTACTCGCGCTCCCAGTCGTCGTCGGTGGCCGGCTGCACGCCGTCGAGTTCGGCGAAGCGGTCGTCACCGTGGACGAGGACCCCGCGGGTCTGCAGCGCAGAGGTGATCCGGGGCAGGAACTCCGCGGCGATGTCGGCGTGCACGAGCAGCGTCTCGGCGGAGTTGCAGACACTGACGCGCGAGGTCTTGGAGTTCACCACGATCCGCTCGGCCATCTCGAGGTCGGCATCAGCGTCGACATAGACGTGGACGTTGCCCACCCCCGTCTCGATCACCGGCACGGTGGCGTTCTCCACGACGTAGTTGATGAGGCCGGCGCCACCGCGCGGGATGATCAGGTCGACGAGGCCGCGTGCCCGCAGCAGGTGCCCGACGCTCGACCGGTCCGTGCCCGGCACGAGCTGCACCGCGTCCCGCGGCAGGCCGGCCTTCTCCGCGGCCGCGGCCAGCACACCGACCAGCGCCACGTTGGACTCGTAGGCCGAGGCCGAACCACGCAGCAGGGCGGCGTTGCCGCTCTTGAGCGCCAGCCCCGCCGCGTCGACGGTGACGTTCGGCCGGGCCTCGTAGATCATCGCGACGACGCCGAAGGGCACGCGCAGCTGGCGGATCTCCAGGCCGTTGGGCTGGGTGTAGCCGCGCAGCACCTCGCCCACCGGGTCCGGCAGGGCAGCGACGTCCCGCAGCCCGTCCGCCATCGCAGTGACGCGCTCGCCGGTCAGCGCCAGCCGGTCGATCAGCCCCTCGTCGAGGCCGGCCGCGCGCCCCGCCTCGACGTCGAGGGCATTGGCCGCAAGGATCGAGTCGGCGGCGTCCTGCAGGGCGTCGGCCATGGCCCGCAGCGCCGCGTCCTTGATCGCCCGGCCAAGCGGCGCGAGCTCGGCCGCGGCCTCCCGCGCCCGAGCCGCCACCGCCCGGACGTCGGCCTGGGTTGCGCTCGTCTCAGCCATGCGGCAAGCCTACGACGCGGCGTCAGAGCACCACGAGATCGTCGCGATGGACGACCTCGCGACGGAACTCCGCGGGCAGGTCCGCCGTCTTGCGCCCGAGCAGGGCCGGCAGGTCGGCGGCGTCGTAGCCCACCAGCCCGCGGGCCACCGCGAGGCCGTCCGGATCTACGAGCTCCACCGGTTCACCCGAGTAGAACTCCCCCTCGACCCCGGTCACCCCGGCCGGCAGCAGCGACATCCGACGCCCGATCACTGCCGCCACCGCGCCCGCGTCCAAGGCCACCCGGCCGCGTGGCGTGGTGGCGTGACGCAGCCAGAACAGCCGGGACGCAGACCTGTCGCCTGCCGGGTGGAAGTAGGTGCCCGCGGTGCCCGCGAGCGCGGCGTCGATCGACGAGGTGGCGGCTAGCAGCACCGAGATGCCCTCACTCGTGGCGATGGCCGCGGCGTCGATCTTGGTGGCCATCCCGCCCGAGCCGACGTGACTGCCCGAGCGCGACACGTCCACCTCGGCCAGCTCGGCCATCGAGGTGACCTCGGCGACGAACTCCGAGCCGGGGCGGCCGGGCTGGCCGGTGTAGAGGCCGTCGACGTCCGAGAGCAGGACGAGCGCGTCGGCGTGCACGAGGTGTGCGACGAGAGCGGCCAACCGGTCGTTGTCGCCGAAGCGGATCTCGTGGGTGGCCACGGTGTCGTTCTCGTTGACGATCGGGATCACCCCGAGCGCCAGCAGCCGTTCGAGGGTGCTGTCGGCGTTGCGGTAGTGGCCGCGGCGGTGCAGGTCGTCTGCGGTCAGCAGCACCTGCCCGACAGTGAGGCCGTAGCGGGCGAAGGAGGCGGCGTAGCGCTCGGCCAGCAGCAGCTGGCCGACGCTGGCGGCGGCCTGCTGGGTGGCGAGGTCCCGAGGACGCGCCTTGAGTCCCAGCGGGCCGATCCCGGCCGCAATGGCGCCGGACGACACCAGCACCACCTGCTGGCCGGCCAGGTGCCGCGCGGCCAACGCCTCGACGATGAGGTCCAGCCGAGCCGGGTCCAGCTGCCCGCGCGAGGTCAGCGACGACGACCCGACCTTCACCACCGTGCGCGCGGCACCGGCAACGCGGGCGCGGGACATCAGTCCTCGTCCTCCGCCTCGCCGCTGCGACGGGCCCGCTTGGCGGCGAGCCGGTCGTCGGCACGGGGCCGGGTGTCGGTGGAGAGACGGTCGTCGTAGCCGCGGCGGGTGGGGCTGTACTCGTCCTCGTCGATGCCGCCGCTGGGCTCGAAGTCGAAGGTGACTCCGCCGATGGTCACGGCGTCGCCGCGCACCGCACCGTTCTTGGCCAGCGCGGCCTCGACACCGAGGCGGGCGAGCCGATCGGCGAGATAGCCAACGGCCTCGTCGTTCTCGAAGTCGGTCTGCCGGATCCAACGCTCCGGCTTGATGCCGCGCACGATGAAGGCCTCGTCGTCCTCAGGGTCACGCTCGACGGTGAAGCCGGTGTCGTCGACGGCCTTGGGGTTGATGACGATCCGGGCGGGCGCCGGGGCAGGACGCGAAGCACGATCGTCCATCACGGCCTGGGCGAGGGCGAAGTTCAGCTCGCGCAGCCCCTCGTGCGTGGCGGCGGAGATCTCGAAGACGCGCAGGCCGCGCGCCTCGAGGTCCGGACGGACCAGCGCGGCGAGGTCGCGCGCCTCGGGCACATCGATCTTGTTCAGCACCACCAGGCGCGGCTTGTCGAGCATGTCGCCGAAGGAGGCGGTGGAGGTGGAGAGGTACTGGGCCAGCTCGGACTCCAGCGCGTCGAGGTCGCTGAGCGGGTCGCGGCCCGGGTCGAGGGTGGCGCAGTCGAGGACGTGCAGCAGCACCGAGCAGCGCTCGATGTGGCGCAGGAACTCCAGGCCGAGGCCCTTGCCCTGGGCCGCGCCCGGGATGAGCCCGGGGACATCGGCCATCGTGTAGGTCGACGCGCCGGCGCTGATGACGCCGAGGTTCGGCACCAGCGTGGTGAATGGATAGTCGGCGATCTTCGGGCGCGCGGCGGACATCGCCGCGATGAGCGAGGACTTCCCGGCCGACGGGTAGCCAACAAGGCCGACATCGGCGACGCTGTTCAGCTCGAGGACAACCTCGGCCGATTCGCCGGGCTCCCCCAGCAGCGCGAAGCCCGGGGCCTTGCGGCGGGACGTGGCGAGCGCGTGGTTGCCCAGGCCGCCCTTGCCGCCGCGCACGATGGTGAAGCGGGTGCCGTTGCCGGTCAGGTCGGCGAGAACCTCGCCGTCGTGGGTGTGGACGACGGTCCCGTCGGGGACGCGCAGCTCCAGGCTCTGGCCGTTGCCGCCGTTGCGGTGCCCGCCTGCGCCCTGCTTGCCGTTGCCGGCCTTCTGGTGCG
>JAOPUX010000259.1 GCA_025963285.1 Jatrophihabitans sp.
CGCCGTCTGAGTACCAGACCAGGTCGCCGGCCTGCCGCTCGCTGAGCGGAACGAGCCGTCCCTCCGACCTCAGCGTGTCGTACTGGTTGGTCGCCGAGTGGGTGCCGATGTAGACGCCGACGGCCGCGTACGCCTTCAGCGTGAGGCCGGAGCAGTCCCAGACGTTCGGGCCAGCGCCATCCAGCACGTACGGCTTTCCCAGCTGTGCCCGCGCAAAGCTGATCGCTCCCGCGACCGCAGAGCCGTTCGGAGCGGACGGTGGTCCGCTGCTTCCGCCTCCGCCTCCGCCACCACCGTTCGACGGCGGGTCAGGCGGGGGAGTGGTCTGCTCTTCCTGCTTCTTCTCCCACGCGACGCCGGCGTAGTACTGGGCCAGGATCTTCGCGGACTTGCCCTGCAGCGAGGCGAGCTGCGACGTCATCACACCCTGCGACTTGTTCCCGGCAGTGACCTTGTTCTTTGCAGCAGTCGCTGCCGCTGTCGCCGACGCGAGCGCCTTCGCGGCGGCGGTCTTCTTCTTCGCCCGAATCCCCTGCGCCACCTTGGCCTGGTCGCCCAGCGCCTTCGCGACTTTCTGGTCCTGCTCAGCCACAGCGAAGACGCGGGCGACGGACGCACTGAGCTTATTCATCGTGCCGAGCACGTCGAGGAGGTCGCCGGCCTGGTGGCCGTTCAGCAGCAGGTCGAGCGTGACATCCCCGTTGCCGGTGCGCGCGAACTGGGCAGACAACTGGCCGGCCTCGGCTTCGGACTCTCCCGCGCGCTTGGTTGCGGCATCTGCCTGTTGCTTCAGCTTCTTAGCCGTTGCCGTTGCAGTGTCGAGCTCGCCCCTGGCGTTGAGGTACTCCTCGCCGCGCACGGCAGCGACCTTGCCCGCGGCCGCCGCCTGGTTCTGGAGCGAACCGATGAGCTTCTCCAGCTTGGCGATCTCTGCCTTCTTGGCGCTCACGCTGCGCTTCGCGTTCTGCACCTCGCCCCAACTCGGAAACTTGGGGTCGGCTGCGGCGGGGGCCGTGGCCCCGACAGTGATCGCGAGCGAGGCGACGGCAAACACCGCCACCGCCGCAATGCGGCGTGCGTTTCGAGCCATCAGCGAACGGCCTCGCTAGCCAAGCGTGACCCCTTGGGCGCGCATGAACGGCACGGGGTTGATGGGGGCACCGTTCTGGATGACCATGAAGTGCAGGTGCCATCCGGTCGCGCCGCCGGTCATGCCGGTGCGAGCGATCAGCTGCCCGACCTGCACGTGCTGCCCGATGCCGACGAGCAGGCCGCCATTGACGATGTGGCCGTATCCATTGGAGATCGTGCCGTTGACCTCGACCTGGATGAAGTTTCCGAGGTCGCCGTACCAGCCGGAGTATGTGACAGTTCCCGTGTGGGCCGCATAGATGGGAACACCGCAGCCATCCGCGATGTCTGTGCCGGTGTGCAGGCGGTATCCGCCGTCGATCGGGTTGACGCGCATGCCGAAGGGCGAGGTGATGACGCCGATGGTGGGGCGCGCCCATCCGCTGGAGCTAATGAACGTGCCGAGCCCGCCCGTGTAGCCGAACTTCGCCTTCAGGCCCTTCAGGTAGCTCTTCTCGGTGATCTTCTCTTTGGTCGTGAGCGCCTTCAGCTGAGCCTCGAGCTCGCTCTTGTGAACCGTGGATGCCGCGAGCGCGGTGGCCGCTGCCGTCGCGGACTTCTGCGCGACGTTGTATGCGTTCTGCGCCGCAACCTTGAGGTTGTCGAGGATGGTCTTCGCGACGTTGGCCTGGTCGGTGAGCGCCTGCGCGGTGTTCTTGTCTTGCACGGCCTTGCGGTAGATGCCCTCGGCACGCTCGGACAGCTTCGCTGCGTCGCCGATGCCGTTCAGGGTGCTGCTCGCATCCTTGCCGTTGAGGAAAAGGTTGAGCTGGAACCCGTCGCTGCCACTGCGGGCCAGCTGGGCTGCGAGTTGGCCGGCCTCTGCCTCGGACTGCTTGGCCGTCTTCTCGGCCGTTTTGGCCTGCGCCGCGAGCGCGTTCGCCTTGATGGCGGCCGTGAAGTATGCGTCCTGGGCGACCTGGTATGCATCGCCCTTCTTCTGGGCGTCGGCCTGCGTCGCGGCGACCTGGGCGTCCAGCTGCGCGATGACCTTCCTGATCCTGATGACCTCAGCGCGCTTGGCGCTGGCACTGTGCTTCGCGTGCTGCACGTCGTGCCACGACGGGTAGCTCGTGGCGAACGCGGCGTCGGCCGGCTGCGACAGTAGCGTCGCCGTGGCGAGCGTCGCGATCACCGCTGCGATCGCGACGCCTCGCTGGCGTCGAGCGCGCACGGACGCCCGAAGGGCGCCCCCCGCCGTTGCTGTCGTGCTCATAAGTCCCCGAATCGTGTTGTGGCACACCCTCTAGTAACGCCAGTAACACTGTTAACACTGCTAACAGTAACAACCGGTTCGCGGATTGCCCAGTATTTCGTTCTTACCGCTTCCACGGCCAGGATTGACGCGAAGCTTAAACAACGGGTTGAACCTACAGGGGCAGTCGTCGGATGCCCCGGACATCCGCGCGGTTTCTTTGCATTTCGCAGGTTTGGCGTTTACGGGGGGTCACCCGTATGCTTGTCCCTCGGTTGCTATGGAGTTCTGAACGCCATGGCCCCATCGTTTAGTGGCCTAGGACGGCGCCCTTTCACGGCGTTAACACGGGTTCGAATCCCGTTGGGGTCACAAAACATCAGATACAACTTCATAGCTAGGCCCTGTAGCGCAGTTGGTTAGCGCGCCGCCCTGTCACGGCGGAGGTCGCCGGTTCAAGTCCGGTCAGGGTCGCAAGGCACGGTCTGCTCTCGCCAGCATGGCCGTGTCTTCTTTGCAGCATTTGCCTCTTCCTGGCATATAACTGCTGTACGGCTCTGTAGCTCAGTTGGTAGAGCGTTCGACTGAAAATCGAAAGGTCACCGGATCGACGCCGGTCGGAGCCACTGTCCCGTTTCCAGGCTTCTACTGGGAGCGGGACTTTTTTGCGCTCGTACACGCGCCCGTGCCCGTGCACCGCGCCAATCGCGCTGACTTGCCCCAAACGGCCGTTTTCGGGCCGAGTTAGCAGCCATTTCGGGCAACTCAGGCCAGTTGGCG
>JAOPUX010000042.1 GCA_025963285.1 Jatrophihabitans sp.
CCCTGGTGCTCGACGTGAAGGTCGGCACCGGCGCGTTCATGAAGGACCTCGACCGGGCCCGGCTGCTCGCCGAGACGATGGTAGGGCTGGGCAAGGCGGCCGGCGTGCGGACCGTCGCCCTGCTCACGGACATGCAGACGCCGCTGGGCCGGACGGCGGGCAACGCGCTGGAGGTCGAGGAGTCGCTGGAGGTGCTGGCCGGTGGCGGCCCGGCCGATGTGGTCGAGCTGACCCTCGCCCTGGCCCGGGAGATGCTCGCGGCCGCAGGTGTCGACACCGACCCGGAGCCGGTGCTGAAGGACGGACGCGCCATGGACACCTGGCGCGGCATGATCAGCGCCCAGGGCGGCGACCCGGACGCCCCGCTGCCGGTGGCCGCCGAGTCCCACGTGGTCTCCGCACCTGCGTCGGGGGTCCTCTCCCGCCTGGACGCCCTGGACGTCGGCATCGCCGCCTGGCGCCTCGGGGCCGGCCGGGCCCGCAAGGAGGACGCGGTCTCCTTCGGCGCCGGCGTGATCATGCTGGCGAAGGAGGGCGACACCGTCACCGCCGGTCAGCCGCTCTTCGAGCTGCGTGCCGACGAGCCGTCCCGCTTCGCCCGCGCGCTGGAGGCCCTCGACGGCTCCTTCGACATCGGCGGCGACGCACCGAACCGCCCGCTGGTCCTCGGCCGGGTCGACTGAGGCCGGGTCGACTGAGGCAGGGTCGACTGAGGCAGGGTCGACTGACTCGCTAGCGTGGTGGCATGCCCACGCCACTCGATGAAGCTGCCATCCGCCGTGCCCCCAAGGTGCTGCTGCACGATCACCTCGACGGCGGGGTCAACCCGGCCACGATCGTCGAGCTCGCGGCCGAGGTCGGCTACACCGGGCTGCCTGCCGACAACGCACCGGAGCTCGCCCGCTGGTTCCGCGACGCCGCCGACTCCGGCTCGCTGGAGCGTTACCTGGAGACGTTCTCGCACACCGTCGCGGTGATGCAGACCGCCCCCGCCATCACCCGCATCGCCCGTGAGGCGGCCGAGGAGCTGGCGGCCGACGGCGTCGTCTACGCCGAGATCCGCTGGGCGCCGGAGCTGCACGTGGAGGAGGGGCTCTCGCTCACCGAGGTGGTCGACGCGGTGCTGGCAGGCTTCCGCGCCGGGGAGGCGGCGGCCGCGGCGAAGGGGCAGACGATCCGGGTCGGGGCGATCGTCACCGCGATGCGGCACGCGGCCCGCTCGCGCGAGATCGCCGAGCTGGCCGTGGCCTACCGCGACTCCGGAGTCGTCGGCTTCGACATCGCGGGCGCAGAGGCCGGGTACCCGCCCACCCGTCACCTGGACGCCTTCGAGTACCTGCGCCGGGAGAACTTTCACTTCACCATCCACGCCGGCGAGGCCTTCGGGCTGCCGTCGATCTGGGAGGCCATCCAGTGGTGCGGCACGGATCGGCTGGGCCACGGCGTGCGCATCATCGACGACATCCACCCCGAGTCCGGCGACCTCGGGCGGCTCGCGCAGTACGTACGCGACAAGCGCATCCCGCTGGAGATGTGCCCGTCGTCGAACGTGCAGACCGGTGCCGCGTCCTCGATCGCCACGCACCCGATCGGCGAGCTGCGGCGCCGGCACTTCCGGGTCACCGTCAACACCGACAACCGGCTGATGAGCGCCACCTCGATGACGCGCGAGATGTCGCTGCTCGTCGAGGCGTTCGGCTACGACTGGAGCGATCTGCAGTGGTTCACGCTGAACGCGATGAAGAGCGCCTTCATCCCGTTCGACGACCGCCTCGACATCATCAACAACGTCATCAAGCCGCGCTACGCCGAGCTGATGGCCTAGCCGGTCACAGCAGGCCGAGGCGCTGCTTCTCCTGCAGGACGACGAGGGCGGCCGCGTCGACCTTGGCCTTGAAGGCCGGGTCGCTGTTGGCACGCGAGAGCAGCGCCGCGGTCATGGTGGCGGCCTGCGTGGCATTGACGGTGAGCACCACGTCACCGCCGGCCTGGACGAAGTCGACGGCCCGGCTGCCGACCGAGTAGCCCGACACCTGCGCGGCGTTGCCGAGGTCGTCGCTGATGATCACGCCGGTGAAGCCCAGGTCGCCGCGCAGGATGGTGCCGATGATCGTCGAGGAGAAGGCGGCCGGCGTGTTCGGGTCGAGCCGGCTGTAGATCGCCGTGGACATCATCACGAACGGCGCGCCGGCCCTGATCGCGGTGGCGAAGGGCTGCAGGTAGGTGTCGTGCCGGGTCGTGACGGTGTCGGTGACGCCGCTGGTCGTGTCGGTGTTGCCGGTGACGCGCCCGAGGCCGGGGAAGTGCTTGATGGTCGCGGCCACCCCCGCCGCGGCCAGCCCCTCGGCCACCGCGGTGCCGTGGCTGGCCACGGTGCCCGGGTCGTGGCCGTACTCGCGGTCGAGGTCGCCGATCGGCGGGTTGCCGGGGGAGTCTGCGGGCACCGTGTCCATGACCGGGGCCAGGTCGACGTTGACGCCCGCCGCGTGCAGCTGGCCGCCCCACGTCGTGGCCTGGGCACGCAGCGTGGACGGGCTCTGCTGCCCCTGCGCCACGGCGCTGGGGATGTCGGAGAAGCCGGGCCCGCGCAGCCGCCGTACCAGGCCGCCCTCCTGGTCCGTGGAGATCAGCAGCCCAAGCCCGCTCGGCGCGTGGGACTGCAGCGCGCCGGTGACCGCCCTCGTCTGGCTGACGCTCAGCGAGCTGTTGCCGTCGAGGATCACCCCGCCGACGTGCTGGCCGGTGATCGCCTCGATCGTGGCCGAGGCCGCCTCGGTGCTGGGGCAGTCGACCATCAGCAGCTGCCCCACCCGCTGCGCCTCGTCCAATGAGGCGAGCACCTGAGCGGCCCGGCTCGGCGGCGGCGGTGTCGTGGTGGGGCTCTTCGTAGGACTCGAGGTGGATGCCGAGGAGGGCCGGGAGGACGCGTGCGAGGACGGTGCGGAGGAGGCGGCCGACGACGTCGGTGTGGCGCTCGGGCCCCCGTCGCCCCGGCCGTCGGTGGCTGAGGTGCACGCGGTGAGCGCGGTCAGCGCGAGGACGAGGCCGGCTGAAGCCGTCATGAGCAGTCGCACCTGACCATCCTGTCCTATCGCGGCGTAACTATCCTGATGCCGTGACGCTGCCTGCCGTGACCTTCGGGTCGGCCACCGACGTCGGCTGCGTCCGTGACCACAACGAGGATGCGCTGCTGGCGCAGGCTGGCGTCTTCATCGTCGCCGACGGCATGGGTGGACACGCCGCAGGTGAGGTGGCCGCCGCGATCGCGGTGTCCGTCTTCGCCCGGCTGGCCGGACGTGCCGAGGTGCAGCCCGACGAGCTGCTCGACTGCGTCGCCGACGCCAACGCCGAGGTGCTCCGGGTGAGTGACGAGCAGCCCGAGACGGCAGGCATGGGCACCACCGTCAGCGGCGTGGTGCTGACCCTCATCGACGGCGCCCCGCAGTGGATCGTGGTGAACGTCGGGGACTCGCGCACCTACCTGCGCACCGCCGAGGGGCTCTCGCGCCGCACGATCGACCACTCCGAGGTCGAGGAGCTGGTGCTGGCCGGCTACCTCACCCCGGCCGAGGCGCGGGTGCACCCGCGACGCAACGTCGTCACCCGCTCCATCGGCAGCGACCCGGCGCCGCTGCCCGACGTCTGGGTCCTCCCGGCCTCGGCCGGCGATCAGCTGCTGGTCTGCTCCGACGGCCTCACCAACGAACTCGACGACGGCACCATCGATCAGTTGCTCGGCAGCGGCGGCACCCCGCAGGAGGTCGCCGCCGTGCTGGTGGAGCGGGCCCGGCTGGCCGGCGGGCACGACAACATCACCGTCATCGTGGTGCAGCTGTAGCTCAGGCCCAGTCGAAGGTGCGGGTCACCGCCTTCTTCCATTCGGCGTAGAGCCGGTCGCGCTCGGCTGGCTCCATCGCCGGCTGCCACTCCCGCCCCGCCGCCCAGTTGCCGCTGATCTCCTCGGTGGAGCCCCAGAACCCCACCGCCAACCCTGCGGCGTAGGCGGCGCCGAGCGCGGTCGTCTCGGCCACCACCGGACGCACGACCGGCACCCCGAGCAGGTCGGCCTGGAACTGCATCAGCAGCTCGTTGCCCACCATCCCGCCGTCGACCTTGAGGGAGGTCAGCGCCACCCCGGAGTCGGCGTTCATGGCCTCGACCACCTCGCGGGTCTGGAAGGCGGTGGCCTCCAGTGCGGCCCGGGCGAGGTGCCCGCGGTTGACGAAGCGGGTCAGCCCGACGATCGCGCCGCGCGCGTCCGGGCGCCAGTAGGGCGCGAAGAGACCCGAGAACGCAGGGACGATGTAGGCCCCGCCGTTGTCCGGGACGCTGCGTGCCAGGGCCTCGACCTCGTCGGCCGAGGAGATCAGGCCGAGGTTGTCACGCAGCCACTGGATCAGCGACCCCGTGACCGCGATCGACCCCTCCAGCGCGTAGACGGTCGGCTGGCCGGGCAGCGCGTAACAGACCGTGGTCAGCAGCCCGTTGTCACTGAGCACCGGCTCGGCGCCGGTGTTGAGCAGCAGGAAGTTGCCGGTGCCGTAGGTGTTCTTCGCCTCGCCCGGTGCCAGGCAGGCCTGGCCGAAGGTGGCGGCCTGCTGGTCGCCGAGGATGCCGGCGATCGGCACCCCGGCCAGCGGCCCGCGCTCGCGGACGTGGGCATAGACCTCCGAAGACGACCGGATCTCGGGCAGCATCGCGAGCGGCACCCCCATCTCGGCGCAGATCTCCGGGTCCCACTGCAGGGTCCGCAGGTCCATCAGCATGGTCCGGGAGGCGTTGGTGGGGTCGGTGACGTGGGTGCCGCCGTCGGGGCCACCGGAGAGGTTCCAGAGCAGCCAGCTGTCGATCGTGCCGAAGGCCAGCTCGCCTGCCTCGGCACGGGCCCGGGCGCCGTCGACCGCGTCGAGCAGCCAGCGCGCCTTCGGCCCGGCGAAGTACGTGGCCAGCGGCAGCCCCACCCTGCTGCGGTACCGCTCCGCTCCGCCGCCGAGGGCGCCGAGCTCCGCGCAGATCCCGGCGGTGCGGGTGTCCTGCCAGACGATGGCCGGCGCGATCGGCTCGCCGGTGGCCCGCTCCCAGACCACGGTCGTCTCGCGCTGATTGGTGATGCCGATCGCCGCGACGTCGGTGGGGGAGAGCTCGGCCTTGGCCAGCGCCCCACCGACCACGGTGCGGGTGTTCGCCCAGAGCTCGCGGGCGTCGTGCTCCACCCAGCCCGGCCGGGGCAGGTGCTGGCGGTGCTCGACCTGCTCCACCGCCACGACCCGCGCGTCGTGGTCGAACAGGATGCAGCGGGTCGAGGTGGTGCCCTGATCGATCGCTGCCACGACCGTTGCGCTGCGTGCCATTGCGCTAGCGTGCCAGGAGTGGCAGTAATACCGAAGGGTGGCGCGGCGGCACGGCTGGATGCCGCCTATCGAGACGCTGCCTGGGAGCGATTGGGCACCGACGACTTCGACGTGGTGGTCATCGGCGGTGGTGTCACCGGCGCGGGTGCCGCGCTGGATGCCGCGACCCGCGGCCTGTCGGTGGCGCTCGTCGAGGCGCGTGACTTCGCCGCCGGTACGTCCTCACGCTCTTCCAAGCTCTTCCACGGCGGCCTGCGTTACCTCGAGCAGCTGGAGTTCCGGCTGGTCCGTGAGGCGCTGCGGGAACGCGAGCTGATGACCACCCGGATCGCACCGCACCTGGTGAAGCCGGTGCCGTTCCTCTACCCGATCACGCACCGCGGCTGGGAGCGGCCCTACGTCGCGGCCGGGCTGGCCCTCTACGACACCATGGGCGGCCACAGCAGCATGCCGGGCCAGAAGCATCTCTCCCGCCGTGCCGCGCTGCGGATCTTCCCCGGTCTGCGCGGCGACGCGCTGGTCGGCGCGGTGCGTTACTTCGACGCCCAGGCCGACGATGCGCGGCACACCCTCACGGTGGCCCGCACGGCCGCCCGCTACGGCGCGGTGGTACGGACCTCGACCCAGGCGGTCGGCTTCGTGCGCGAGTCCGACCGGGTCGTCGGGGTGCGGGTACGCGACGTCGAGACCGGCGAGCAGGCGGTGGTCGACGCCGGGGTCGTCCTCAACTGCTCCGGGGTCTGGACGGACTCGATCCAGTCGATGTCCGGCGCCCGCGGGCGGTTCCGGGTGCGTGCCTCCAAGGGCGTGCACATCGTGGTGCCGCGCGACCGGATCACCGGCGACGCGGGACTGATCCTGCGCACCGAGACGTCGGTGCTGCTCGTCATCCCGTGGAAGAACCACTGGCTGATCGGCACCACCGACAGCGACTGGCACCTCGACCTCGCCCACCCCGCCGCCACCCGCTCGGATATCGACTACCTGCTCGACCGGGTCAACTCCGTGCTGGCCTCCCCGCTGACCCATGACGACATCCAGGGCGTCTACGCGGGCCTGCGTCCGCTGCTGGCCGGGGAGTCGGAGGAGACGTCGGCGCTCTCCCGCGAGCATGCCGTGGCCCGTGTCGTGCCCGGCCTCATCTCAATCGCCGGCGGCAAGTACACGACGTACCGGGTGATGGCCGCCGACGCGGTGGACATGGGTGTCGACGACCTGCCCCGCCGGATCGCGCCGTCGTGCACCGACGAGGTGCCACTGCTCGGTGCCGAGGGCTACTACGCGATGCGCAACCAGATCGACTCCCTGGCGGCCGAGTACGGCCTGCATCCACACCGGATCCGGCACGTCCTGGACCGCTACGGCTCGATGATCCGGGATGTCCTCGATCCCGGGCTGGCCGAGCCGGAGCTGCTCGAGACGGTGACGTCAGCGCCGGACTACCTGCTCGCCGAGATCCGCTACGCCGTCACCCACGAGGGGGCGCTGCACCTGGAGGACGTCCTCACCCGGCGGACCCGTATCTCGATCGAGTACCCGCACCGCGGCGTCGACTGTGCCGAGCAGGTCGCCGCGCTGATCGCCCCGATCCTGGGCTGGGACGCCGCCGTGCAGCACCACGAGGTGGCGAACTTCGCTGCCCGCGTCGAGGCTGAACGGCAGGCGGAGTCCCGCCTCGACGACGACGCCGCTGATGCCGTGCGCCTCACCGTGCCCGAGATCCGCGAGCACCTCGGTGCGCCGTCGGTCAGCGGCGTGGGGCCGGTCAGTCCTGCAGGGTGAAACAGCTGGCGACCTCGCGCACGAGATCGCGCCAGTCGTCGCGGTCGAGGTCGGCGACCTTGCCGCTGTCGAGCACCGACAGGTCGAGGTCGAGGTTGCAGAACACGGCCAGCTCGCGGAGCAGGTCGGCCCCCTTCGCCGAGGGCTTGCGCAGGTCGTAGGCGGCATCGAGGCCGGCCTCGAAGTCGGCGTCGTCACTGACCTCGCTGAGCTCTGACCACCACTCCAGAGCCACGAGCTGGTGCTCGGTCGCGGTGCGGCAGTACTGCGCCAGGTCGGCCACGTCGGTGAAGACGGCCACCGTGTCGTCGCCGCCGATGAAGGCCGCATCGACGTCGTCGCCGGTGTCGTGGTTGAGGTAGCCGCGCACGGTCAGGTACGTGACGTCCTCGCTGCTCTCGCCCACGCCGCCCGGGACGGTGATCGACAGCGGTTCGGCTCCGATGCGGTCCCAGATCGTCTGGCTGTCGAGATCGCTGCTGCTGAAGTCGCCCTGCCAGGACAGCCACGATTCGACGCGGCCGATCGCGCGCTCCCAGCTCGAGGCGATGGTGTCGCCGAGCTCGTTCCAGCGCTTACGCCCCTCCTTGCCCTGGTAGGTGTTCTCCTCGTCGACCAGCTCGGCGAAGGCCGGGGTGCCCTCGACCAGGCTGCGCAGGCCGCCGTCGTCGCAGCAGTCGGCGATCTTGGCGACCATGTCCACCACGTCGGCCAGCGAAGACACATGTACCGGGTCCGGCTCGCCCGCTGCCCATTCGTAGACGGCGTCGAGGTCGTAGTTGTCCTCGGGGCTCGGCCGCAGCTGATCGGGCGTCAGCTTCATGACGTAGCCCCACGCCGGGTGGTCGGAGAGGTCGTTCTCCTCACCCGACACGATGAACGCGGCCAGCTCGCGGGTGCCCGGGTAGAGCAGGATCTTCGCTCCGTCGCCGAGGAAGCCCTGCCACTCCTCGCCCTCGTCGTCCTCCCACGGGGGAGCCCAGAGGGTCAGCCCGATGCGACCGTTCACGGTCAGGGTGATCGGCAGGATGGCGGCGTCGATGGAGCTCGTCATAGCTCGCAACCTACCGGGCGACCTGCGGCCTGCGCGAAGAGCGGAGCCGGTGGGCGCTGCAACGTTGTGCGCGCGGCCGGTACTGGACGCGCTCTCACGTGCCGAGCCGCGCACAAAGTCAGTGGTGCCGCACTGGCGTCGGGCCGTCACACCCCGATCGGATGCCAGACGGTCTTGGTCTCCACGAACGCGCCGAGCCGCGACGTGCCGGGGTCGGCCGACCAGTCGAGCGAGCGGGGCACGTAGACCCGCTTCACGTTGTCCGCCGCGGCCACCTGCAGGTCGCGGCGCTGGTCGGTAGCGGCACCGGTGAGGTCGATGGCGTTGACGTCGCGGTGCCCGGCCAGCCAGGGCGCCAACTCGGCCGTGACGCCGGTGAGCAGGTTGAGCACGCCACCGGGCACGTCAGAGGTGGCGAGCACCTCGCTCAGCGAGACGGCCGGCAGTGGGCGCTCCTGTGCGGCCACGACCACCACCGTGTTGCCGGTGGCCAGCGCGGGTGCCACCACCGAGACGAAGCCCAGCAGCGACGACTCCTGGGGCGCCAGGATCCCGACCACGCCGGTGGGCTCGGGCAGGGAGAAGGTGAAGTACGGCCCGGCCACCGGGTTGGTGGCACCGGCGACCTGGGCGTACTTGTCCGTCCAGCCTGCGTAGTAGACCCAGCGGTCGATCGCTGCATCGACCTGAGCGGCGGCGTCCGCAGCAGGTACGCCCTCGGCGGCAGACACCTCGGCGACGAACTGCTCGCGGCGCCCCTCGAGGAGCTCGGCCACCCGGTAGAGCACCTGGCCCCGGTTGTAGGCAGTGGCTGCCGCCCAGCCACCGAAGGCCTTACGGGCAGCCACCACCGCGTCACGGAGATCCTTGCGCGAGGCCTGGGCTGCCTGAGCCACCAGCTCGCCGGCCGGAGACGTCACCGGGTAGACCCGCCCCGACTCGGAACGGGGAAATGCGCCCCCTACGTAGAGCTTGTAGGTCTTTCGCACAGCGATCCGCGGCTCAGACATCGAACTGTCAGACATCGAGGTAGGCCTCCAGACCGTGCCGGCCGCCCTCGCGGCCGAAGCCCGACTCCTTGTAGCCACCGAACGGGGCCGTGGGGTCGAAGCGGTTGAACGTGTTGGCCCACACCACGCCGGCGCGGAGACGGTTCGCGATGGAGAGGATGCGCGAGCCCTTGTCCGTCCAGATGCCGGCCGAGAGGCCGTAGGGGGTGTTGTTGGCCTTCTCGACGGCCTCGTCGGGCGTGCGGAAGGTCAGCACCGACAGCACCGGGCCGAAGATCTCCTCGCGGGCGATGCGGTGTGCCTGGGAGACCCCGGTGAAGACGGTCGGGGCGAACCAGAAGCCGCGGTCGGGCAGCACGCACGGCGGCGACCAGCGCTGGGCCCCCTCGTCCTCACCGGCCTGCGAGAGGTCGCGGATCCGGGCCAGCTGCTCGGCGGAGTTGATCGCGCCCACGTCGGTGTTCTTGTCGAGAGGGTCGCCCACCCGCAGGGTTCCGAGGCGTCGTTTGAGCATCTCGATCAGCTCGTCGGCCACCGACTCCTGCACGAGTAGGCGGGAACCGGCGCAGCAGACCTGACCCTGGTTGAAGAAGATCCCGTTGACGATGCCCTCGACCGCCTGGTCGAGCGGGGCGTCGTCGAAGACGATGTTGGCCGCCTTGCCGCCGAGCTCCAGCGAGAGCCGCTTGCCGGTGCCGGCCAGCGAACGCTGGATGATCTTGCCGACCTCCGTCGATCCGGTGAAGGCGATCTTGTCGACGTCGTCGTGCTCGACCATCGCCTGCCCGATCGAGGGGCCGCCGGCCAGGACGTTGACGACGCCGGGCGGCAGGTCGGCCTCGGCGATGATCTCGGCCAGGACGAGGGCGGTGAGGGGCGTCGTCTCCGCCGGCTTGAGCACCACGGTGTTGCCGCAGGCCAGCGCCGGCGCGATCTTCCACGCGGCCATCAGCAGCGGGAAGTTCCACGGGATGATCTGGCCGGCCACGCCGATCGGGCGGGGCGACGGACCGAAGCCCGCGTGGCCCAGCTTGTCGGCCCAGCCGGCGTAGTAGAAGAAGTGTGCGGCGGCGGTCGGGATGTCAACGTCACGCGACTCCCGGATCGGCTTGCCGTTGTCGAGCGACTCGAGCACCGCCAGCTCGCGGCCGCGCTCCTGGATGGCGCGGGCGATCCGGAAGAGGTACTTGCC
>JAOPUX010000046.1 GCA_025963285.1 Jatrophihabitans sp.
TCGGTCATGGCGATCTCCTCGTTGTCTGCAAGTCGTTGTCTGCGTGCTGCAGGCGTTGTCTTCGTGCTTGCAGGCTTGACACTGCGCGGCTGAGGAGGCACCTGACATCGGAAGAACTCCCTATCTAAGCCATGCTCGGGTCGAGGCGGGCCGCTAACACAGGGGGTGCCTCCCTAGGGATGGGCCGGACGGCTGTGGAAGACAGGCGGGCGCCGTCAACAGGGCGCCGCCATGCATCCCGTCGCCCGCTCGGGCGGCGATGCTCGGCCGGTGCTGCGCATCCTGGGACTCGTGTTCGGACTCGCTCTGGTCGGCGGCAGCGTGAGCGGCACCAGCCAACTCAGCCACAGCCAGGCCGGGGCGAGCCAGGCCGGCGCGAGCCAGGCCGGCGCGAGCCAGTCCGGGGCGAACCGGCCACGGAGCGAGCCGCAGTCCGCGCCTACCTCACCGCCGCCCGCCAGCCCCACTCCGGTCACCTACCGGGCACCCGTGCCGGCCCCGTGGCGGGTGGTGCGGCCCTTTCTCGCGCCGTCGAGCCGCTACGGGGCGGGGCACCGAGGCGTCGACCTCGCGGTGTCACCCGGTCGAGGCATCGTGGCCGCAGCCGCAGGGACCGTCACCTACGCGGGCACGCTCGCCGGACGCGGCATCGTCGTGCTGCTCCACGACGACGGCATCCGGACCGAGTACGAACCGGTACGGCCGCTGGTGCGCCGTAGCGATCACGTCCGGGCCGGCCAGCTGATAGCGACGATCGACGGGAAGCACCTCGACTGCCTGCCGGACCGCTGCCTGCACTGGGGTGCCCGCCGCGGTACCGCCTATCTTGACCCGCTGTCGCTGCTGACCGCCCTGGGACCGGTGCGGCTGCTGCCCCTGACCGGCGCGCCGACGCCGTAAACCCGTTGATGCCTCCCGCACCGGGGCACGACACCCCGCGATCAACACCGCGCGAACGACACCGCGCGAACGACACCGCGCGAACGACACCCGCCAATGACACCCGCTAATCGCACCCCCGGGGCTAGGCCCGGGGGTGCGCCTGGGCGTACGTCGCGCGGAGACGCTCGACGGAGACGTGGGTGTAGAGCTGGGTCGTGGCCAGGCTGGAGTGCCCGAGCAGCTCCTGGACGCTGCGCAGATCGGCGCCACCCTCCAGCAGGTGGGTAGCGGCGGAGTGCCGCAGACCGTGGGGGCCTATGTCGGGCGCGCCGGGCACGCCGGCGATGCTCCGGTGCACGATCTCCCGGGCAGCCCGCTGATCGAGGCGGCCGCCGCGGGCACCGAGTAGCAGCGCCGCACCACTCGAGGCGGTGACTAGCTCGGGGCGACCGCTCGTCAGCCATGCCCCGAGCGCCACCTCCGCGGCCACACCGTAGGGAACGGTCCGCTGCTTGTTGCCCTTGCCGAGCACGCGAACCACGCGGCGGGCACGGTCGACGTCGTCGATGTCGAGCCCCACGAGCTCCGACACGCGGATGCCGGTGGCGTAGAGCAGCTCCATCACCAGCACGTCGCGGCGGCCGGTCGGGGTCGCCGGGTCGACGCCTGCGCCGCCCTGCATCGCCGCGGTGGCCTCGGCGACGGCAAGCACCGGTGGCAGGGTGCGGTGTCCGCGCGGGCTGGCCAGCAGGGCCCCCACGTCAGTGTCGGTGAGACCGGTTCGGCGTAGCCACGCCGTGAACGTCCGCAGCGCCGCCGACCGGCGGGCAAGCGTCGTGCGCGCCACGCCTCTGGTGCGCTGTATCGCCAGCCAGCCCCGCAGCTGGGCCAGATCGAGCTGGCCGACCTGCGTGCCGCCCAGCCGGTGCAGGTGCTCCAGAAGCCCGACGACGTCGCCCACGTACGCGCGCACGGTGTGTTCCGAGCGGTTCAGCTCCAGCCGGAGGTGCCGCTCGTAGCGGTCCAGCACATCGCCCAGCTGCGGCGGCAGCGCGGCGCGCACGGCGATGAGATCGACCCGCCCGCCCGTCGCCCGCTGCGCCATGCACTGACCGTGCGCGACCGGCCCTCCGCGTGCAAGTCGCCACGCAGGGTGGGGGCACCGAATCACAGTCGCCGGGAAGGCGATGATCAGGCAGGCGCAGCCGGCTCGCGCAGCCGCCGAGCCACGCGGAAGCCGGAGGGGCCCGCCTCGATGAGGTCGGCGAGCTCCAGACCCGGCAGGGCACGTAGTACCTGGGGCAGCGCCATCCCGCTGCGCATCGAGATCTCGGCTGGCCCCAGGAACCTGCGGCGGAGCATCCCGTCGAAGACCCGGCGCGAGGCGGGATCCAGCAGGTCAAGTTCGTCGCGGACGTCGCCGGCCGGGTGCGGCTCGTACCCGGTGCTCGGCAGCACCTCACCGACCGCGCCTACCACGGCCAGCACGTCCTGCCAGCCGGTGACGAGCAGCGCGCGGTGGCTGGGCGAGGTGAGCAGGTCGTGGCAGCCCACCGACATCGCTGACGTCACCGGGCCGGGCACCGCCATCAGCGGCCGGCCGAGGTCGCGCGCGTGCCCGGCGGTGTTGCGGGCCCCTGAGCGCGCGGCGGCCTCCACCACCACGACCCCGGTGGAGAGCGCGGCGATCAGCCGGTTGCGGATCAGGAAGCGGCCTCGATGCGGGGCGCAGCCGGGCGGGCTCTCCGAGATCACCGCACCGTTCTCCAGCGCCCGTTCGAAGATCGACGCGTTCGAGGGCGGGTACGGGCGGTCGACTCCCCCGGCCGACACGATCACCGTCACGCCGTTGGCGGCGATCGCCGCCCGGTGCGCCGCGGCGTCGATTCCATAGGCCCCGCCCGAGACGATCGCGACGCCCTGCGAGGCGAGCCCGAAGCTCAGCTCGGCGGCGACGTGCATCCCGTACGCGGTCGCCGCGCGGGACCCGACAACGCCTACCGATCGGGTCGCCAGCGTGCGGAGGTCGGCGTTGCCGCACACCCAGAGCGCCACCGGTGGCACCAGCGACTCACCTATCGTCGGATCGACCCCGGCCTGCACCGCGGCCCGGCTCAGCGCGCCGAAGGCGAAGTGCGGCCACTCATCGGACTCCGGGACCACCAGCCGGGCGCCACGCCGCTCGGCGGCGTCAAGGTCTGCCCCGGGGTCGGCGCTCAGCCGCCGAGCGGCCGCCTCGGCGGTGACCGCATCGGGCGCGGTCCCACGGCGGATCGCTCGAGCCGCCTCAACGGGGCCGGCGTCCCGCACGAACGTCCAGACAGCCCGAGACCCCGGCTCGCACACCCGGCTCAGGTAGGCCCTACTGATCAAAACCTGCTCGTCGACGACGCTTCTCATCGAGCCCTCACGCCGCGAACGCGTCGCTGCGGCCGGTGCGGAAGTACAGCGCCTCGGAGACCTCCTCCGCGGTGGGCACGGCCCGGCCGGCGAGGTCGGCGAGGGTCCAGGCCAGCCGGAGCACCCGATCGAAGCCGCGGGCGCTCAGCTCGCCACGCTTGACGTAGGCGTCGGCGGGTCGGATCGCCGCAGCCGGCAGTGCCCACTCCGACGAGCGCAGCGCCGCGCCCGGTACATCGCCGTTGACCAGCCAGCCCGACTCGGCCCAGCGGGCAGCGGCAGCATCGCGTGCCGCATGCACTCGCTGCGCCACCGTGGCACTCGACTCGCGGGGTGTGGCGCCGTCGATGAGGTCGGCGTGAGCCACCGGATCGATCTGCACGCGCAGGTCGATCCGGTCGAGCAACGGGCCCGAGAGCCGGTGCTGGTAACGCCGGCGGGTCAGTGGCGGGCAGGTGCACTCCTTGGCCGGGGCGCCGCACGGACAGGGGTTCGCGGCCAGCACGAGCAGGAACCGCGCCGGGTAGGTGACGACTCCCCCGCCGCGATGCAGCACCACGATGCCGTTCTCGAGCGGCTGCCGCAGCGCGTCCAGGGCGCGGGGCGCGAACTCCGGCGCCTCGTCCAGAAAGAGGACCCCACAGTGGGCCAGGGAGATCGCGCCGGGACGGGCGATTGACGATCCGCCACCGACGAGCGAGGCCACCGAGGCGGTGTGATGGGGTGCCTGCAGCGGCGGCGTCCGGATCAGTTCGGCGTTCTCGCCGAGCAGCCCCGCCACCGAGTGCACCGCTGTGACCTCCACCGCCGAGGCGTCGTCGAGCGGGGGAAGCAGCCCCGGCAGCCGCTCGGCCAGCATCGTCTTTCCCGCGCCGGGTGCGCCCTCGAGGAAGAGGTGATGCCCCCCGGCGGCGGCGAGCTCCACGGCCCGGCGGGCCAGCGGCTGCCCTGCGACGTCGGCGAGGTCAGGTCCGGTCGCCGGCGTCGGCCACCCCTCACGGCGCTGGGCCGCCGGCAGTGCCGGCCCGTCCGCGCCCAGCCAGTGCACGATCTCGGCCAGGTCGTGCGCCACCCGGACGTCGATGCCCGGCACCAGCGCAGCCTCGGCGGCGTTGCCGGGCGAGACCACCACCCGCCGCACCCCGGCATCTCGTGCCGCAGCCACCGAGGGCAGCACGCCGCGGACGGCCCGCAGCCGGCCGTCGAGGCCCAGCTCGGCGATCCAGGCCACGCCGTCCAGCCCGGCCGGCCGGAGCTGCTTGGCACAGCAGAGCACGGCCACTGCCAGCGCGAGGTCGAAGCGCGAGCCCACCTTGCGGACATCGGCGGGCAGCATCGCCACGGTGATCCGCCGGTTCGGCCACTCCGCACCGGAGTTCAGGGCTGCGGCGCGGATACGGTCGCGGGACTCCACCACCGAGGTGTCGGCCAGGCCAGTGAACGACATGCCCGGCAGGCCCTGCGACACGTCGGCCTCGATCTCGACGAGCTGGGCGCTCAGCCCGGTGAGTCGCACTGCCCACGTACGCGCGAGCGGCATCAGAACGCCCCCGGGAAGTGCGAGATCGTCAGCCCGCCGGGTCCGACACGCACCACGGAGACGACGTCGAAGCGCACGTCGGGATGCCGTTGCTCGGGATGCTCTGCCAGCCACTGCACGGCAAGCCGGCGAATCCGTGCTGCCTTCGCCGCAGTGACCGCCTCGGCAGGATCTCCGAAGGCGAGCGAGCTGCGCGTCTTCACCTCCACGAAGACCAGCGTCGAGCCCTCGGTGGCGATGATGTCGAGCTCCCCGACGGGACACCGCCAGTTCCGCTCCAGAATCGTCAGCCCGAGGGCTGCGAGGTGCCGCACCGCGACATCCTCACCGAAGTTCCCCACCGCATCCTTGACCCGCATGCCGCCACGATGGCGTCTTCTGCAGGCGCGCGCGGCCCCGATCGGGCAGCTGTGGACAACGTGGCCGCCTGTGGACCGCGCGGGGCGGACGGTCGGTGCGGCAGGCTAGGCGCCGAAACCCTGCTTGCCGTCCGGCAGCTCGAGGTCGGGCTTGTCCAACTCCTCGATGTTGACGTCCTTGAACGTCAGCACCCGCACGGTCTTGGCGAACCGGGCTGGGCGGTACATGTCCCAGACCCACGCATCGCGCATCGTCAGCTCGAAGTAGATCTCGCCTGAGGCGTTCCGCGGCTGCAGATCGACCTCGTTGGTGAGGTAGAAGCGCCGCTCCGTCTCCACGACGTAGCTGAACTGCGCGGCGATGTCCTTGTATTCGCGATAGAGCTGAAGCTCCATCTCGGTCTCGTAGTTCTCGAGATCTTCGGTACTCACGCACTCTCCAGGCTCATCGCGGTGCACCCGTCGGGTCCAGGGCCCCGGGGTCGGCTCCATTGTCCACCACGGCAGCCTGCTCGCCATCCAGCTCTGCCTCCAGCTCGGCCTCCAGCCCCGCCCCCGGCTCCAGTCCGAGGGCGCGGCGGACGTTGACGTAGCGCCGCCGATGCTGGGGGCACGGACCGTGCCGCTCGAGCGCGGCGGTGTGCGTGGCCGTGATGTAGCCCTTGTGTTTGGCGAACTCGTACTCGGGCCACTGGTCGTGCATCTCGGTGAGGATCGCGTCCCTGGTGACCTTGGCAAGGATCGACGCCGCCGCGATGCAACCCACCGTGGCATCGCCCTTCCAGACCGCCGTCGACGGCACCCCGAGACCCTGCACCGGGAAGCCGTCGGTGAGGGCGTAGTTCGACGCGGGGTTGAGCTGCCCGATCGCGCGGCGCATGCCGGCGAGGTTGGCCACGTGCAGGCCGTAGGCGTCGATCTCCGCCGCGGGGACGATGACGACGGCGTAGGAGACGGCCCGCCGGACCACCTGCTCGTACAGCCGCTCCCGCGTAGCCGCGGTCAGCAGCTTGGAGTCCGTGAGCCCCTCGATGCGGCCCCGGCTGCCTGGTGGAAGGACGCAGGCCGCCACGACCAGCGGGCCTGCGCAGGCGCCGCGTCCCGCCTCGTCGGCGCCCGCCACCGCAGTGAAGCCGGCGCGAGCGAGTGCGGCCTCATACGCCGAGATCCCGGCGTCGCGGCGCACGATCAACCTCGGCGGCGGGACAGCCGTGGCAGCGAATGACGAGCGGACCATGAGGCGGTCGACGTTACCGGCCCTCGGCCAGCAGGTGGGCGAGCACCGCACCGAGATCGCGAGGCACCACGGTCTCCTGCGTCACGGCCAGCTCCGCGGCACTCCACCAGCCGTAACCCAGCAGCGTGACCTGCTCCATCGCGGTCAGCCCTGCCGGCGCCGGCTCGAAGACGGCAGGGAGCCGGACGAGGAAGAAATGGTCGGTCTGGTCGTAGACGACGCCATCCCAGGACCAGTGGCGCTGCGTGACGAGGACTGCCTCGGAGTCGATCGAGACCTCGATCCCGACCTCCTCGACGGCCTCGCGCGCGGCCGCAGCTTGAGGCGACTCCCCCGCCTCGACCCCGCCGCCCGGGGTGAGCCAGTGCGTGGAGCCGTCCTGGATGCGTTCGTGGATGAGCAGCAGCCGGTCATCCGGAGCGACGAGGAGCAGCCGTCCACCGACGCGCGGGGTCGGGGCCACCGTCACGAGCGGTGGTGCCCGCGGCGGCGACGGCGCCGGCGGAGGAAGAAGAGCGGCAGCACGATCGCCCCGGAGAAGGTGCCCGGAGTGCCCAGCGTCCGCCAGCGTGAGGGCGGCCAGGCAATGACGAACGCCTTGCCGATCACATCGCTGACCGGCACCGTGCTACTGGTCGGGTCGCAGTGGTCGAGGTTCGTGGTGACCGTGGCGTTCGGCCCGCAGTGGTAGCGCGAATCGGCCGAGTCGTTGCGGTGGTCCCCCATCACCCAGAGCCGGCCCTTGGGCACCAGCACCGGCCCGAAGTTCGCGTTGCCGTCCGGCGCATCCAGGTAGACGTATTTCTCCACCAGCGTCTTCCACGGCCCGGCGGCACCGTGATCGCTGATCATGATGTGCTCGGTGGCGCCGCCGTCGGTGGAGACCCCCTTCACCGTCTGCCCAGCCACCGCGATGACACGCTTGACGAGCACCAGCCCGTCGGGCGGGACGAAGCCGATCAGCTGGCCGAAGCCGCGCGCCGCCTTCAATATCGGGTTCGCCGGCGGTTTGGTGGTGGGCTCGCCGTCGTCCCAGCCGGGCGGGGCGTGGAAGACGACGATGTCGCCGGGGTGCGGGTCCCTGAGGTCGTAGATCGGCTTGTTCACCAGGATGCGGTCGCCGGAGCAGCCTGTGCAGCCGTGCAGCGTCTTCTCCATCGACGGCGACGGGATGTAGAACGGCTGCACGACGAAGGACTTCACCAGCACCGCGATGATCACCGCGAGCCCGACGAGCGCGGGCAGCTCCCACCACGGCGCCCTGCGGCGCTGCTTGGGCTCTGCCTCGTCCGTGCCCTTCGCGGCCTTCTTGCCCTTGGCCTCGCCGCGACGCTCCTGACGGTGCCGCCCCCCGAGCGGACGGCCGTCGTCCACGTCTCCTGCCCCGTCCGTCTCGCTGCCCACCTCGCTCTCCGGAGGTGTGGACGGAGCGGTCAGCCACGCGGGCGCCGAGCCGGTGGGAACGTACGGCGGAGGTTCCAGGGGAACCACGGCTACTACGGCCATTCCTGGCGGAGGCGGCGGAGGCGGTGGTGGCGGAGGCGGCGGAGATGGCGGAGGGGCCGGCGCCGTCGGCGGTGGGGTCGGGGTCACACCGGCATCCGCGGCCGGCTCCGCTTCGATCTGCTCTGGCTGCGTCGGTTCGGGCTGGGGCCGGTCGGCCGCCGCCAGCTCCACCTCACCGAGGTCCGCCAGCGCCGGACCGCGCTCAGCAGGATCGCCCTCAGCAGGACCGGCCTCAGCAGCACCGCCCTCAGCAGCACCGCCCTCAGCAGCACCGCCCTCACCAGGACCGCCCTCACCAGGACCGGCCTCAGCAGGACCGGCCTCAGCAGGACCGCCCTCAGCAGGACCGCCCTCAGCAGGACCGCCCTCAGCAGGACCGCCCTCAGCAGGATCGGGTGCCATCGGAGCAGCGGGGAGCGCATCCGTGGTGAGGTCCTCGGTGACAGGCTCGGCGATGGACGGCAGCACGCCAGTGGCGGCGTCGGGCAGCTCGCCCAGCACAGGGTCGAAGGCCGGCCCGAACGCCCGCGCGAAGGCGGCGTCCTTGACCTCACGCGGGACGTAGGCCGGTTCGTCGCCGGGGCGGTAACCGGCCAGTTCAAGCGGGTCGTCCTGGAACAGCAGGGGCGGCGGCGCGCCGGCACCGACCCGCTGGGAGCCCGGCTGCGCCGGGAACTCCTCCGCGCTCAACGCCAGCGACGGCTCACGGGCAGCCGGGGACTCGGGCTCCGACGGATCGGCCCCCGAGGCGGGTGACTGCGCAGGACCGTCGCCGTAGCTCATAGGGGCGAACGACGCGTCGAGATCGAGTTAGCGCGCGACGATGTCGCGCTTCTCCTTGATCTTGGCCTTCTTGCCCCGCAGGTCGCGCAGGTAGTAGAGCTTCGCGCGCCGGACGTCACCGCGGGTGACGACCTCGATCTTCTCGATCACCGGGGTGTGTACCGGGAAGGTGCGCTCGACACCAACGCCGAAGCTGACCTTGCGGACCGTGAACGTCTCGCGGATGCCGCCACCCTGGCGGCGGATGACCGCGCCCTGGAAGACCTGCACGCGGGAGCGGGTGCCTT
>JAOPUX010000051.1 GCA_025963285.1 Jatrophihabitans sp.
GGGCCCTGATGCTGCTGCACCAGGCCATGGCCCAGGTCGAGCTGATGACGGGGCGCGCGGCGCCGGCTGCGGCGATGCGTGCCGCCCTGGCTGCGGCGGCACCCGACGCCGGTCTCTGACCGACCCGTCCGGAGCGCGGCTGCCGCTGACTTTGTGCGTGCAGTGGGTGCGCTGACCGCGTCGCAGCACCGACGGTGCGCACAAACACGTGCGCTGAGCGCGGCTGCCGGCTGACTTTGTGCGTGCAGTGGGTGCCCTGACCGCGTCGCGGCACCGACGGTGCGCACAAACACGCGCGGGGTCGACGAGAGTGTCCGAAATGTTCCGTACGGCGTCCAGATGCGAGAACCCGTTCCAGTGGGCAGGATGGCGCGCATGACCCCCGCCTTCTCCAGACGCGCATTCCTCACCGGAGGCGTGGCCGCCGCCGCCTCGGCCGCCGCCGCCACCGTGGCGCCGGCGATCGCCGGCGCCGCCAGCACGACTTCGGGCACGACGAGCACGACCACGGTCTCGACGGAGGTCGTGGTCGTCGGGGCCGGCCTCTCCGGCCTCACCGCCGCACGCAACCTCGTCGCCAAGGGGCACAAGGTGATCGTGCTGGAGGCACGTGACCGGGTCGGCGGCCGGACGCTCAACCACAGCATCGGCGACGGCCACGTCGCCGAGGCGGGCGGGGAGTTCGTCGGCCCAACGCAGGACCGCATCCTCGCGCTGGCCAAGGCGGTCGGGCTCGACACCTTCGACACGTTCGACACCGGCAACGACATCTACCGGCACGGCGGCAAGACGATCAAATACTCCGACACCGGCCTGCTCGGTACGGCGCCGCCGGACCCGGCCGTGCTGCTCGACATCATCAACCTGAGCCAGACCATCGACAAGCTCGCTGCCACGGTCCCGATCGAGGCTCCGTGGACGGTGAAGAACGCCGCGACCTACGACGCCGAGACACTGGAGACGTGGGTGCGGGCCAACTCCCTCAACGCCCCGGCGATCCTGGCGCTGCTCAGCCCGTTCGTCGAGGCACTCGTCGGCACCGAGGCGCGCGACCTCTCCTTCCTCTACGTCCTGGGTTACGTCGCCGCGGCCGGTGACGGCACCGCGAAGGGCACCTTCGAGCGGCTCTTCAACGTCCGCGGTGGGGCGCAGCAATCACGCATCGTCGGTGGCTCGCAGCAGGTCTCGCTCCGGGTGGCCGCCGCCCTCGGCGATCGGGTGCGGCTCAAGACCGTGGTGCGCTCGATCAGCCAGACCGCCGAAGGCGTCACCGTCCACGCAGATGGTCTGACCGTCACTGCCAAGCGCGCCGTGGTGGCCCTGCCGCCGCCGCTGGCCGGCAAGCTCGACTACACCCCGCTGCTCCCGACCGCCCGTGACCAGCTCACCCAGCGCACCGCGATGGGCGCGCTGATGAAGGTCGAGGCCGTCTACCCGACGCCGTTCTGGCGTGCGGAGAAGCTCACCGGCCAGTTCCTCACGGTCGGCGGGCCGATCGGCTACTCCTTCGACAACTCCCCGCCGGACGCCTCCAAGGGCGTGCTGGCCGGCTTCGTCGGCGGCGACCAGAACCTCAAGTACGGCCCGATGACGCTCTCCGAACGGCGGGCGGCCGTGCTCGCCCAGCTAGCCGACATCTTCGAGGACAAGCGCTTCCTCAAGCCCACCGACTACTTCGAGATGGACTGGACGAGGGAGCGCTACAGCCACGGCGGCCCCACCGCCACCTTCGGCCCGGGCGTCCTCACCGAGTTCGGCCCGGCGCTGCGCGCGCCGGTGGGTCGGATCCACTGGGCCGGAACCGAGACGGCCGACTACTGGCAGGGCTATATGGACGGCGCCGTCCGCTCCGGCGAGCGAGTCAGCGCGGAGGTAGCGGCGCTGCTCTAGCGGCGACGCCCTAGCAGCGACGCCCTAGCGGCGACGCCCTAGCAGCGACGCCCTAGCGGCGTGGCCCCGGGGCGATGGTCGGGGCGGCGCGGTCGGAGCCGGCATCGGGGGCTCGCCGTAGGCTCACAGACCATGTCGACGACGGCGCTGGGCGCGGGGGCGGGTGCGCTGTTCTGCCTCGCCGCGTCGCCGTACCTGGCCCGCCTGACGCTCTCCGTCCCTGACCGGGACTCGACGGGCTGGTGGCGGGGCGCTCCCGCGTCAGCAGCGCGGCTGCGGGCGACGGCAGCCGTCGCGCTCCTGCTCGGTGCACTCGCCGGCGCCGCCGCCCGCTGGAGCGTGCTGCTGCCGGCCCTGCTCGGGTTGGCACTGGTCGGTACGGCCCTCGTCGTCATCGACCTCGAACACCATCGGCTGCCGAACCGGCTCGTCGGGACGGCTGCGGTGGCCGGCGCAGTGCTGCTGGCGCTGGCAGCCGGGGTCCGGCACGACTGGCCGCACTACCTGCGGGCCGTGGAGGGCGGTGCAGCCGTCTACGCCGTGCTCTTCCTGATCGCCTTCCTCGCCCCGCGTTCGTTCGGGCTGGGGGACGTGCGGCTCGGTGGCGTGCTCGGGTTCTATCTGGGCTATCACGGCTGGCTCGCGGTCTACTACGGCATCTTCGCCGGCTTCCTGGTCGGCACGGTCGTGGCCGTCGTGCTGCTGGTCTCCGGACGGGCCACCCGTAAGACCCCGGTGCCGTTCGGCCCGATGCTGATCGTCGGCACCCTGGGCGTGCTGGCGCTGAACATCAGCACGGCCGTCGGCTAGCGCTGAACGCCACGGCGCTTATCGGCGCTTATCGGCGCTGAAGGCCACGGCGCTTCGGCGCGGTGCATCCGCGTTGGTGCGGTCTGGGAGACTTGCTGACGTGCTGCGATGGATCACCGCCGGAGAGTCCCACGGGCCCGCCCTCGTCGCCGTTGCCGACGGCCTGCCTGCCGGCATCGAGGTGACGACCCACGACGTTGCCCGAGACCTTGCCCGCCGCCGCCTCGGCTACGGCCGCGGCGCCCGGATGGCCTTCGAGCAGGACGAGGTGGAGCTCACCGGCGGCGTGCGGCACGGCGTCAGCATGGGTGGCCCGGTGGCCATCCGCGTCGGCAACTCCGAGTGGCCGAAGTGGACGACGGTGATGTCGGCCGACCCCGTCGACGCCGAGACGCTCGACGCGCAGGCCCGCAACGCCCCGCTGACCCGGCCACGCCCCGGCCACGCCGACCTGACCGGCATGCAGAAGTACGACCTCGACGACGCCCGCCCCGTGCTCGAGCGGGCCAGCGCCCGCGAGACGGCTGCCCGGGTGGCGCTCGGGGCGGTGGCCAAGGCGTTCCTGAAGCAGGCCGTGGGGGTCGACATCGTCAGCCACGTCGTGGGCATCGGCGCCGTCACCGCACCGGCGGGCATCGTCCCGGGACCGGGTGACGAGGGCGTGGTCGACGCCTCCGAGGTGCGCTGCCTCGACGCCGCCGCGAGCGCGGCCATGATCACCGAGATCGAGGAGACCAAGAAGGCAGGGGACACCCTCGGTGGTGTCGTCGAGGTGCTGGCCTACGGGCTGCCGCCGGGCCTGGGCAGTCACGTCCAGGGCGATCGTCGCCTCGACGCGCGCCTGGCCGCGGCACTGATGGGCATCCAGGCGATCAAGGGCGTGGAGGTCGGCGACGGCTTCGAACTGGCCCGGATCCGTGGCTCGCAGGCCCACGACGAGATCGTCCGCGACGCGGAAGGCGTGATCCGGCGCGTCACCGGCCGCTCCGGCGGCACCGAAGGCGGCATGACCACCGGCGAGGTGCTACGGGTGCGTGCCGCCATGAAGCCGATCTCCACCATCCCCCGCGCGCTGCAGACCATCGACACCGCCAGCGGTGAGGCCGCCGTGGCGATCAACCAGCGCTCCGACGTCTGTGCGGTTCCGGCGGCCGGCGTGGTGGGCGAGGCGATGGTGGCGATGGTGCTGGCCGAGGCGGTCCTGGAGAAGTTCGGCGGCGACTCGGTGCTCCAGACCCGGCGCAGCGTGGAGGCCTACCTGCGCCACCTCGACGAGCGCGGGCTGACGCCTGCGGGGGACGCGGACCGGTGACCCCCCGCGCGGTACTGGTGGGGCTGCCGGGCACCGGCAAGAGCACCACCGGACGGCGCCTGGCAAAGATCCTGGCCGTGCCCTTCGCCGACTCCGACGACCTCGTCGAGGCGGCACAGGGCCGCCCTGTTACCGACATCTTCGCCGAATCCGGCGAGCCGGCCTTCCGCGAGCTGGAGTCGGCGGCCGTGATCGGGGCGCTGCACGACTTCGACGGCATCCTCTCGCTCGGCGGTGGCGCGCTCACGACGCCGGCCACCTACGAGGCCATCGCGGGTTCAGGGGTGGCCGTGGTGCTGCTGCGGGCCAGCCTGCAGACCCTCGGTGACCGGGTCGGCGACGCCCGCAGCCGCCCCCTGCTCGCCGGTGACACCGCCGCCCGGCTGCGGGCGCTGGCCGATGCGCGCGAGCCGGCCTACACCGCGCTGGCCACCCTCACCATCGACACCGACAACCGCACCCCCGGCCAGGTCGCAGCCCAGATCGCGGCCCGGCTGCACGCCCAATCCCAACCGACCCGATCGCAGCAGCCACGATCCCAACCGGCACGATCCCAACCGGCACGATCGCAGCAGCCGCGACCTGCCCAGGAAGGTTCCTTGAGTTCATGAGCAGCGACGACACGACCCGGATCACGGTCTCCGGAGCCGCGCCCTACGACGTGCTCGTCGGGCGCGGGCTGCTCGGCGAGCTGCCGGGGATGCTGGGATCGGCCACCAGGGTGGCGATCATCCATCCGCCGACGCTGCTGGCCACCGCCGAGGCCGTCCGCGACGATCTCAAGGCCGGCGGGTACGACGCCCACGTCATCGAGGTACCCGACGGTGAGGACGCGAAGACCCTGCCCGTGGCCGGCTTCTGCTGGGACGTGCTGGGCCAGGTTGGCTTCACCCGCTCCGACGCGATCGTCGGCCTGGGTGGGGGAGCCACCACCGACCTGGCCGGCTGGGTGGCCGCTGCCTGGCTGCGCGGCGTGAAGGTCGTACAGGTACCCACCACGCTGGCCGGCATGGTCGACGCGGCAGTCGGCGGGAAGACGGGCATCAACACCGACCGTGGCAAGAACCTGGTCGGGGCCTTCCACCCGCCGTCTGGCGTGATCTGTGACCTCAACACCCTCGAGACGCTGCCGCCCAACGACTACCTCGCCGGGCTCGCCGAGGTGGTGAAGTGCGGCTTCATCGCCGACCCCGTGATCCTCGATCTGATCGAGGCCGATCCGGCGGGGGCGGCGCGCTTCGGCAATCCGGTCGAGCGTGAGCTCGTCGAGCGGTCGGTGCGGGTGAAGGCGCGCGTGGTCGGGGAGGACCTCACCGAGCAGGGGCTGCGCGAGATCCTGAACTACGGCCACACGCTGGGGCACGCCATCGAGCGGGCCGAGCGGTACCGCTGGCGGCACGGGGCCGCGGTCTCCATCGGCCTCGTCTACGCCGCGGCCCTGGCCCGGCTGCTGGGACGCCTCGACGACGCCACGGCCGACCGGCACAAGGCCGTCCTCACCTCCCTCGGGCTGCCTACGGCCTACCGTGAGGGCGCATTCCCGACCCTGCTGGAGACGATGCGCGTGGACAAGAAGGCCCGGGGGCACCGCATCCGGTTCATCCTGCTCGACGGACTGGCCCGCCCAGTGGCCGTCGACGACCCCGACCCGGCCCTGCTGGCCGCTGCGTACGACGAGGTGGCTGCATCATGAGCTCAGCGACACCCAGCAATGCCGTCCTGGTGCTCAATGGCCCCAACCTGGGCCGGCTCGGTACCCGCGAGCCGGAGATCTACGGGACCACCACCCATGACGAGCTGGCCACGCTCTGCCGCACCGCCGGTGACGAGCTGGGACTAGCCGTCGAGGTGCGGCAGAGCGATCACGAGGGCGAGCTGCTGGGCTGGCTGCACGAGGCGGCCGACCGCGGCCTGCCGGTGGTGCTCAACGCCGGCGCGCTCACCCACACCTCGCTGGCCCTGGGTGACGCCTGCGCGATGCTCACCGCCCCGCTGCTGGAGGTGCACCTCAGCAACGTGCACAAGCGGGAGGCCGTGCGGCATCACAGCTTCGTCTCAGCGCACGCCACCGGCGTGATCGCCGGGCTCGGGCCGCAGGGCTACGTCCTGGCCCTCAGCTGGATCGCCGCGGACCTCGATGTCGGGTGACGCTCGATGTCGGGCGACGCTCGATGTCGGGCGACGCTCGATGTCGGGTGACGCTTGCTGTCGGGTGACGCTTGCTGACCGGTGATGATGGGTCAGACTGAAGGGGATGTCGCCGCGCAATCGTGATGAATCCTCCTTCGACGGCCGCGCCGAGTCCTACGACTCGGGGCGGCTGGGCAGGTGGCACGAGCTGATCGTCGGACGCGTTGCCGACGTCGCCACCACGACCGCCCCGGTGCCGCTGCACGTCCTCGACGTCGGCTGCGGCACCGGCGGGATGCTCGTGGAGCTGACCCTCCGGCTGCCCAGCGCGTTGGAGATCGTGGGCGTCGATGCCTCGCTGCCGATGGTCGAGCGGGCTCGTCAGCGAGTGGACGGTCGGGCCCACGTGATCCAGGGGCGTGCCGAGGCGTTGCCACTGCCGCAGCAGCACTTCGACCTCGTCGTCACCACGCTCTCCTTCGACCACTGGAGCGACCCCGCCCGCGGGCTGAGCGAGATCGCCCGGGTGCTGGCCGACGACGGTGTCGTGGTGCTCGCCGACCTCTGCGGCTGGTGGCTTCGCACCCGCGGCCGGGCCCGGCACCGCGGCCGGCTGCTGGAGCAGGCCCGCGGCGCCGGCCTCGAACTCGACCGGCGTGCCACGATCTACCGGATCGCGGGCCTGCCGCTGGTGCAGGCCTTCGTCCTCACGAAGTAGCGGCTACTTGACCGTGACCGGGTGGACCAGCGTGGGAGAGACCCGCCCGTAGCTGTCGGTCACCACGAGCTTCACGCTGTACTTGCCCGCCTTCGCGTACTTGTGCGTCGGCGCGGACCCGGCCGTTGCGGCGCTGCCGTCACCCCAGGTCCAGCTGTACTTCGTGATCGTGCCGCCGGGGAACGGATCGGTGGAGGTGGTGCCCTTGAAGGCGGCGGTCTTGCCGTGGGTGATGCTGGTGGGTGCGGTGATCTTCGCCGTCGGGTTGAGCGCCTTGAACAGCGCGGTGCCCTTGGGGGTGCCGACGCCGGACGGCCCGTCGTAGCCGACCTTGGCATGGCACTGGCCGTTGCTCGTGGCGAGCGTGGCGGTGGGGCCGGCCCAGTAGCAGTCGACCTGGCCATAGCCGACGGTGTTGGGGCTCTCGCCCGCGCCGGTGGTGCCGAGGTCGGCGGAGCATGCGGTGGCGCTTGCCGTGCCGCAGATCCCGTTGCCGCCGACCTGGACGTCGTAGTACGGCTTGGTGGTGTCGGACTTGAAGTGGCCGTAGAGCGAGAGCGCCGGGGTGGCGACGCCGGCGGGGCCGCCGGCGAGGGCCCACATCGCCGAGATCACTGGGGCGGCGAGTGAGGTGCCGCCGATCGTCTCCCAGCCGAGGCCCTGTGAGCCGAAGCTGTCGTAGATGTCGTAGCCGGTGAAGGGGTCGGCGATGGCAGAGATGTCGGCAGCAAGCCGCTTGGTGCCACAGCCGGTGCCGCTGAAGCCTGCGACAGCGTGCTGCCAGGCTGGGGCCGTGTAGAGCGTGCTGCAGCCGCCGCCCGAGGCGCCCATCTCCTTGCCGAGCTGAAGGCCGAACTGGTCGGCCGGGCCGTTCTCGTTCCAGACGGTCTCACTGGCCCGGGTGCCGTTGTCGTTGAGGTAGAGCGACGTGCCACCGACCGCGACCGTGGTCGGCAGCGCGGCCGGCAGGGCGGGGGAGTCGGAGCTGGCGTAGTTCTTGTTCAGGCCGTCCCAGTCGAACCAGCCGTCGTCGCCGGTGGAGGCGACCTGGGCGACCCCCTTGTGGGCGAAGGCCGCGATGAAGGTCGAATCCGGAGTGCTCGCACTCTCTGCCTGGCCGAAGGAGTTGCTCACGACCGTGGCGCCCAACGTCACCGCCTCGTTCTCGGCCGTGGCAAGGTCGGCATCGCCGGCGCTGCTCGCCTCGACCACGATGATCTGGCACTTGTTGCACAGGCCGCGCACCGCCTCCACGTCGAGGCTCTGCTCCACGCCCCAGCCGCTGTCGGTCGTCGGCGTCGCGCCGCCGGTCTGACCGACGATCTTCAGGCTCGATGGGGTCTCGCCCGGGAGACCGTACTTCGCGTCGAAGACCCCCACATCGGCCCGCAGGCTCGTGTCACCGTAAGCGTCGACGATGCCGACCTTCACCGTCGTCGTGGCCGAGGGTGTGATGCCGTAGGCCGTCGCCACCGCAGCCGGGCTGTAGCCGCCGGCCGGGCCCTCCGCGTAGCTGGGCTTGGCGGCCATCGCGTGCGCCCCCGCGGCGCCGAAGGTACTGCGGACCAGCTTCATCGCGAAGCACCTGACGTGCTTGCCGGTGACCTTGCCGCAGACCGGGACGGCCTTCTCGTAGGCCGTCGTCGTGGTGGATGCGGCACTGCTCGTGGCGCCCGCTGACGGCACCGCCACCAGCCCGGCCACAGCGGCGGCACCGACGGTGCTGAGGATGATCAAGGACATGCGGAGGCTAGGGCGCCGTGCGGGGGAGGGCATGATCGCCATCGTTACCTGCCAGCGAACTTAACACCAGACCCACACGGTGAAATGGTTCAAAAATACGTCGTGAGCTCGCCGAAGGAGTCCAGCGTGAGCACCCCGCGGTCGGCTTCGTCGAGGCTGGCGTGCTCCAGAATCCAGGTGTTGACGTTCGGGATGAAGACGGCACGCATGCCGACGGCGCGGGCCGGCAGGATGTCGGACTTCGGCGAGTTGCCGATCATCCAGCTCTCGGCCGGGTCGAGACCGTGCCGGGCGATCAGGGCCCGGTAGGCGGAGACGTCCTTCTCCGGCACGATGTTGATCGCCGCGAAGTGCCGGCCCAGACCCGAGACGTCCAGCTTGCGCTGCTGTTCGGCGGGCACGCCCTTGGTCATCAGCAGCAGGTCGTGCCGGCTACCGAGCTCGTCGAGGGTCTCGGCCACGGCGGGGATCAGCTCGACGTCACCGCGCACCAGGGCTGCCGCCAGGCCCTCGATCTCCGCGCGCTCGGCGTCGGTGACCGGCCGCTCGTTGAGGTGGGCGAAGCAGTCCCGCAGCGAGCCGAGGAAGACCGTGCTGCCGTAGCCGTGGGTAACGGTGTTGGCCGCCTCGATCTCGTCGAAGATCGCCCGGATCTGCGCCGGGTCGAGGGTGGGGTGGGCCAGCCACTCAGTGAAGTCGTCGATCACCCGCTCGAAGAGGATGTTGTTCTCCCAGAGCGTGTCGTCGGCATCGAAGATGAGCGTCTGGCGGCCGGAGATCCTCACCGGCCGACCCTAGGCGATGCGGCCGTCTAGACTGGGGAAATAACCCTGTAACCAAGGAGACAACGCAGTCGTGGCCACCACCAACGACCTCAAGAACGGGCTCGTCCTCAACTTCGACGGCCAGCTCTGGACGGTCATCGAGTTCCAGCACGTCAAGCCCGGCAAGGGCGGCGCCTTCGTCCGCACCACGCTGAAGAACGTGCTCTCCGGCAAGGTGGTCGACCGTACGTTCAACGCCGGCACCAAGGTCGAGACGGCCAACGTCGACAAGCGCGGCATGACCTACCTGTACAAGGAGGGCACCGACTTCGTCTTCATGGACGGCGAAACCTACGACCAGATGACTATCCCGGCGGCCACGGTAGCGGGCAACGCCGACTACCTGCTCGACAACATGGAGGCCACCGTCGCCGTTCACGACGGCGTGCCGCTGTTCATCGAGCTCCCCACCAGCGTCGAGCTGATAAACACTCACACCGACCCGGGCCTGCAGGGCGACCGTTCCACCGGCGGCAACAAGCCGGCCACCCTGGAGACGGGCGCGGAGATCCAGGTACCGCTCTTCGTCGGCACCGGCGAGAAGGTCAAGGTCGACACCCGCGACGGGCGTTACCTCGGCCGCGTGAACAGCTGACCTGTGGCCGCCCGTAGCAAGGCACGCAAGCGCGCCGTAGACGTGCTCTACGAGTCCGACGTACGCGAGGTCAACCCCCTCTGGACGCTCGGCGAGCGGGTGAAGCTGGCCGACCCGCCGCTCAACGACTACACCGTGGTGCTGGTCGAGGGCGTCCAGGCCCACCGTGCGCGCCTCGACGAGATCCTCGCCGAGTACGCCGAGGGCTGGACGATCGCGCGGATGCCGGGCGTCGACCGTGCGGTGCTCCGCCTCGGGCTCTACGAGCTGCTCTGGTGCGCGGACATCCCGCCGGCGGTCGTGATCGATGAGGCGGTGGAGCTGGTCAAGAGCCTCTCCACCGACGAGTCGCCGCGCTTCGTCAACGGCGTCCTGGCCCGCGTGCTGCGCGACCGCGACACGCTCATGGCGGTGGAGGCCTCCGTACAGGCTGTCGTACCGCCGGTCGAGTGACGCGCTGCTAGAGTTGGGGTCGTAAACCACCCACTCCTTTAATGGACCGTCCCGTGAGGCGGACAAGGAGAATTCTGTGACCAGTCATGCCCGCACGCCGGTGTCCGGATCGAGCGATCCCACGGCGGCGACGGTGCTCGCAGCCGCTGATGTGGCTCGCATCGTCGACCGGATGGCTCACCAGATCATCGAGAACATCGCCCGGCCTACCGCGGCCGGCGGCTCCTTCGAGGCCGTCCTGCTGGGCATCCCCACCCGCGGCGTGCCGCTGGCACATCGCCTCGCCTCGCGGATCGCGGTCTTCGCCGATGTGCACCTGCCGGTGGGCTCGCTCGACATCACCCTCTACCGCGACGACCTCCGGCTGCGCGGCGTCCGCCCGCTCGGCGAGACGATCGAACCCGAGGGCGGTGTCACCGGCAAGACGGTGATCCTCGTCGACGACGTCTTCTACTCTGGCCGCTCCACCCGGGCAGCGCTTGACGCGGTGGCCGACCTCGGCCGCCCGCGTGCGGTGCAGCTGGCCGTCCTCGTCGACCGGGGGCACCGTGAGCTGCCGATCCGGGCCGACTACGTCGGCAAGAACATCCCGACCTCGCCGAGCCAGCGGGTGCGGGTGTCCCTGGCAGAGACGGACGGCAGCGACTCGGTGCACCTCGTCGAGGCCGCCACCACCGAGGAGGGGGAGCTGTGAAGCACCTGCTGTCTGCCGGCGACCTCGATCGTGACGAGGCCCTGGCCATCCTGGACACCGCCACCCAGATGCACGCGATCCAGACCCGCGAGGTGAAGAAGCTCCCGCCACTGCGCGGCCGGACGATCGTCAACCTCTTCTTCGAGGACTCCACGCGCACCCGCTCGTCGTTCGAGATCGCAGGCAAGTGGCTCTCGGCCGACGTGATCAACGTCAGCGCCAAGGGGTCGAGCGTCAGCAAGGGGGAGAGCCTGCGCGACACGGTGCTCACCGTGGCGGCGATGGGGGTCGACGCGCTGGTGGTGCGCCATCACGCCTCCGGCGCGGTGCAGCAGCTGGCCGGCTGGGTCGACTGCCACGTGGTCAACGCCGGTGACGGCACCCACGAGCACCCCACCCAGGCCCTGCTCGACGCGTACACGCTCCGCTCCCGCCTCGGCGACCTCGCCGACCGTCACGTGGTGATCGTCGGCGACGTCACGCACAGCCGGGTGGCCCGCTCGAACGTGCTGCTGCTCAACACCCTCGGCGCGCGGGTCACGCTGGTGGCCCCGCCGACGCTCATGCCGTCCGGGGTGGCGTCGTGGCCCTGCACCACCAGCTGGGACCTCGACGCCACGCTCTCCGGCAAGGAGCACGGTGATGTCGACGCGGTGATGATGCTGCGCGTGCAGCGCGAGCGGATGAGCGGCGGCTACTTCCCGACCGAGCGCGAGTACGCGATCGGCTACGGCCTCTCGCCGCGGCGCCTCGACCTGCTCGCCGAGCATGCGCCCGTGCTGCACCCGGGCCCGATGAACCGGGGCCTGGAGATCTCTTCGGCCGCGGCGGACGGCCTCCGCTCGATGGTGCTCGACCAGGTTCAGGCGGGCGTGGCGGTACGGATGGCGGTCCTCTACCGGCTGCTCTCCGGAGCTGCCGACTCCAGCACGGGGAGCGAGGTGACGGTATGAGCATCGTGATCAAGGGCGCGGCCCCGCTGGGTGGTGCGCCGGTCGACGTCTTGGTCGACGGCGGGGTGATCGCCGAGGTCGGTACGAACCTGAGCGGCGATCAGACGATCGACGGCACCGGCCTGGTGCTGCTGCCCGGCTTCGTCGACCTGCACACGCACCTGCGAGAGCCTGGCCGCGAGGACGCCGAGACGATCGCCACCGGCTCGGCCGCTGCGGCCCTCGGGGGCTTCACCGCCGTGCACGCCATGGCCAACACCAACCCGGTGGCCGACACCGCCGAGATCGTCGAGCAGGTGGCCCGCCTCGGGGCTGCCGCCGGGCTCGTCGACGTGCGGCCGGTCGGTGCGGTGTCGCACGGGCTGGCGGGGGAGACGCTCGCCGAGATCGGCAACATGGCCCGCTCCGCCGCTGCCGTGCGGGTCTTCAGCGACGACGGCACCTGCGTGCACGACGCCCGCCTGATGCGCCGCGCGCTGGAGTACGTGAAGCCCTTCGACGCGGTGATCGCCCAGCACGCGCAGGACCCGCGCCTGGCCGATCACTCCGCCTGCGCGCACGAGGGGCCGGTGTCCGGGCGCCTCGGGCTGCCCGGCTGGCCCGCCGTGGCCGAGGAGTCGATCATCGCCCGCGACGTGATGCTCGCCGAGCACACCGGTTCGCGGCTGCACATCTGCCACGTCTCTACCGGGGGCTCGGTCGAGGTGATCCGCTGGGCGAAGTCCCGTGGCATCGACGTCACCGCCGAGGTCACCCCACACCACCTGCTGCTGACCGTCGACCTGATCACCGGCTACGACCCGGTCTACAAGGTCAACCCGCCGCTGCGCCCGGCCGCCGACGTCGAGGCGCTCCGAGCCGGGCTGGCCGACGGCACGATCGACGCGGTGGCCACCGACCACGCCCCGCACGCGTCGCACGACAAGGACCACGCCTTCGGTGAGGCGGCCTTCGGCATGCTCGGGCTGGAGACGGCCCTGGGGGTGGTGGCCGAGGCCATGGTCAACACCGGCCTGCTCGACTGGGCCGGGGTGGCCGATCGCATGTCGGTGCGCCCGGCCGTCATCGGCCGGGTGGCCGGGCACGGCCGTCCGATCGCTGCGGGGCAGCCGGCCAACCTGACGCTCATCGATCCGTCGGGCTCGCTGCTCGTCGACCCGGCCGCCCAGGCGTCGCTGTCGCGCAACACCCCGTTCGCCGGTCACACCCTGCCGACGCGGGTGGTGGCCACGCTGCTGCGGGGCCGCCCCACCGTCCTCGACAGCGGCCTCGCGGAAGCAGTGAGCGCATGACGCGCGCGGTGCTCGTCGTCCTCTGCCTGGTGTTGCTGGGGCTGGCCCTGCTCGGCATGCGGCGGGGCTGGCGCAACCGGATGGCCCGCCAGTCGGTGCTGGCGCCACTGCCTGGCGTCCCTGCCGAACTGGGCGAGGAGTTGCTGCGGGCAGAGGGGCTCTACGTCGGCACGTCCTTCGCCTCGAGCTGGCAGGACCGCGTGGTCCACGACGGCCTGGGGCTGCGGGCAGCGGCCGCCGCGGCGCTCTACCCGGCCGGCCTGCTGGTCGAGCGCGACGGCGCGGAGCCGATCTTCGTGCCGAGCAGCACGTGGATCGCCGCCCGCCTGGCACCCGGGCTCACCGGCAAGGTGATGGGCGACGGCGGCCTGCTGGTGCTCCGCTGGCGCCTTGGCGAGGCGGAGCTGGACACGGCCTTCCGCGCCGACGACAAGACCACCTACCCGGCCCTGGTGGCCGCGATCAACGAGAGGGTCACTACCCCATGAGCGCGATCTTGGTTCTGGAGGACGGCCGGACCTTCGCCGGTGAGTCCTACGGTGCGGTCGGCGAGACCTTCGGCGAGGCCGTCTTCGCCACCGGCATGACCGGCTACCAGGAGACGCTCACCGACCCGTCCTACCACCGCCAGATCGTGGTGCAGACCTTCCCGCACATCGGCAACACCGGCGTGAACCACGAGGACCCGGAGTCGCGCCGCATCTGGGTCTCCGGCTACGTGGTGCGCGACCCCGCCCGCCGCCCGTCCAACTGGCGTTCGGAGGGCACCCTGGGCGACGACCTCAAGGCGCAGGGCGTCGTCGGCATCAGCGGGATCGACACCCGCGCCCTCACCCGTCACCTGCGTGAGCGCGGTGCCATGCGCTGCGCGGTGTCGAGCGTCGAGACCGACCCGCAGGCACTGCTGGCCCGCATCCTCGACTCGCCGCAGATGGTGGGTGCGGACCTCTCCGCCGAAGTCACCACGCCCCAGCCCTACGTCGTGGAGGCGCTCGGCGAGAAGCGCTTCACCGTGGCCGCGCTCGACTACGGCATCAAGGCGATGACCCCGCACCGGATGGCCGAGCGGGGCATCACCTCGCACGTCCTGCCCTCGACCTCGTCGGTCGCCGACGTCGTGGCCACCGGGGCGGACGCGGTCTTCCTCGCCAACGGCCCCGGGGATCCTGGCACCGCCGACGCCGCCGTGGCCACCGTCCGGGGCCTGCTGGAGCGGGGCGTGCCGATCTTCGGCATCTGCTTCGGCAACCAGATCCTGGGACGCGCCTTCGGCTTCGGCACCTACAAGCTCGGGTACGGCCACCGCGGCATCAACCAGCCGGTGCAGGACCGTCGCACCGGCAAGGTCGAGATCACCGCCCACCACCACGGCTTCGCCGTCGACGCACCGTTGCTGGGTGCCACGCCCACCGAGTTCGGGGCGGTGGAGGTCAGCCACGTCTGCCTGAACGACAACGTCGTCGAGGGGCTGGTGGCCCGCGACGTGCCGGCCTTCAGCGTGCAGTACCACCCGGAGGCCGCGGCCGGCCCGCACGATGCCGCCTACCTCTTCGATCGCTTCGTCGAACTGCTCGAAGGCCCGCGATCTTGATGCGCCAGAGGTGTAAGAGCCCTGCTAGCGCATCAAGATCGCCACAGAACGGGGGAGTGACCGGTGCCTAAGCGGACCGACATCAAACACATCCTGGTCATCGGCTCCGGCCCGATCGTGATCGGCCAGGCCTGCGAGTTCGACTACTCCGGTACCCAGGCCTGCCGGGTGCTGCGCAGTGAGGGCTTCCGCGTCAGCCTGGTGAACTCCAACCCGGCGACGATCATGACCGACCCCGAGTTCGCCGATGCCACCTACATCGAGCCGCTGACCGTCGACTTCGTCGAGCAGGTCATCGCCAAGGAGCGCCCCGATGCGCTGCTGCCGACCCTCGGCGGCCAGACGGCGCTGAACCTGGCGATCGCACTGCACGAGGCCGGTGTGCTGGAGAAGTACG
>JAOPUX010000158.1 GCA_025963285.1 Jatrophihabitans sp.
CGCAAGGGGACGCTCGATCTGATGGCGGCGATGGCCACGGTGAACGCGGTGCGCCCCGACCTCGCGCTGGTGATCGCCGGCGGCGAGACGCTCTTCGACTACCGGGACTACCGCGCCTCGGTGCTCCGGCTGGCTGACGCTCTCGGTGTTGCCCCCGTGCTGCTGGGTCCGGTGGATCACGCCGCGCTCCCCTCCCTGGTGGCGCAGGCGGACGCATTCGCCTTCCCGTCGACCAAGGAGGGGTTCGGGCTGGCTGCGATGGAGGCGCTGGCGGCTGGCGTCCCGGTGGTTGCCCGAGACCTGCCCGTGCTGCGCGAGGTCTTCGGTGCCGCCGTTGCCTACGCCTCGACCCCGGCCTCGCTGGCCGAGCAGCTGCTGGAGGCGGTGGCGGCACCCGACGAGGTTCGTGCACTGCGCGGCCGTCGGCTGGCCCGCGGCTACGACTGGGCAACTGCGGCCCGCGCCCACCTCGCGTTCTATGCCCGGCTCGGGGCGCTCGCCCCTCCGTGATCAACTAGCCGCTCTGGTCCGATACGACCGCCACGACTAGTTGATCACGGGAAAGGTAGCGGAGAATGAGTGGCGTGGAGACCGTTGAGGTGGTGCAGCTGCTCGCGTCGCCGATCACGCGGTACGCGGGGCGCCCGGCTGACGGCCCTCAGCCGGAGCCCGCTGGCGAGATCGTCGGGACCTTGACGTTCCGCGCCGGGCTCGGCATCGTCGGAGACCGGTACTTCGGGAAGAAGGCGCACCGCGACGCCTCGGTGACGCTGATGGACGAGGCCAACCTGCCACCTGGATCGGACCTGCGCCAGACCCGGCGCAATATCCTGCTGCGTGGCCTGGCGATCGACACGCTGGTCGGCCGAGAGCTCGTCCTCGACACCGGCGCGGGTCCGGTGACATTCCACATCAACCGTCCGGCGAACCCCTGCGCCTGGATGGATGTCGTGATCGGCCCCGGCGCGATGCGAGCTCTGCGTGGCAAGGGCGGAGTCCGGGCCACCCCCCTCACCGACGGGGTGCTTCACCTGGGCCCGGTGACCGTGTCGATCAGCCCAGCAGCATGAGCGAGAGCTCGTGTGGGCCGTCGGGGGTGAGCCGCACCGGCACGCCCCAGTCCTGGCGGGCCAGGTAGCAGGCCGGGTTCTCGGCGGTGTCGTCGTCACAGGAGGCAGCCTGTGCGGTGATATGCAGGACGCCCTCGTCGACCTCGTCGGAGAGCTCGAGGGTGACCGTCAGCTCCGGCCCTTCGACGGCGCCGGAGACGAGCAGTCCGGGCGGCGAGGAGTTGACCGTGAGGAGGGTCGACGGGCCGAAGCGCTCGTCGAGCTTGCGTCCGGGTGGTGGGTCGAACCGCACCCGCAGCGTCAGCGTGCCCGGCGCCAGGTCGGTGACCGGACGGGGCGTCCGCATCGGCTCGCCGGCCACCAGGTCGGCTCGCGGCACCGGGCGCACCAGCCGATGTGCGGCCGACTCGATCACCACCAGATCCTCGCCGACGAGTACCGCACCGGAGGGCTCGGCAAGGTCGGTGGCCAGCGTGCTGACGGTGGCCGTCCAGGGGTCGTAGCGGCGGATCGCGCCGTTGTAGGTGTCGGCGATCGCCACGGTGCCGTCGGCGAGCAGGGTGACGCCCAGCGGGTGCTGCAGCCGCGCCTCGATGGCGTGCCCGTCGACGTGGCCGAAGTCGAAGAGCCCCTCGCCGACCACGGTGATCAGCTCACCGTCGACCGAGAGGCTGCGCAGCGACGACGTCTCGGAGTCGACGAACCAGAGCTGGTTGCCGTCCACGGCCAGGCCGCTCGGCTGGGCGAGCCAGGCGTCCAGGGCAGGTCCGTCGCGCAGCCCCTCGACCGTGGTGCCGGCCAGGATCCGCACGCTGCCGTCGGCCGGGTCGACGGCCAGCAGCAGGTGCACCCCAGCCGCGGCCACCACCAGCGAGCCGATCTCCGCCCACCAGACGACGTCCCACGGCGAGAGCACGCCCGGGACGGTGCCGGTGATCGTGGCGAGCCCCGCTGCCGCGGCGGCGAGATCGATGGTGGCCACCACGGCGCCGTCGCTGAGCCGCACTCCGCGCAGCAGGTGGTTGGCGGTGTCGGCCACCACGACGTCGTAGTCGGTGTAGCCGGGTGGCAGCAGCGCCAGCCCGCCCGGCTCGGCGAAGGACGGTGTCGGGCCGTCGGTGCGGCCGCGCACTCCGGTGCCGATCCGGCGCAGCACCTGCTCACCGGCGAGGTCGAGCTCCACCAGCTGGTGATGGCCCGCGTCGGCCACGAGCAGCGTCTCTTCGTCGCGGCCGGTGCGGGCCGGTGGCAGGACGATGGCCTTGGCCGGGAAGCGGAGTGCAGTCGGCTGCGGCACGGGCGCCACGAAGACGCCCGCGCCGCGGTGCAGCGTGCCCTTGGCCTCGTGCTCGGCGGCCAGCGCGGCGATCATCGCGTCGAGCGCGCTCGTCTGCCCCTCACCGGCGGCCTGCGCCACGACGTAGCCCTCGGGGTCGACGAGCACCAGCGTGGGCCACGCCCGCACGGCGTACTGCCGCCAGAGGTGCAGGTCTGGATCGTTCAGCACGGGGTGCTCGACGTCGTAGCGCTCGATGGCGTCCCCGACGGCCGCGTCACTGCGCTCGTGGTCGAACTTCGGGGAGTGGACGCCGATCACGGTGAGGATGTCGGCGTACTTCTCCTCCAGCGGCCGGAGCTCGTCGATGACGTGCAGGCAGTTGGCGCAGCAGAACGTCCAGAAGTCGAGGAGCTGGAACCGTCCGCGGAGTTCGGCATGTGACAGAGGGTGGTCGGTGTTGAACCACCGGCCACCCTCGGGGTACTGCGGCGCGCGAACGCGCGGTCCGTGCAACGAGTCGCTCACGTCATTGAAGCTACGCGGCGACCGCGCTGGTTAGAGCAGGTGCATGTCGCGCGACGCCGCCGCCATCAATTCCTGGCGCATCGACGGGGACGCGGTACGCAGTGCGCGGTCCAGCTCACGGAGGTCACGCTGTGCGCGGAGCTTGCGGATGATCTTACGGTTCATGGCTTTGACTCTCTCTCGACTTACGATCCTTCATAGGATGCAGCCAGTAACCTAAGAAAGCCAATCAATATGCCGCGATCTGCTTAACATGTGCGGGACGTCACCCGTAGCGTCCTGGCGATCAGGTTCTCTGCTGAATCCACCGCTTTCGAGCCGCGAATCGGTCCGCCGGCACGGACCTGATCCACTCAGAGCAGCGCGAGCCCCGGGTCGCGGAGTACGGCCGCCACATCGGCCAGGAACTGCGAGCCCTGCTGCCCGTCGACCAGGCGGTGGTCGAAGGAGAGCGCGAGCTGGGTGACCCAGCGCGGCTCGATCCGCTCGGCGGCACCGCTGCCCACCACCCACGGCTGCCGGCGGATCGCGCCGAAGGCCAGGATGCCCGCCTCCCCCGGATTGAGGATCGGCGTGCCGGTGTCGACGCCGAAGACGCCGATGTTGGTGACGGTGAACGTGCCACCGGACATGTCGGCCGGTGTGGCCTTGCCGGAGCGTGCCGTCTCGGTGAGGTCGGCGATGGCGTGGGCCAGCTCGAGGAGCGAGAGCTCGTGCGCGTCCTTGATGTTCGGCACCACCAGCCCGCGGTCGGTGGCCGCGGCGATCCCCAGGTTCACGTAGTGCTTCTGCACGATCTCGCCTGCGGCCTCGTCCCAGCTGGAGTTGAGCTCCGGGGTGCGCCGGGCGGCGAGCAGCACGGCCTTGGCGACGAACAGCAGCGGTGAGACCTTGAGGTCCCGGAACTCGCGCCGGGCAGCCACCCGATCGCGAAGCTCCATCGTTGCGGTGATGTCGAAGGTGACGAACTCGGTGACGTGCGGTGCGGTGAACGCTGAGGCCACCATCGCCGCGGCCGTGTGCTTACGGACCCCCTTGATCGGGATGCGCGTCTCGCGGCCGGTCGGGGCCGCCCCCGGCGCCTGGACCGCCTGCTGCACGTCCTCGCGCGACACGGTGCCGTTGGGGCCGGTGGCGACGAGGGAGCCGAGGTCGACGCCGAGGGTCTTGGCGAGCTTGCGCACCGGCGGCTTGGCCAGCACCCGATGGGCAGCCGGGCGGGCAGGCTCCGTCGGGGCCGCAGACTCGGTGGCCGGCGGGGCGGCGTCGACGACGGGCGGTCGATGGCGGCGGCGGGGCGTGGCGGTCTCGTCCCGGGGGCCGTAGCCGACGAGCGTGAGCTGCTGCTCCTCCTCGGCCGGCGCGCCGGCCGCCGCGCCGCCCACGTCGATGGAGATGATCGACTTGCCGACCGGCACCGTCTCGCCCTCGGCGGCGTGCAGCGCGGTGACGACGCCTGCGAAGGGCGAGGGCAGCTCGACGGCAGCCTTGACAGTCTCGACCTCGGCGATCGTGTCGTTCACCGCGACGGTGTCGCCGACACTGACCGTCCACTTGAGGATGTCGCCCTCGGTGAGCCCCTCCCCGAGATCGGGCAGCAGGAAGTCCTTGATCATCAGAACTCCATGATCCGGTCGACGGCGTCGAGCAGCCGGTCGAGGTTGGGCAGCCAGTCGTGTTCGAGGCGGCTGGGCGGGTAGGGGGTGTCGAAGCCGGTGACGCGCAGGACCGGGGCCTCGAGGGAGTAGAACGCCTGCTCGGTGACCCGGGCCGCGATCTCCGAGCCGATGCCGAAGCTCTGCGGCGCCTCGTGGACGATCACCATCCGGCCGGTGCGGCGGACCGAGTCGAGCAGCGTCGGCATGTCCAGCGGCGACATCGAGCGGAGGTCGATCACCTCGGCCTCGACGCCATCGACCTTGAGCGTCTCAGCGGCGGTGAGGGCGGTGGCGACGGTGGGCCCGTACGCGACCACGGTGACGTCGCGTCCTGGACGCACCACACGTGCCTGGTCCAGCGGCGTGCCCGCGGGCTCGATCGGCAGCTTGGCCGCGTGGTACTGGCGCTTCGGCTCGAAGAAGACCACCGGGTCGTCACTGGCGATCGCCTCCTGGATCATCCAGTAGGCGTCCGACGGGCTGGAGCAGCTGACCACCCGCAGCCCCGGCGTGTGCGCGAAGTACGTCTCGGGCGACTCGCTGTGGTGTTCGATCGCGCCGATACCGCCGCCGAAGGGGATGCGGATCGTGATCGGCATCCGCACCAGGCCGGCGGCCCGGTTGTGGATCTTGGCCACCTGGCTGACGATCTGGTCGAAGCCGGGGAAGACGAAGCCGTCGAACTGGATCTCGCAGACGGGCCGGTAGCCGCGCAGTGCCAGCCCCACCGCCGTCCCGATGATCGCGGATTCGGCCAGCGGGGTGTCGATGACGCGGTCCTCGCCGAAGTCCTTCTGCAGCCCGTCGGTGATCCGGAAGACTCCGCCCAGCCGCCCGACGTCCTCACCCATGATCACGACCTTGGGGTCGTCCTCCATCGCCTGGCGCAGCCCCTCGTTGAGGGCACGCGCCATGGTGACAGGCCCCCCGAGCGGCGCGCTGCTGACCGCAGGATTCGCTGACGAGATGTCGCTCATGCTGAAACCGACTTCACGAACGAGGCGAACTCCTCGCGTTGCTCGCGCAGCTCGTCTGGCAGGTCGACGTAGACGTTGTCGAAGACCGACTCCGGCGTCGGGTCGGGGATCGCGCGGCAGCCGGCGCGCACGTACTCGGCCATCTCGAGGGACTCGGCCTCCACCGCCGCGAAGAACTCCGGCTCCACCCGGGCCTCACGGGTGAGGTAGGCCCGCACCCGCTCGATCGGGTCCTTCAGCTTCCAGGTCTCGGCCTCGCTGAGGGCCCGGTAGCGGCGCGGGTCGTCGTTGGTGGTGTGCGGGTTCATCCGGTAGGTGAAGGCCTCGATCAGGCTGGGGCCCTGGGCGTTGCGCGCGTTGTCGAGGTGCTTGCGGGTGACGGCCAGGCAGGCCAGCACGTCGTTGCCGTCGACCCGGACGCCGGGGAAGCCGAAGCCCGCGGCCCGCTGGAAGAGCGGCACCCTGCTCTGCCGCTCCACCGGCTCGCTGATGGCCCACTGGTTGTTCTGGCAGAAGAAGACGATCGGCAGGTTGCCCGCACCGGCCCAGACGAAGGCCTCGTTGACGTCGCCCTGGCTGGACGCGCCGTCGCCGAAGAAGGCGAGCACCGCGGTGTCGCGCTCCGGATCGCCGGTGCCGACGGCGCCGTCGCGCACCACGCCCATCGCGTAGCCGGTGGCGTGCAGGGTCTGGGCGCCGATGACGATCGTGTAGAGGTTGAAGTTGTTGGCCAGCGGGTCCCAGCCGCCGAGGTTGGTGCCGCGGTAGAGGCCGAGCAGGGTGAGCGCGTCGACGTCGCGGCACCAGGCCACCCCGTGCTCGCGGTAGGTCGGGAAGGCCATGTCGTGCCTCTTCAGCGCGCGGCCGGAGCCGATCTGGGCGGCCTCCTGGCCGAGCAGGCTGGCCCACAGGCCCAGCTCACCCTGCCGCTGCAGCGCGATGGCCTCGCTGTCGATGCGGCGGACGAGGACGAGGTCGCGATAGAGCGCGGCTATCTCGTCGTCGGTGATGTCGAGGGGGTAGTCCGGGTGCTCGACGCGTTGGCCCTCAGGCGTCAGCAGCTGAACCATGTTCGGCTCGGGGTGCACCGCGCGTACGTGTTCGGTCATGGAACCCACTCCTCGTCCGGCCGTCGGTGGGGTGGCCACCTCAAGCGTTCTCAGTTATGTCGTTTGGTACAGGGGTGGCGTACCGCGCGAAATACCCAGGGGTTCCTACCATATCCGTGACGGGGGTCACCCGCGCTGCAAGTCCGAAGGGTCAGGCGGCGAGCTCCGGCGGCAGCGGTTCGTCGTGCAGCACCACGAGGTGGGAGACGGCACGGGTCAGCACCACGTAGAGGCGGCGCAGGCCGGCTACCCGGGTGGGCTCGGCCGCCACGATCTGCGCGGGCTCGACCAGCACGACCGAGTCGAACTCCAGCCCCTTCGCCGCGCTCGCCGGCACCACGCTGACGAGGGCGTCGCTGTCGTCGTCGAGGGCGGCCGCCTCGATCCGGTGCGCCCGCAGCTCGGCGAGCACCTCCGCCGCGCGGGTATCCGGCACGATCACGCCCACCGACCCCTCGACGGTGAGGCACTGCGCGACCTGGTCGCCGAGCCCGCCGACCGAGCCGTAACGGAGTGCGTCCTCGCCCGAGCGGATCGAGCTTCCTGCCGGCACGCCGACGGCGACGTGCGGCAGCAGCCGGTTGGCCACCTCGATCACCTCGGCGGGCACCCGGTACCCGGCGGTCAGCGGGCGGACCTCGGTACCGGGGGCGCCGAGGTGCTCGAGGGTGATCGCCCAGTCACCCGGCGCCCACGCTGTGGTGGCCTGGGCAAGGTCGCCGAGCACCGTCACGGAGCCGAGTGGGCAGCGCCGGGCGATGGCGCGGCACTGCATCGGAGAGAGGTCCTGTGCCTCGTCGACCACGACGTGCACGTAGGTGTCGCCGCCCTCGATCAGGCCGGCCAGCTCGTCGAGCAGGACGGTGTCGGCCTCGGTCCACCTGATGCTGCGCAGCGTCTTCGGCGCCACGCGGTGCAGGGCAGCCCGCTCGGCGTCGTCGAGGCCGGGGGCGCAGCGCGCCAGGAACGCCGGGTCGTCGTAGAGCCTGCTCAGCACGCCGGCCGGGGTCAGCACGGGCCAGACGGCGTCGACGAACTCCTTCACCGCCTGCGAGCGTGCCACCTTGGCCGTCTCGGCGTCCGACGGAGCGCCGCCGGAGTCTTCACGCTGGCGGCGCACGTCCTCGGCCAGCTGCATCCGCAGCCGGTCGCGGGCCACCGACCAGCGCAGTCCGTCGACCAGAGCTCGCCGGGTGTCGTCGACGTAGCGGCGCAGCCTGTGCTCGCCGATCCGGTACCGCCTGGTGCCGACGATCGTCAGCAGGTCCGACGTGGGCTTGCTGATCTGGCCGTGGACGGCACGGCGCAGCACCTCCGCCAGCCGAGGATCGCCCTTGAGCACGGCGAGTTCGGCTGCCTCGGTGCCGGTTGCTGGCGTCGCCACCATCGTGGCGAGCGTGGCCTGCGCGATCCCGCCCTCACCGAGCGACGGAAGCACCTGTGCGATGTAGTGCAGGAATGCCCGGTTCGGGCCGACCACGAGCACTCCGGAGCGTCGCAGCCGCTCGGGATAGGTGTAGAGCAGGTAGGCCGCCCGGTGCAGCCCGACGGCCGTCTTGCCGGTGCCGGGGCCACCCTGGATGCAGAGGCTCGTGTCGAGTTCGGCACGCACCAGGTCGTCCTGGTCGGGCTGGATGGTGGCGACGATGTCGCGCATCGGGCCGACGCGGGGTCGCTCGATCTCCTCCCGCAGCAGGTCTGACTCGAGGCCCAGCTGCTCACCGTGGTCGAGATGCTCGTCCTCGAACGAGCTGAGCCGGCCGGCGTGGAAGCCGAAGCGCCGGCGCAGTCGCACGCCCATCCGGTCGGTCGGGCTGGCCCGGTAGAAGGCGCGGGCGATCGGCGCCCGCCAGTCGATGACGACCGGTTCGCCGACCTCGTCACGGACGTGCCGCCTGCCGATGTGGAACACCTCGGCAGTCGTGGCGGGAGGCTCGGGATCGCGGTCGGTGCGGCCGAAGAACGGCGGCGCGTCAGGCTCTGCGTCGAGGGCCTTCAGCCGCTCCGCACGCAGCCGGCCGAGGCTCTGGCTGGCGAGTTGGTCGACGCCGTAGTCGGCGATCGCCGAGGCCGAGACGCGCATGCCGGCGAGGCATTCGCGGGCCAGCTGCAGGTGCGCCCGTTCGGTCTGGAGCTCTGGATCGAGGTCGGGTTCGTCATCGGCGGCCACGGTTTGTCAACGCTACGCGGCCGGGTCAACCGAATTGCCTGCTAGCACGGACGGATGACTGATCGGGCTCGGCTCTCCACAGCCGGGCGGGCCGTCCACAGTGGCGCATCCTCTCGCCTTCCGTGCCTGGAATCTCCCTAGCGTCCGGTGCTCCTGATCCGACCTAGCTGGGGGTAACTCTGTGATTCCGAACCGTGTCCGCACCACCGTGCTTCTAGTCGTCGCCGTGGCGTTGAGTGTGGCCGCGCTGGCCCAACCGGCCAGGGCGGCCACGCGCACTGAGTCCGCCCGCCTGCTGCATACGCGCCTGATGGCGGCCGGCCGCTCGCTCAACTGGTCCGGGTACATCAAGGCGGGCAAGGCGCTCACCTCGTCGTCGGCGAGCTGGCACGTGCCGGCCGTGAAGACGAGCACGCCCGGCTACTCCTCGACCTGGGTGGGTATCGACGGGGCCACGAGCAAGGACGGCTACCTGATCCAGACCGGCACCGAGTCCGACGTCGTAGGTGGCAAGGCGCAGTACCGGGCTTGGTGGGAGGTGATCACCCCGAGCAACGCGGCACCGGAGACGCTCTATAGCAACTTCACGATTCACCCGGGCGACTCGATGCACGCCACCGTCAGCAAGCTCGCCAGTGGGAAGTGGTCGATGACGCTGCGGGACTACACCACCGGTAGGACGGCCACCCACACCGCGGCGTTCGCCGGCACGGGAGCCTCGGCCGAATGGATCCAGGAGGACACCGACGTCAACGGCTACGTCTCCACCGCCCCCAACTGGGGCACCGTGACGATCAGCGGCATCACCGTCAACGGCGCGAACCCTGCCCTCACCGCCTCGCAGGCGGTCGAGATCGTCGACGCGAAGAACACCCGGGAGGACTCGGTCAGCGCGCCTGGCGCGTCGCACGACGGCTTCTCCGTCACCTGGCTGGCTGCCGGTACCCGGACGTACGTGGGCTGACCCGGCACGGGCTGCGAGAACGCGGCGATCGTGCGATCGTGACGGGGTGCGCTCACTCGTCGCCAGTAGGGCCGGTCGTGCGTTGGCCGCCGTCCTCGTGGTGGGAGCAGCAGCGGCTCCAGTGGCACTGACAGCCACGGGAGCCGCTGCCGCACCACGTGCCCGGGTGGTAGCCACTCCCCGCGCGTCGGGCGAGGAGCGCTACGCCACCAGCAGCTGGCTCAACTGGTCGGGTTACGTCAAGACCGGTTCGGGGATCTCCGGGGCCACCGGCACCTTCACCGTGCCGAGGCTGCTCACGACCTACAACGGTTACTCCTCGATGTGGGTGGGCGTGGACGGTGCGTCGAGCTCGGACAGGTACCTGATCCAGACCGGCATCGAGGCGGACGTCGTCAACCACAAGGCCGGCTACAACGCCTGGTGGGAACTCATCACCCCGTCG
>JAOPUX010000162.1 GCA_025963285.1 Jatrophihabitans sp.
CGCCGTCGAGCACCACGTCGGCGTGAAGTTCTCGACCAACGGCTTCCGGATCACCGCCGAGCGGGCCACCAAGCTGGCCGCCACCGACTACGTCGACGTACAGATCTCGCTCGACGGCGCGACCGCCGAGGTCAACGACGCGGTACGCGGCGACGGGTCCTACGCCACGGCGTTGCGGGCCATGCAGAACCTGGCCGAGGCCGGTTTCAAGGGTTTCAAGATCTCGGTCGTGATGACTCGGCACAACGTCGGCCAGCTCGATGCGTTCAAGGCGATCGCGGACCGCTTCGACGCCCAGCTGCGGATCACCCGGCTGCGCCCCTCGGGCCGCGGCGCGGACGTCTGGAACGAGCTGCACCCCACCGCCGAGCAGCAGCGGGTGCTCTACGACTGGCTGGTGGCCAACGGGGAGAACGTCCTCACCGGCGACTCGTTCTTCCACCTCGCGGCCTTCGGGGACTCGCTGCCCGGGCTGAACCTCTGCGGCGCGGGTCGGGTGGTCTGCCTGATCGACCCGGTCGGCGACGTCTACGCCTGCCCCTTCGCGATCCACGACAACTTCCTCGCGGGCAACATCCGGGGCGAGGGCGGCTTCACCTCCGTCTGGCGCACCTCGGAGCTGTTCGCCGGGCTGCGCGAGCCGCAGACGGGCGGGGCATGCACGTCCTGCTCGGCCTACGACTCGTGCCAGGGCGGCTGCATGGCGGCGAAGTTCTTCACCGGCCTGCCGCTGGACGGTCCTGATCCCGAGTGCGTGAAGGGCTACGGCGAGGCAGCACTCGCCTCGGTGGCTGCGGGGTCGGCGCCCAAGCCGTCGCTGGACCACTCGCGCGGCGGACGCAAGCCGGTTGCCCTCACGCTGGGCGCGCGGCCGGCAGCACTGGCCCTCGACGTGCTGCACCCGCCGGCAGCCGGGAACGCCCCGGCCTGCGATCCGAACCCGCTCGCCGGCTTCGTCCCGCCCTCTCCATGAGATCGGGGTACCTGGCCGATCTCACCTGGCCGGAGGTCCAGGCCGCGGCGAGTGCCGGCGTCGCGCTGGTGATCCCGGTCGGCTCCACCGAACAGCACGGACCGCACCTGCCCCTGTCCACCGACACCGACGTGGCAGTGGCCCTCTGTGCGGGGCTGGTCGCGCGGGTGACGGACGTGCTGGTCGCCCCGGCCGTTGCGTACGGCTCCTCGGGCGAGCACGCAGGGTTCGCCGGCACGCTGTCGATCGGGCAGGAGGCCACCGAGTTGCTGCTCCTCGAGCTCGGCCGGTCGGCGTTCGACACCTTCCAGCGGGTGGTCTTCGTATCGGCGCACGGCGGCAACGCCGGCCCGGTCTCCCGTGCCGCCGCCCGGCTGCGCGCCGAGGGCCGCCGCGTCGAGGTGTTCGCCGCGCACTGGGACGGTGACCCGCATGCCGGGCGTACCGAGACGTCCCTGCAGCTGGCCCTGGCCCCGCGACGCGTGCTCCTCGCCAACGCGGCGGCCGGCGATGTCCGGCCCCTGCCCGAGCTATTGCCCGAACTCATCTCCGGCGGCGTCCGTGCGGTGAGCCCGAACGGTGTGCTGGGCGACCCGTCGGGAGCAAGCGCAGCCGAGGGCGACGAGCTCCTCGACGTGCTGGTGGGTCGGCTCGCGACGCTCGTCAGTGCCTGCGTGGCCGCGCGATGAGCCAGCGGGTCGCGATCATCACCGGCGCCGGTCGTGGCATCGGTGCGGCCACCGCCGTGCAGCTCGCCGCCGCCGGCTGGAGCCTGGTGCTCGTCGATGCGCCCGATCCCGATCCCGCACTGCCCTACGAGCTGTGCACCGCCGCCGAGCTGGACGCCGTCGCGGCCTCCACCGGCGCGCTGACCCACCGGGGGGACGTGCGCGACGTCGAGGCGCTGGCCGGCGCCGTGGCGCTGGCTGAGTCGCGCCTCGGCGGGCTGGACGCCGCAATAGCCTGCGCCGGGGTCATCGGCGGGGGAGTGCCCCAGTGGGACGTACCGCCGGCCACCGAGCAGGCCTTGCTGGACATCAACCTCGGCGGCGTGCTGAACCTCGCCCGGGTGGCGGTGCCCGCACTGCTGCGCCGCCCCTCGCCGCGCAGCGGTCGCTTCATCGCAGTGGCCTCCGCGGCGGCCTCCCGCGGCATGCCGATGATCGCTGCGTACTGCGCAGCCAAGGCGGGTGTCACGGGGTTGGTGCGATCACTCGCCGCCGAGCTCGGGGCGAGCGGCGTGACCGCCAACGCGGTCAGCCCTGGATCGACGCGTACGGCGATCCTGGACGAGAGTGCCCGGCTCTACGCCCTCGACTCGGCCGACGACTTCGCCGCGCAGCAGCCGATGGAGCGCCTGCTCGAACCGGCCGAGATCGCCGCGGCGATCGCCTTCCTGGCGGGCGAGGGCAGCTCGGCGATCACCGGTGCCGTGCTGCCGGTCGACGGCGGGTTGGCCCTGTGAGCGGAGCGAACCTGGGGCTCGGAGCCCTGCCAGGGGCGCGAGGTTCAGCGCCTGTGAATGCCCCGTACCCGCTCGGGGCGGAGGTCGTCATCGATGCCGGCACCTGCGTCCTCGCCGACGGCTCGCTCTATGGTGGCTCGCCGCGCCGGGTGCTTCGGCTCTCCGCGCCGGGGCGCCTGGCCTGGGCGGAGCTGGCCAGCGGCC
>JAOPUX010000201.1 GCA_025963285.1 Jatrophihabitans sp.
GGACGGGATCGGGTCCGGGCGTGTCTGGGCTGCTTCCAGTTCGGCGTCAGCGGCGTTGCGGTCGTGGAACGCGCGCAGCGGATCGGCGACGGAGCGCAGCAGCGGCAGGTCGGCACGCTGCGCGGGATCCTTGGGGTCGGTGGAGGTGAGCAGGCTGAACACGGTCTGCGCGTCTTGGTACGGGATCTGCGTCGGGTCCGTGGGCAGACGCGACAGCCACGTGACCTGTGCCGGTGTGAGTGCGCCAGTGCGCGGCGTACCCGCGACGCCAGCAGTCTCGGCCGGGTGGCTGTACTTCGGCGTCGGGTTCGGCTTGACCTTCGCGTAGTCGCTCAGGAAGTCCCGCTGATTCCCGCTCAGGGTGGTCCTGCGGCTACCGGAGTTGTCGGCACGGTTGAACCGCTCCGCCGCCGCCGCGGTACCGGCCCGTCCCGCCTTGTCGATGTCTTCGAGCATGCTGATCACGTTGGCGCTGCCGAGCATCAGGAGGCACTCCGGTTCAGGTAGGCGTCGATATCGGTGACGCGGTGGAAGACGAGACGGCCGTTGCGGATCGGGGTCAGCGAGCCGTCAATCTCGCGACGCTTCACGGTGTCCACCGAGCAGCGCATCCGCCGCGAGGTCTGCTTCCGGTCCAGTAGGTCGGTCATGGGTTCACCGTCGACCACCTCGCCAGATCCAGCAAGAACTGCACCGTGCTGCACCCTGGTGCCTTGTCGTGCACTCGTCCCGAGCTCCGCGAAGACCTGCTCGAGGACGTCGAAGCCGGGGATGCGGCTGCCCTCGTAAGCCTTCTCGCGACGCCACTTACGGATCACGTCGGCTAGGTGGGCAGCGGTGACCTCGGGATGCGTGCTCACCATCTCCAGCAACGCCACCGCCACATGCATAGTGGCTACATCCGAAGCGCCCGGCTGCTGCGATGCGCTACCCATCGATGGCCACCTGCAGTGGTGCGACGATCCCGGCATGAAACTTGCCGCAGCGATCGTCTACGGGGTCGCATTCCTCTTCGAGGCGCTGGGGATCGCCAATCTGGTGCGGGACGCGAAGCGCGTTCGTGACGGCCAGGTCGTCGAGCCGGGACCCGCCACGTATCTGCGTAACCATGCGCTGGAGAGTCCTGCGATCGCGAGGCAGGAGCTCGACGCAGTGGAGCGCGCGGGGATCATCGACGGGTGGCCGCTGAAGGTCATCATCGCGGGGCTCGTGCTCGGCTTCGCCGGCAACTACTTGAGCCTGTTCGCCTGACTGCGGCTGGCTACTATCGCTAGGGGTCGCGCCTTCGATGGGCAGGGCAGCGGCCAGACGTCCAGCGAGGACCGCACAGTGGTCGACCTCAGCGAGCCGCACGCGGTGCGGGTGAAGTGCCCAGTCTGCGGCTCCCACGCGCTCCTGCGGTTCGTGGTGCGCGGCGGACACAAGGTCGAGCCGATCGGGCTGTCGTGTCCCAACCAAACCTCCCGCGAGCACGAGACACCCACGCCGAGGCAGCTCGAGCAGCTCGCCGCCGAGGTACGCCTGCCGTGACGAGAACGTGGTCATGACCCGCCGCCGTAGTCGAGAGTCCTGAGTTCAGCACGGACGGTGGCGCCGAACGTGCGGCCGACGTCGATGCGGGTCTCGATCGAGCGGATCTCGGCCTTCAAGATCCGCACCAGCGCCTCGGCGATCAGGGCGTCACCCTCTGCGCGGTCAGCAGCGACACGGGCGGTGTGCTTGCGGAGTTCCATGGCACCGTCAGCAGCGAGGAACGACCTAGATTCAGCCATGTTCGCCGCGTGCCGCTTCAGCGCCGCGTCGTACTCCGCCGCGCGGTAGGCGCTGGTCCGGTCCCGGAGCTCGCGGGTCAACTCGGCGAGGTTCCGGACCACCTCGTTCGCGGTTGCCGGCGCGGTCACTCGGTCACCAACCGCAAGTTGCTCCGACGACGGCGGTTGAGCTCAGCCTGGATCTCGTCGGCCTTCGCGTCGGCCTCGATAGCGATTCGAGTGCACTCGGCGATGACGGTGGTGCACTCGTCCCGCATCCAGTCGTAAGGGTCGCCGAAGATCCCGAGACTCTGACCGACCTGGAGAAGCCGCTCCCTGTCGTCAGGGCTGATGTTGAAGTCCGTCGTCATGCTGACCACCGGTCCAGTGAGTCAGCAGCGAGAGACGGGTATCGACGTGCGTCCTCGTCGCTGCCGCCTTTCGAGGAGTCGCTCTTACGTGAGACGCGGCCGGTCTTGTGCCGCTGTTGTCGTGCGTTCTCTGACGCGCGCGCGAAGGGCGTACCGCTCACCGGTACGTCGCGCCCGGATTGCCCCACCTTTGGCGTACCGATATTGGCGTACCGATTTTCCGTACCCGACCGATCGGTCGGGTACCGGTCAGCGGTACGCGGGAAGCCGGGGATGACAGCCACATAGCGGGCGGTCCGAGCCGTCTTCCCACCCGTCGTGCCGACCTGACCTATCAGCCCTGCACGCTTGGCCTCACGGATGCGTTCAGCGATCCGCTGCGGGTGGACATCGAGCAGGTCGGCCAGGTCTGCACGGCTGTAACCGTCCATCTCGCCTCGGTCGTTCATCTTGTGAGCGATGACCAGCAGCAGCAGCTTGCAGGACGGTCCGACGTCGGCCGCGATCACGAGGTCGGTCCAGCGGTCTCGGAGACCGCGACGGCCGCTCACTCGACCACAACCTCGACGAGATGGCCATCAGCCTCGAGAGCGGCGCAGAGGTCGTCTAGACGGCTAGTGGGGATCGCGCGCCGTTTGTTCTTCCGGTTCGTGTCCGGCATGGCCCGGATCTGTAGCCGCTCGATCGCCTGCCCGACCGCGTAGTCGTAGCCGACGTAGCTGGTGCCCTTCGAGCCCCTCGTGACCGTGATCGGCTTACGTGTGCTCTTCGAGCTAACCGGTGCCAAGTTGGCACCGGTTACGAGTCCGGGCAGCGTCTGGCCCTCGACAACGCTCAGCGCGTCGTACACCTGCTGCAGCGACTCGATCAGCCGACCGAGGTCCGACCTCGCACCGCCGCGAAGGGAGTCGACGTTGGCCTGCCAGCGGTCGTCTCGGACGAGGTTGGCCAGTGTGGTGGCCTTCCTGGTGGCTTCGCCCAGCGCGTGCTTGAAGCTGTCGCCGAGCGGCGCACGACGACGGGCCTTCGGAAGGTCGGGGGCATCTGCCCCCGACCTATCCGTCCGACCAGCTTCGGGGGCAGATGCCCCCCAAGCTGGCGTCTGGCGACTGCGGGCATCTGCGAGCGCAGCAGCGGATGGACGGCCCATCGTGTCGACGGAGGCGGTCTCCCAGGCATCGAGGATGGCCGGGTCGTTGAGCCCGGACAGCGGCCGGATCTGACGCTCGGAGGCGGTCTGTATACCAGCGGTAGACAAAACCCCAGCAATGCGCGCGCCCTCGATCAGCTGATATCCACGAGGGCGGCTGATGTTCCACCGATCCTCGATGTAGGCGCCGAAGTCCCGGTGAGTGGCCTTGTACAGCTTCGAGTCGCGGATCTCGGTGAGCGCTGCACCGGCCCGGACGAACGACGCCGCGACGTCGGCGAAGGCGCCCGTGATCTCCTCCTCGAGCTCATCGCGCCGTGCCTCCTCGACGCTCGTCAGGACCGCGATGTCTTCTTCGACCTCGGCGATCTCCGCGGCGGTCATGCGGCCACCGGCCCCAACACGGCGACGGTCTCGCCCATGAACCAGCCCAGGGCGATCAACCGTTGCCGCTCGGCCTCGATCTGCTCAGCCGTAAGGCCGAACGCGAGCGCGGTCACCACGGCGTCCCTGGCGTCGACCGCGATGTCGCCGGACGGTTCGTCAGGATCACGCCGGCCATCGGGCAGCGGCACGCAGCGGATCGCGGTGGCCCACTTCGCGCGGCTGGCCCGCCACTGCGTCCACGGGCGTGGCTCCGGCATCACCAGCGGACGGCGGCCATACTGAGAATCAGATTCGGTGACCATGGGGGCGCTTTCCTGGCGGGGGCGCCCTCTGTCATGTTCGGCCGACATCAGGCCGCTTCCCCGGCCAGTCGCTGGACGTAGGCGCGCAGCGACTCGGCCGTCACGAAGGCGCGTCGGCCGATGTGTACGAAGTCGATCTCGCCCGCTGCGGCCAGCCGGTAGATCCCGCTGCGGCTGTAGCCGCCCAAGCTCATCTGCGCCTCTTCGATCGAGTGCAGTAGTCGTTCGGTCATTCCCTGTCCCCTTCGATCCCCCGAGACCTCACGACGAGTCCCGGTGCGTATTGACATTCAAGGACAGCTGTACAACTATCTGTATATCCGCGAAGGACACACTTTGGAGCGCGAATTGACCGAGCCGGTAAAGATCAGCGCATTCGTGCGGGACAAACGGGGGCACGTCAGATGGGTTGTTCTGGCGACGTTTGTCGCGGCCCCCGCTGCGGAGCCTGTTTGCGTCGACTACCGGGTCCATGTCGTTCGTGAGCGCCCGGGGGCCTTTAGCTCGCAGCTGGCTGCGGACAAGGTTCTTTACGAGATGCAGCAGGACGTGCAGCGCGACGGGCGAAAGGAGGTTTGGATCCGAGAGTCCGTTGGACCTGTAGGTATCCCACGCCGAGTGTTCGAGGAGGCATCGCAAGCCAAGCTGCTCACTCAGGCGCGCACCAAACTGTCAGGAGAGCCCAATGTCGTCGATGAGTTCTGGGAGACGGTCGCGCCAGGCCGACGTGCATCACTGACCGAGGCCCTTACCGGGCGCGGCGCTCCGAGTAAGGCAGGCCGCCCACCGTCGCGGAGCCTCTCCCAGAAGTTGGAGATTCTTCGCTCCATCGAGGATGCGTTCGCCGGCGGGCGAACGCTCGATGACGTAGCTCGCGACCAGCACATGAGCAGGTCCGCCATCCGCAACCTGCTTTTCTGGGCCAGGCACACGGTCCCGCCTCTCTTCTCGTCAACCCTTCAAGGTCGTCGCGGAGGCGAACTCACTGCACACGCAAGGGCCTTGCTAGCCGGAACGGAAGTGGAAGATGACTAAGCGTGCGAACGGTGAGGGTGGGATCTACCAGCGGGAGAGCGATGGCCGGTGGTGTGCCGCGGTGGTGCACGACGACCCGGTGACGGGTCGCCGGAAGCGGACCGTGCTCTACGGCAAGACCCGCACCGAGGTGAAGGCCAAGCTCAAGGCGGCGACGGAGCGGATCGAGGACGGCGGCCCGGTGAAGGATGCCACCTCGACAGTGGCGGCGTGGGTCGAGCAGTGGCGCAAGACGACCCTTGAGGCCTCGTCACGGAAGCAATCGACGAAGACGCTCTACTCGACGCTGGCCCGCAAGCAGCTCGAGCCCGAGCCGTTCAGTGCTCTCCGCCTGGACAAGCTGCGGCCGACCGACATCGAGACGCTGATCCTGACGATGCGGAACGACCGGAAGCTTGCCGACTCAACCATCCGGTGCACGTACACGGTGCTGCGGTCCGCGCTGGACGCGGCGGTGCGGGACGGGCTGCTGGCCAAGAACCCGGCCATCGTGGTTCCCCGCCCTGGGGTCGCCCGTACCGAGGCGCACTACCTGTCCCCCGCCGACGTCGCGGTCCTGCTCGACAAGGCGAAGACGTCGAGGTTCTGGGCGCCGCTGGCACTGATCGCCGGTACCGGACTACGCCGCGGCGAGGCCCTCGCGCTGCGGTGGGATGACGTCGACCTCGAGGCGGGCACGCTGCGGGTCCGGGGCACGCTCGCCAGGATCAACGGAGAGCTCGTAGTGACGGAGACGAATACTCAGCGGTCGCGGCGGTCGATCCGGCTCTCTCCCGCGCTCGTCAAGCTGCTGACGGCGCACCGGAAGACTCAGATCGGCGAACGGCTGCGCGCGGCGAACCAGTGGACCGAGGGCAACTTCATCTTCACGACCGAGGCCGGCCAGCCGATGGACCCGCGGAACCTGCTCCGGGCGCTCGGCTCGGCCGCTGACAAGGCGAAGTTCAGCGGCGTCTCGGTCCACACCCTGCGGCACTCGGCGGCGTCCGCGCTGCTTGAGGTCGGGATCGGACTCAAGACCGTCAGCGAGATGCTCGGCCACTCGTCGGTGTCGATCACCGGCGACATCTACCAGCACGTCAGCGACAACGCGGCCCAAGAAGCGGCCAACGCGCTGTCCAAAGCGATGGGACTGTAGGGAACATGACTGACTATGAGGGACCGATCGATGTCAGCTTCGCGCCGGAGCACGAAGCTGTGCAGGCCCGGGAGAACATTCCGCTCCTTGCGTGGTACGACAGCTACCCCGATTTTGGGGCTGGCTGGGCGGTCTTCTATGAGCACCCGGACGCAGGTGCCTGTGTCGAGTTTGTGGGGGGAGACCTGACGAACGTCGACGAATCGGTCAGCGCGGCCAGGCGCCGCATCGGGGACGATTTGAAATGACGTTGCTACACCGGTTGCTACATGAGACGGATCGAGGGCCTCACCCAGTGCGGGTGAGACCCTCGGAGGCCCCGTATTTCCTGGCCTATGACCTGTCGGGACGACAGGATTTGAACCTGCGACCCCTTGACCCCCAGTCAAGTGCGCTACCAAGCTGCGCCACGTCCCGGTCATGCATGAAGCTCGACAACCTTATCGCAGCTGCGGGGTCGTCCTCACCGCTGTTACTTCTTGTCCCGGCCGGTTCGCTTCTCGCGGACCTTCACCGAGATCTCGAGGGGCGTTCCGGTGAAGTCGAAGTCCTCACGCAGGCGGCGCTCGATGAAACGGCGGTAGCCGGCCTCGAGGAACCCGGTCGTGAAGAGGACGAAGCGTGGCGGCCGGGTGTCGGCCTGGGTCGCGAAGAGCACCCGGGGCGCCCGTCCGGCGCGCGGCGGCGGTGGGGTCTTGGCCACCACCTCGGTGAGCCAGTTGTTCAGCCGGCCGGTGGAGATGCGCTGATCCCAGGAGGTGAGGCTGACGCGCAGCTCGCGGGCCAGCTTCTCGACCGCCCGCCCGGTCTTGGCCGAAACATTGATCCGGGGCGCCCAGGCCACCCGGGCGAGGTCGCGGTCGATCTCCCGCTCGAGCTGCAGGCGGCGGTCCTCATCGACGAGGTCCCACTTGTTGAACGCGAGCACGAGCGCGCGCCCTGACTCGACCACGTCAGTGATCACCCGCTGATCCTGCTCGCTGAGCCGCTCCGAGGCGTCGAGCAGCACCACTGCTACCTCGGCAGCCTCGATCGCGGCGGCGGTACGCAGGCTGGCGTAGTACTCCATGCCGCTCGCCTGGTTGACCCGCTTGCGCAGCCCAGCGGTGTCGATAAATCGCCAAGTCTCTCCGTCTAGCTCCAGCAGGCTGTCGACCGGGTCGACGGTGGTGCCGGCCACCGAGTCGACCACCGATCGCTCCTCGCCGGTAAGGCGGTTGAGCAGGCTGGACTTGCCGACGTTGGGCCGGCCGATCAACGCGACCCGGCGCGGACCGGCGGGGACGTCGTCCTCGGCGGGCGTCTCCGGCAGCGCCTCCAGGATCGCGTCGAGCAGATCGCCGCTGCCGCGGCCGTGCAGCCCACTCACCGCGTACGGCTCCCCGAGACCGAGCGACCAGAGTTCGGCGGTGTCGGGCTCGCCCCGCTCGTCGTCGATCTTGGTGACGGCGAGGATGACCGGCGGCCCGTTGCGGCGCAGCGTGCGAGCTACCACGAGGTCGGTCTGGGTGGCGCCGGTGCGTCCGTCGACGACGAAGAGCACCAGATCGGCAGTGGCCACCGCACGCTCAGCCTGGGCCGAGACCATCGCCTGCAGGCCGCGGGCGTCAGGCTCCCAGCCGCCGGTGTCGACGAGGGTGAAGCGCCGCCCGCCCCAGAGCGCGTCGTAGGCGATGCGGTCACGGGTGACGCCGGGGATGTCCTGCACCACAGCCTCGCGGCGACCGAGGATGCGGTTGACCAGCGTCGACTTGCCGACATTGGGCCTACCGACGACGGCGACGACGGGCTGGCGGACAACGGGCCCCTCGTCAGCCGTCTCTGTTGCCGCGATCAGGTCCGGGTCGTCGAACTCAGTCATCGTCGTGCTCCGTCCGCGGCGCAACGCCGATCGTTATGTCGACAAGCCGATCAATGACCTCATCGATATTGAGATGGGTGGTGTCGAGTTCGACCGCGTCGTCGACCTGCGTCAGCGGGCTCGCGGCCCGGCCGCTGTCCAGCCGGTCCCGACGGTCGATGTCGGCCGCCACGGCGGCGAGGTCGCTCTGCTTGCCCAGCTCGCCGGCGCGCCGGGCGGCCCGGGCTTCGGCACTGGCGGTGAGGTACACCTTGGGACGCGCCGTGGGCCAGACGACCGAACCGATGTCGCGACCCTCCACCACGATGCCGCCGTCGCCGATCAGCTCACGCTGGGCGTCGACGAGCATGACCCGGACGGCCGGTACCGCGGCGACGGCACTGACCGCCGCAGTGACCGCTCCCCCGCGGATCTCGGCGTCGATCGGCTCCCCGCCGAGCTGCACGGAGACGCCGTCGGGATCGGTGGAGATCGTGATCCGGGCCGCCTCCACTGTCTGAGTGATCTGCAACGCGCTGGCGGCGTCGTCCGCGTCGGGGACGATCCCGGCGCGCAGGACAGCCAGCGTGGCGGCACGGTACATCGCGCCGGTGTCGAGGTAGCGGGCGCCGAGCCGACGCGCCAGGCCGCGAGCCACCGTCGACTTGCCGGTGCCGGACGGCCCGTCGAGGGCCACCACCCCGCTGAACTCAGAGCCGCTGAGCTGAGGGGCTGTGCCGGCTGCGGACAGAGTCGGCTCGGGCATGGGCTGCTCGGACACTGCGGATGAACTCCTCGGCTGGGCGCCCTGCGACGCCGGACGGCGGCGGGCGATGAGTGGCCCGGCGGTGGAGCGGGCCCTTCCCAGGATACGGACCCAAACGGCGGCTACCTACCGAATCCGGCCGAACCGACGGCCGCGCGCCAGAGCGGGCGGCGCGGATCAGCGGTACCGCGAAGCCGGCCGGTGGCCACGCGAACCGTCTACAGCTGCAGTGCAGGCTTAGTCGAGCAGCTGTTCCGGGTCTCTGGCTGGGGATCAGCTCTGGTCGAACGCGCTCCGGGTTGGTCGGTCCGGGTGGTCGGTCCGGTTAGTCGGTCCGGTTGGTCGGTCCGGTTGGTCGGGCCCGCAGCGAGACCTCACCGAGGGCCGGCTACCGAGCCGGCCTACTGCGGGAGGTCCCGACGCAGTGCTGCGGCACCCCGGAGGTACGGGTGCTGGATCGCTGATCGGTCGAGATCGGTTTCGACGTGTGCGAGCAC
>JAOPUX010000068.1 GCA_025963285.1 Jatrophihabitans sp.
GGGTCGCCGCCCCGTCGTGCGGGGTAGATGGCGTGAACCGGAGCCGGGTTTGTCTGACGACAGTCTGCCAGCCTGGGGGCCGACCTACCAAAACAGCGATGTAACGCCGACCGGGTGGCCGGTGTTCACGCCTACTCGCCGGGGGCGGTCTTCGCGATCTGCATCAGGAACTCGATGTTGGTCCGCGACTTCTTGAGCCGGTCGAGCAGGAGGTTGATGGCCTGCTGGCTCTCCAGCTCGTGGAGCACCCGGCGCAGCTTGATCGTGACCGCCAGCTCCTCCGGCGAGTGGAGGATCTCCTCCTTGCGCGTGGAGGACTGGTCGACGTCCACGGCCGGGAAGATGCGCTTGTCGGCGATCTTGCGGTCGAGCTTGAGCTCGGCGTTGCCGGTGCCCTTGAACTCCTCGAAGATCACGGTGTCACCGGCCGAACCGGTCTCGACGAGGGCCGTGGCGAGGATGGTGAGCGAGCCACCGTTCTCGATGTTGCGTGCGGCGCCGAGGAAGCGCTTCGGCGGGTACAGCGCCGTGGAGTCGACGCCACCGGAGAGGATGCGACCGCTGGCCGGAGCCCCCAGGTTGTACGCCCGGCCCAGGCGGGTGATCGAGTCGAGGAGCACGACGACGTCGTGACCCATCTCGACCAGCCGCTTGGCGCGCTCGATCGAGAGCTCGGCGACGGTGATGTGATCCTGCGGGCGCCGGTCGAAGGTCGAGGCGATGACCTCACCCTTCACCGAGCGCTGCATGTCGGTGACCTCTTCGGGCCGCTCGTCGATCAGCACGACCATGAGGTGAACCTCAGGGTTGTTCGTGGCGATCGCATTGGCGATGGCCTGCAGCACCATCGTCTTGCCGGCCTTCGGCGGGGAGACGATCAGCGCGCGCTGGCCCTTGCCGATCGGCATCACCAGATCGATGACACGGGTGGTGAGGATGTGCGGCTCGGTCTCCAGCCGCAGCCGTTCCTGCGGGTAGAGCGGGGTCAGCTTGGTGAACTCGACGCGGTTCTTCGCCAGCTCCGGATCCTTGCCGTTCACCGAGTCCAGGCGCACAAGCGGGTTGTACTTCTCACGACGCTCACCGGCCGGCGGCTGCTTGATCGCACCGGTGACGGCGTCACCGCGGCGCAGGCCGAACTTGCGGACGTAGGAGTTGGCGACGTAGACGTCCTCGTTGCTGGCGTAGTAGCCACCGGTACGGACGAACCACGTGCTCTTCTCAGGGATCTCGTCCAGGATGCCGGCGACCGGGATCAGGACATCATCCTCGGAGACTGTGGGCTCTACATCGCTGTTCGGGCCACCGCCCTGGCCGCCACCGTTGCGCTCACGGTTACGGCCGCGACGGTCACGGTAGCGACGGCCCCGGCGGGCGCCGCCGAACTCGTCATCGTCGTCGTACTGGCCGCCACCCTGGTTGGTCTGCGGGCCGTTCTGGTTGCCGCCGTTCTGGCTGCCGTTCTGGTTCCCGTTCTGGTTGCCACCGCCGTTGGCCTGGCGGTTCGGGTTAGCCAGATTTCCGGTGCCGTTGCCGTTGTTGCCATTCTGGCGGCTCTGGCCGTTCTGAGCCCCGGCGTTCTGGCGGTTCGGGTTGTGCTGCCCGGCACCGTTCTGACGGCTCTGGCCGTTCTGGCCGCCACCGTTGTTCTGGTCGCGATTCTCCCGGTCGGCACGATTCTCACGGTCGGCACGGGGCTCACGCTCAGAGCGGGACTCACGGTCGGCGCTGTTCTCGCGGTCGGACCGGGGCTCACGGTCGGCGCGGGGTTCACGGTCGGCGCGGGGCTCGCTGTTCTCGCGGTCAGCACGGGGCTCACGCTCGGAGCGGGGCTCACTCTCGGCACGCGGCCCGTTGTTCTCGTGGTCGGAGCGGGGCTCACGATTCTCGCGGCGGGGACGCTGCTCGCGGTCGGAGCGGGGCTCACGCTCAGCCGTCTCGCCGGCCGCGGCCTGGCCGTCGACAGCAGCCGGCGCGCTCTCGTCGACAGGGGCGGAGGCCGAGGATCGGCGCGCGGCGCGTGCGGGCTGGGAGTCGGCACTGGACGAGCCGCCGGTCTGGGCAGCCTGGATGGCCGCGATGAGGTCGCTCTTCTTCATCTTGGCGGTGCTGAGGCCGAGGCCGCTGGCTACCTTCTGGAGCTCAGGGACCAGCATCGTGCTGAGCGAGCCACGCTTGGCGCGCGGTGCACTCGCAGTCTCCGAAGCGGCGGGGCTGGCGTTCGAGGCGCCGCTCTCCTGTGTCGCCGCAGCCGGGATCTGCTCTTGGGTGTCTGTCACTGTGGTGTCGGATCCTTCCGAAGTGGCCGCCCGGGTGATTTCACCGACGGGGCGGCCGTAACGAGAGAGCAGGCCCATAGCTCAGCGAGCTCTCAGTCCCCCGACTATGTGGTCGAGGGGGGTCAGCCCTGTACGCCCGGTGACTACCGGTACAACGCTGGTTTGGGGACGAGCTCGGCCCTGCCGTGAAAACGGTGCCTGAGCTGACATCGGTGAGCCTAGACGTTCGACTCACAGGCAGCAACACCCACCTCGGCGCGTCGTATTCCCACCATTCGCGTGATCGATCACGTTCTGTGCTGGCAGGGCCGGTTTCGCGGGCCGGAGACGGTTGTCCTGGCACGAAACATGATCGAGACCGGCTCAGACGACGTGCGCGCCGGCCGTGATCCCCAGGGCCTGAGCGCGCCAACCCTCGGGGATCAGGGGGCTGAGCGAGTGGACCTCGACTTGATCTCGAGCCAGGATCAGCACCGTCGGACCGGCACCGGAGACGACGGCGGCGTGCCCGGAGGCACGGAGGGCGGCCACGAGTGCGGCGGACTCCGCCATCGCCGGCACGCGGTAGGGCTGATGCAGCCTGTCCTCGGTGGCGGCGAGCAGGGCCTCCGGGGCGCCGGTGAGGGCGGCGATCAGCAGGGCGGCCCGGCCGGCGTTGAAGGCGGCGTCGGCGTGCGGCACCGACTCTGGCAGCAGGCCCCGCGCGGTCTTCGTCGACGCCTCGAAGGGTGGGATGGCCACCACCGGCAGCACCCCGGTGACGCCCTCGACCCGGACGGCCCGTCCGGTGCCATCGCTGGTCCAGGCCACGGTCAGGCCGCCGAGGATGCAGGCCGCGACGTTGTCCGGATGCCCCTCGAGCTCGGTGGCCAGCGCCAGCACAGCCGCGGTCGGCAGCGCCTGTTCACCGCCCAGCACGAGCCCGCGCGCCAGCAGGATGCCGGCAGTGATCGCCGAGGCGGAGGAGCCGAGGCCGCGACCGTGGGGAATGCGGTTGGCGCAGGTCAGGTCGATGCCGCGGGGCTGGCCTCCGAGGCGGTCGAAGGTGGCCCGCATGGCACGGATGACGAGGTGCGACTCGTCGCGGGGCAGCTGCTCGCCCTCCCCCGCGACGTCGACCTGCAGGCCGTCGTCGCTGATGGCGGCCACCACGTCGTCGTGCAGGTCGAGGGCCAGCCCAAGGGCGTCGAAGCCCGGGCCGAGGTTGGCGCTGGTGGCCGGGGTGCGGATGTGTACCGACCCGGCACGGAACACCGGCTTGGCCATGTGTCAGGCCAGGCCGAGCTTGACGGCCGCCGCGTAGCTGTCCACCGGGACGGTGATCGGCTTGGGGGCGCCCGAGATCGCCCACTCCGGGTCCTTGAGACCGTTGCCGGTGACCGTGCAGACGACGGTGGAGCCCTTCGGCAGCCGCCCGTCGGCCGCAGTGGCCAGCAGCCCGGCAACGCTCGCCGCCGAGGCCGGTTCGACGAAGACGGCCTCGGAGCGCGCCACGAGCCGGTACGCCTCGAGGATCTGCTTGTCGGTGACCGCGTCGATCAGGCCGCCGGACTCGTCGCGGGCCTGCTCGGCCTGCGTCCACGACGCGGGGTTGCCGATCCGGATCGCAGTGGCGATCGTCATGGGCCGCAGCACCGGCGCGCCGTTGACGATCGGAGCGGAACCCGCGGCCTGGAAGCCGAACATCCGCGGAGTCGAGCTGACGATCCCGTCCGCGGCGTACTCCTGGTAGCCCATCCAGTAGGCGGTGATGTTGCCGGCGTTGCCGACCGGGATGCAGTGCACGTCGGGCGCCCGGCCCAGCACGTCACAGATCTCGAAGGAGGCCGTCTTCTGGCCCTGGATGCGGAAGGGGTTCACCGAGTTGACCAGCGCCACCGGGTAGTCGACGGCCAGCTTGCGGGCCAGCTCGAGGCAGTCGTCGAAGTTGCCGTCCACCTGGAGCAGCCGGGCACCGTGCACCAGCGCCTGGGCCATCTTGCCGAGGGCGATCTTGCCCTGCGGCACCAGCACCGCACACGTCATGCCGGCACGCACCGCGTAGGCCGCGGCACTGGCCGAGGTATTGCCGGTAGAGGCGCAGATGACGGCCTGGGCGCCCTCCTCGGCGGCCTTGGAGATGGCCATCGTCATGCCGCGGTCCTTGAACGAGCCGGTCGGGTTGGCGCCCTCGACCTTGAGGTAGACCTCGCAGCCGGTGCGCGCGGAGAGCTCGTGGGCGGGGATGAGCGGCGTACCGCCCTCGCAGAGCGTGACGACCGGCGTGGCATCGGTGACCGGGAGACGGTCGCGATAGACCTCGATGAGGCCGGGCCAGGGCAGCTGCGCCATCGTCATTCTCTTTCGATCAGGGTGCGGTTGCGCCATCGGAGCTCGGTGGCGGTGAGACGTCAGTCGCTCGACATGCCTTCGACGCGCATCACGCTCGCGGCGCGGCGGATGAAGGGCATCTCGGTGAGGCGCTCGACCGTCTTGGCCAGGGCAGCGTCGGCGGCACTGTGGGTGACGAGCACGAGGGTGGCGGCGTCGCCGCGGCCCTCCTGGCGCACCGTCTGGATGCTGACGCCCTGGTCGGCGAAGGCGCCGGCCACCGAGGCCAGCACTCCCGGCTGGTCGTTGACGTCGAGGGCCACGTGATAGCGGGTGGCGACGTCGCCCATCTGCTGCACCGGTAGTTCGGCGTAGGCGCTCTGCCCTGCGCCGCGGCTGCCGCTGACCCGGTTGCGGGCCACGGCCACGAGATCGCCCAGCACGGCGCTCGCGGTGGGTGCGCCACCGGCTCCGCGGCCGTAGAACATCAGCGAACCGGCTGCCTCAGCCTCGACGAAGACCGCGTTGAAGGCGTCGCCGACCCCGGCCAGCGGGTGGCTGCGCGGGATCATCGCCGGGTGCACGCGCACCGACACCGAACCCTTGCCGCCGTCGCTCGCGGAGTGCTCGCAGATGGCCAGCAGCTTGATCGTGCAGTCCATGGCGCGCGCGCTGGCCATGTCGGCCGCGGTGACCTCGCCGATGCCCTCCCGGTAGACGTCCGAGGTGGTGACCTTGGTGTGAAAGGCCAGGCCGGCCAGGATCGCGGCCTTCGCGGCGGCGTCGTAGCCGTCGACGTCAGCGGTCGGGTCTGCCTCGGCATAGCCGAGCGCGGTGGCCTCGGCCAGTGCCTCGTCGAAGCCCGCGCCGGTGGCGTCCATCCGGGAGAGGATGAAGTTTGTGGTGCCGTTGACGATGCCCATCACGCGGGTGATGCGGTCGCCGGCCAGCGACTCCCGCAGCGGGCGCAGCAGCGGGATGGCTCCGGCCACCGCGGCCTCGTAGTAGAGGTCGACACCGGCCTTCGTGGCGGCGTCATGGAGGGTGGCGCCGTCCTCGGCCAGCAGGGCCTTATTGGCACTGACCACGCTCTTGCCGCTCTGCAGGGCACTGAGCAGCAGCGTGCGTGTCGGCTCGATTCCGCCGATCACCTCGACCACCAGGTCGATGTCCTCGCGCGCCACCAAGGCGGCGGCGTCGGTGGTGATCAGATGCGCCGGGATGTCGGGGTGCCGGGCGGGCCGCCGGACCGCGACGCCCGCCAGTTCGAGCGGCGCACCGACCCGGGCGGTGAGATCGTCAGCCTGCTCGGTGAGCAGGCGGGCCACCTGCGAGCCGACGACGCCGCAGCCGAGCAGGGCGACCTTCAACGCCTTCGTCTCTGTCCTCGTGTCGAGCGTCATGCGGTAACTCCCGGGTCCAGACGGAGCAGATCGTCCTCGGTCTCGCGCCGGACGATCACGGTGGAGGCGCCGTCGCGCACCGCCACGACGGGCGGGCGCGGGACGTGGTTGTAGTTGCTGGCCATGCTGCGGCAGTAAGCGCCGGTGGCGGCGACGGCCAGCAGGTCACCGGCACGGATGTCGGCCGGCAGCCAGGCGTCCCGCACGACGATGTCGCCGCTCTCGCAGTGCTTACCGACCACCCGGCTCAGTGCGGGCGGGGCCGACGAGGCCCGGTTGGCCAGCGTGCAGGTGTAGGCGGCGTCGTAGAGCGCGGTGCGGATGTTGTCGCTCATCCCGCCGTCGACCGAGACGTAGGCGCGGATGAGGCCGCCGTCGAGGGCCACCTGCTTCACGGTGCCCACCTCGTAGACGGTGATCGCGCTCGGCCCCACGATCGCGCGGCCCGGCTCCAGGCTCACCCTCGGCCGGCGCAGGCCCAGCGCGGCACACTCGCGGTCCACGATGGCGGCGAGGCGCTCGATGGTCTGCCCGGGGGTCTCCGGGTCGTCGCCGGGCACGTAGGCAATGCCGAGGCCGCCGCCGAGGTTGAGTTCGTCGACCTCGAGGCCGTGGGCGTCACGGATCGCACCCGCCAGCTCGACCACCCGGTGGGCCGCGACCTCGAAGCCCGACGTGTCGAAGATCTGCGAGCCGATGTGGCTGTGCAGCCCGGCCAGCTCCAGCGAGGCCGCGCCGATGACCATGGCCGCCGCCTTCGCCGCGGAACCGTCCCGCAGCGAGAAGCCGAACTTCTGGTCCTCGTGGGCGGTGGCGATGAACTCGTGGGTGTGCGCCTCGACGCCCACGGTCACCCGCACCAGCACCCGTTGCCGCACTCCCCTCGCGGCGGCCACCTCGTCGAGTCGGCTGATCTCGTCGAACGAGTCGACGATCACGTGACCGACGCCGGCCTCGACCGCCCGCTCGAGCTCGCGGCGCGACTTGTTGTTGCCGTGCAGGGCGATCCGCTCCACCGGGAACCCGGCGGCGAGGGCGACGGCGAGCTCGCCGCCGGTGCAGACGTCGAGCCCGAGCCCCTCTTCGGCGATCCAGCGGGCCACGGTCGTGCAGAGGAACGCCTTG
>JAOPUX010000048.1 GCA_025963285.1 Jatrophihabitans sp.
CGCTGATCCTCTCGATCCTCACCCGGGCCACCCCGGATCAGGTGCGGATGGTGCTGATCGACCCGAAGCGGGTGGAGTTCGCGGCCTACCAGGGCATCCCGCACCTCGTGACGCCCGTCATCACCAACGCCAAGAAGGCGGCCGACGCGCTGCAGTGGGTCGTGCGCGAGATGGACATGCGCTACGAGGACATGGAGCACTCGGGTGTGCGGCACATCGACGACTTCAACCGGAAGGTGCGCAGCGGCGAGCTCGTCGCCCCGCCGGGCTCGGAGCGGGTCTACTCGGCCTACCCCTACCTGCTGGTGATCGTCGACGAGCTCGCCGACCTGATGATGGTGGCCCCGCGTGACGTCGAGGACTCGGTGGTGCGGATCACCCAGCTGGCGCGTGCCGCCGGTATCCACCTCGTGATCGCCACCCAGCGCCCCTCCGTCGACGTCGTCACCGGGCTGATCAAGGCCAACGTGCCGTCCCGTCTGGCGTTCAAGACCTCTTCGGTCACCGACTCCCGGGTCATCCTCGACCAGCCGGGCTCGGAGAAGCTGCTCGGCAAGGGCGACGCGCTCTTCCTGCCGATGGGCGCCTCCAAGCCGGCCCGCATGCAGGGAGCCTTCGTCACCGACGCCGAGATCCACGGCATCGTCACGCACTGCAAGGAGCAGCTGCAGCCGACCTACCGCGAGGACGTCACCGCCCCGGTGGCGGCGAAGAAGGAGGTCGACGAGGAGATCGGCGACGACCTCGACCTCTTCCTGCAGGCCGTCGAGCTTGTCGTGTCGACGCAGTTCGGCTCGACGTCGATGCTGCAGCGCAAGCTCCGCGTCGGCTTCGCCAAGGCCGGCCGGCTGATGGACCTGATGGAGTCGCGCGGCATCGTCGGACCGTCGGAGGGCTCCAAGGCCCGTGAGGTCACAGTCATGCCCGACGAGCTCGCCGGCCTGATCTACACGCTGCGCAACGGTGGCACCGCCGAGGACCTGGTGACCCCCGAAGAGCCCGAGGGTGCTGACGCCCCGTTCTAAGCTCCTGCGCCGAGTGGCTTGTTCGGACGCGAGTGGCTGGGCGACACGCCGCCACTGGGCGCCGGACAAGCCACTCGGCGTGATGGGAGCGGCTGGGCCTCAGAGCTGGCGGAGCATGCGGGCGTTGCCGAGCGTGTTCGGCTTCACGTACTCCAGGCCCAGGAACTCCGCCACGCCCGGGTCGTAGGAGCGGCGCAGGGCATCGTAGGTGTCCGGGTCGACGGGCGTGCCCTCGATCTCGACGAAGCCGTGCCGGGCGAAGAAGCCGGTGTGGAAGGTCAGCGCGAAGAGCCGGGAGAGGCCGAGGGTGCCGGCGGTCTCGATCAGCGCGTCGAGGATGGCCGCTCCGATCCGCTGATTGCTGTGGTCCGGGTGCACGGCCAGCGTGCGGATCTCGCCGAGATCTGCCCAGAGCACGTGCAGCGCGCCGCAGCCGACCACCGCGCCGTCGAGGTCGCCGACCCAGAAGTCCTGGACGTCTTCGTAGAGGGTCACCAGCTCCTTGGCCAGCAGCTTGCGCCCCGCACCGGCGTAGATGTCGACGAGTGCCTTGATCCCCGGCACGTCGGTGGTGCGGGCGCGGCGTACGAGCACAGACACGCGGGCACCGTATCGCGGCGGGACTGTCCCCGGCACGCGGGTAACCTGCACACGTGTCTGCACAGCCCTCGCGTGTCTCGCTCGTGACGCTGGGCTGCGCCCGTAACGAGGTCGACTCCGAGGAGCTGGCCGCCCGGCTCGGAGCCGGCGGGTGGGCGCTGACCGACTCCGACGACGCCGACGTGGTGGTGGTCAACACCTGCGGCTTCGTCGACGCGGCCAAGAAGGATTCGATCGACACGCTGCTCGCGGCCGCGGACACCGGCAAGAAGGTCGTGGCGGTGGGCTGCCTGGCCGAGCGCTACGGCAAGGAGCTGGCCTCGTCCCTGCCGGAGGCTGACGCGATCGTCGGCTTCGACTCCTACACCGACATCGCAGGTGTCCTCGACGACGTGCTGGCCGGCCGGGCCGTGGAGCCGCACGCCCCGCGGGACCGGCGCACGCTGCTGCCGATCACCCCGGTGCACCGGCCTGCCGCGGCCGCCGCCGAGGCGGCGATCCCCGGCCACGCCTGGCTGCGCGGTGTTGATCAACCCAGCGGCACCGCCCGCTCGCGCCTGGACGACGGCCCCACCGCGTACCTGAAGATCGCCTCCGGCTGCGACCGGCGCTGCACCTTCTGTGCGATCCCGAGCTTCCGCGGTTCGTTCCTGTCCCGTCCGCCGGCCGAGGTGCTCGACGAGGCGCGCTGGCTGGCCTCGACCGGAGCCCGCGAGCTGGTACTCGTCAGCGAGAACTCGACGTCCTACGGCAAGGACCTCGGCGACCTCCGCTCGCTGGAGCTGCTACTGCCCGAGCTGGCCGCGATCGACGGGATCGACCGGATCCGGGTCAGCTACCTGCAGCCGGCCGAGCTGCGCCCGTCGCTGCTGCAGGTCATCGGGTCGACGCCGGGCGTGGCGCCCTACTTCGACCTCTCCTTCCAGCACGCCAGCGAGCCGGTGCTGCGGCGGATGAAGCGCTTCGGCAACACCGAGTCCTTCCTCGACATCCTGGCCCGCGCTCGAGCCCTGGCCCCCGAGGCCGGCGCCCGCAGCAACGTGATCGTGGGCTTCCCGGGGGAGACGGAGGACGACGTCGCCGAGCTGGCGCGCTTCCTCACCGAGGCACGTCTGGACGTGGTGGGGGTCTTCGGCTACTCCGACGAGGACGGCACCGACGCGTACGACTTCGACGACAAGCTGGACGACGAGGAGATCGCGGCGCGCGTCGAGCACATCAGCACACTGGCCGAGGAGCTCATGGCCCAGCGCGCCGAGGACCGCATCGGCACCGCGGTGGAGGTGCTCGTCGAGGACGTCCCCGAACGCACCGGCCGGGCCCTGCACCAGGGGCCGGACGTCGACGGCCTCACCCGGCTCGTCGGCGGGGCCGAACTCGTACGCGGTCAGATCGTGCCCGCGGTGGTCATCGACTCCGAGGGTGTCGACGTGGTGGCCGAGGTCAGTGGAGCCGGCTGGTGAAGCCGCCCCAGCTCGGCATGGACCCGGTCGAGGGCGACCCGATCGCCGATCCGCCCAACGCGGTGTCGGCCTGGAACCTGGCCAATGCGCTGACCGTGCTGAGGCTTGCGCTCGTCCCCGTCTTCCTGGTGGTGCTCTTCCACGGCTCGGGGCACGACACCTCCTGGCGGGTCGGGGCCTGGGCCGTCTTCGCGATCGCCTCGGTCACCGACCGTTTCGACGGTGAACTCGCCCGGCGCCGCGGGCTGATCACCGAGTTCGGCAAGCTCGCCGACCCCCTCGCCGACAAGGCGCTCGTCGGGGCGGCACTCATCGGGCTCTCGGACCTGAACGAACTGCCGTGGTGGGTCACCGTCGTGATCCTGGTCCGCGAGATCGGTGTCACGCTGCTCCGCTTCTGGGTGATCCGGCACGGTGTCATCCCGGCCAGCCGGGGCGGCAAGCTCAAGACATTGCTGCAGGCCGTGGCCATCGGCCTCTTCGTCCTGCCGCACTGGGACTGGCTGCGTGACATCGCCTGGGTGGTGATGATCGCGGCGATCGTCGTCGCGCTCGCCACTGGTTTCGACTACGTGGGACGGGCGGTTCGGCTGCGCCAGACCGGGCGTGCCGCCGAGGCCGCGGCCTGAACATGGAGCCGTCCGAGCTCGCCGCGCTGCACACCCGGCTGCAGGCCCTGGGCGCGACGGTGGCCGTGGCCGAGTCCTTGACGGGCGGACTGGTCACCGCGGCCCTCACCGAGACGCCCGGTGCCAGCGCGACCGTGCGCGGCGGGCTCGTGGTCTATGCCACCGAACTCAAGGCGGTGTTAGCGGGGGTGGACGTGTCGCTGCTCGAACTGCGCGGTGCGGTCGACCCCGAGGTCGCCACCGAGCTCGCCCGCGGCGCCCGGTTACGCCTCGGCGCCACGATCGGGATCGGGGTCACCGGTGTGGCCGGCCCCGATCCACAGGACGGCCAGCCGGTGGGCACCGTCTTCGTGGCCGCCACCACCGAGCGCAGCGCACGGGTGGAGGAGTGGCACCTGGACGGTGATCGGGCGGCCGTCCGCGCCGGCGCGGTGGCGGTCTGCCTCGACCTGCTGGCCGACGTGGCCGACGAGCTGGCCGAGGCACGGGGCCTTGCCGGGGAATCCTGAGCCGGGCCCGGTCGTTAAGTTCGCTGTGAGCGGACGACACGAATCCGCTCCCGCGCTACCGGTCACGACCGGTACGGTGAATCCATCGGCACCACCCGCCGCTCGTCGAGAAGGGGGTCAGACCATGCCAGTTCTTCGTGAGGTGGTCGGCGATACCCTGCGCGGCCTGCGGCTGCGGCAGAGTCGCACCCTGCGTGAGGTCTCCTCGACCGCGCGCGTCAGCCTCGGTTACCTCTCTGAGGTCGAGCG
>JAOPUX010000010.1 GCA_025963285.1 Jatrophihabitans sp.
CGACGGCGGAGAATGTCGGGCATGGGTGCGACGGCTGAGCTGGAGGCGCTGCATGAGCTGCGGGCCGCGGCGCGCGTCCTGCTCGCTCAGGAGGCAGACGCCACCGTCGACGATGCCGCGCTGGCCCCGATCCGGTCGAGGGCCTTGGCGTGCTACCGGCAGTACGTGCGGCAGTTCGGCGCCCTCAACCGTGGCGAGCTGATCGAGGGCCCGGCTGATCCGCAGAGCGAGCAGCCCTCGCTGCGGTGGCGTCGCCCGGCCCTCGGCGGCTTCCGGGCCGATCCCGACTACTTCACCGTCATGGCGCTGGAGGTCTTCGATCAGCAGACCGGAGCAGCCGAGCCGGCACCGATCCTGCTGCGGCGGGTGCACGGCCGTCCGGAGCCGGCCTCCCGGGTGGCTAACGTCGAGGAGGCACTGATCGTCAGCCGGGGGGAGGGCGGGCTGGACCTCGACCGTGTCGCCGGCCTGCTGGGCCTGCCGGGACCCGCCGCGGCCCGCGAGGCCTTGGGTGATCGTCTCGTCGCCGATCCGGAGCGGGGCGGGGCGCTCGTCGCCACCGAGGAGTACCTCTGCGGGGACGTCCGGGCCCGCCTGGCTGTGGCCCGTCAGGCTGCGGCCGACGACGAGCGCTACCGCCGCAATGTCGAATTGCTGGCGGCCGTCGAACCGCCGGAGGTCGGCCCGTTCGAGATCGCCGTTTCGCTCGGGGCGCCGTGGATCGAACCCGAGGACGTCGAGCTCTTCATCCGCGAGGTGCTCGGCGGCCGGGCCCGGGTGTGGCACCTGCCGTCCGCGGCCTTCTGGAAGATCGTCCCGCTGGGTAAGGAGCCCGCCGGCAAGTACGGCACGGGGCGGATGAGCGCGTATGAGGTGCTGTCGCACGGGCTCAACGGCCGCACCCCGATCGTCGTCGACCTGGTCTCGACCAATGTGCCCGGCAAGCGGATCCGCCGTCGCAACATCGCCGAGAGTGTTGCCGCGCAGGACCGGTTGAGCGCGCTGCAGGCCGCGTTCACCGACTGGCTCTGGCAGGACGCCGGCCGCACCGAGCGGCTCGTCGCCGAGTACAACCGCCGGTTCACCAGCCACCGTCCGCGCCGCCCCGATGGCTCCGGGCTGACGCTGCCAGGCCTGGCTGACGGCATCGAACTCTGGCCGTGGCAGCGCGACATCGTCGCTCGGGCGCTCACCGCCCCGGCCACGCTGTGCGCGCACGCGGTCGGCGCCGGGAAGACCCGGTCGATGGCGGTGCTGGCGATGACCGCCCGTCGTCTCGGGTTGGCACGTAAGCCACTGGTGAGCGTGCCTGCGCACCTGGTCGAGCAGACCGCGCGGGAGTTCCGGCAGGCCTACCCGTTCGGCCGCTTCCTCGTCGCGGGTGAGGACGGTGCCGGGTCGCGCGCCCGGCTCGCCGCCCGCTGTGCCACCGGCGACTGGGACGCCGTGATCGTTTCGCACGGCGTCTTCAGCGCACTGCCGGTGGCGCCGGAGGTCGAGCGGTCCTGGCTGCGCAAGCGGCTCGGCGAGGCGGAAGCGGAGATCCGGGGTGGGCGCGGCGGCCGGCATGGGCGCACGGTGCTGCGCCGCCGGATGGCCGGGATCGAGGCCCGGCTGGCCAGGCTGGCGGAGCTCGCCCCGCCGCCGGTCACCTTCGACGAGCTCGGTATCGATCTCCTGCTGGTCGACGAGGCGCACTACTTCAAGCGCCTGCCGATCACGTCGCGACGCGAGGGTGTCTCCCTCGGCTCCTCGCAGCGGGCAGCCGACCTGCTGCTGAAGGCGCAGCTCCTGCGCGAGCGGCGCGGCCCGCAGCCGAGCCTGGCGCTCTTCACCGGAACTCCGTGGTCGAACACGATCGCGGAGACGTTCGTCTGGCAGACGTTCGTGCAGCCGGACCGGCTCGCCGCTGCGGGCATCGACAACTTCGACGCGTGGGCGGCGGTCTTCGTCGAGTACGACGAGCTGGTGGAGGTGGCGCCGGACAGCGCCGGCTTCCGGATGAAGCAGCGGCCCTCGCGCATCCGCAACCTGCCGGAGCTGCGGTCGATGCTCGCCGACGCCGCGGACGTCCTCCCCGGCACGGCGCTCGGCGTCGAGCGCCCCGAACGCCGGGACGAGACGATCGTCTGTGACCCGTCACCCGGGCAGCGGGCCTACATCGGCAGCCTCGAGCTGCGGGCCGACAAGATCCGCCGCTCCCGCACGCATGGCGTTCCGGGTGAGGACAACATGCTCGCGCTCTGCGGTGACGGCCGGCGGGTGGCCCTCGATCCACGGCTGGTCGGGGTGCCCGAGGAGTCGTCGAAGGTTGTCGCCGTGGCCGAGCAGGTCGCCCGGCTGCACGCCGAGCATCTCCAGACACGCCTCCCGGGCAGCGACGTGCCGGGGGTTCTGCAGATCGTCTTCTGCGACCAGGGCACGCCCGGCAGCGGCGGGCTGCAGACCTACGGCCGGCTGCGGCTGGCGATCGTCGCGCGCGGGGTCCCCGCGGAGCGGGTGCGCTGGGTGCACGAGGCTGCCACCCCCGCCGAGCGGGTCGCGCTCTTCGCGGCCTGCCGCTCCGGCGAGGTCTCGGTGCTGCTCGGCTCCACCGACACCCTCGGCACCGGCGCCAACGTGCAGCCCCGGCTGCGCGCGCTCCACCATGCGGACGCCCCGTGGCGCCCGTCGGACATCGAGCAGCGGGAGGGGCGGGCGCTGCGGCCGGGCAACCTCAACCCCGTCGTCGAGGTCATCCGCTACGTCACGCAGGGCACCTTCGACGGCTACATGTGGCAGACGCTGGAGCGCAAGGCCCGCTTCATCTCCCAGTTGCAGCACGGCATGCTCGACGACGACACCGGCGACCGCACCGTAGAGGACTTCGGCGAGACCGTCCTCAGCTTCGCCGAGGTGAAGGCGCTGGCCACCGGCAACCCCCTGCTGCTCGAGGAGGCGCACGCCGCCGCCGATGTCGCCCGGCTGCGCATCCTGCGCTCCGTCGACGCCCAGACCCTGACCGCAGCACGCGCGGCGGCCGTAGCGGCGGAGGCCGACCGCTACCGGCTGACGCAGCAGGCCCGGCTGCTTCACTCGGCCGTCGCGCGCCTGGCCACTGCCGGCCCGGTCACCGACAACGAGGCCGACGTCCGGCTCGCGGTCGCGGACGTCGTGCAGCGGGCCGGCCACCCCGACCCGAGTGGGTCGGCAGCCCCGGTGCGCGCGTCGTGGACCGGTCTCGGGGTCGAAGTGATTCCGGTCGGGGGCTGGCGGTCTGCGCGGGTAGACGACCTACTGGTGCGGGTGACGCTGGCCCACCGGGCAATCGACGAGTTCGCCGTCTCCGCTCGCGCGGTGCGGCGCGGCGATACCCCGGCAGCGGAGAAGACGGTGATCACCGCGCTGCGCCGCTGGCGGCGGCGTATCGAGGACCGGATCAGCGAGGTCACGGCGGCGGCTGTCGCGGCCGAGGAGGCAGCCGAGCAGGCCCGCGCGACCCTGCGTGAGCACCGCTTCGACCGTGCGCGCGAACTCGCCGTCGCCGAGCAGCGCCTCGACCTGATCCGCACCACCATCGAAGCAGCGGTCGACGACCTGGAGACCGAGAACGCCGGGTGACCGACCGCTGGTCAAGTTGTGTCGCGGCGACATTGGCCACTATTGCCCTGCCCCAGGGCTATCAAGATCGTCGGGAGACGATCAGACTCCTCTACGAACCGGTACGGGGAGTGGGAGCACCGTGGGTAGGAGTCGATCGAGGACACGACGAGCGTGGGGATGTATCGCGGCGTTGACTTTGGTGACGGGTGGGCTGACCGTCCTCTCCACACAGCCCGCGGCGGCCCTCGCGCCGCCGAAGCCCGGCACCTACCAGGCGGTCTCGCCGACGCAACTCCTTGCCCCGACGGTGGTGGCGGCCAAGGCCACGATCTCGGCTGAGTTGGACGGCGCCGTCAGCGGCCTGAGCCTGAGCGCTGCGGTGGTCCGGGTGACGGCCACCTCTCCTGGCGCCGCAGGCTTCGCGACGGTCTTCGACCGCTACCTCTACGTCCCGCGCCCGGCGGTGTCGGACCTGACCTTCGCGGCCGGCCAGACGGTGTCGGGGCTGGTCGTGGTGCCTGTCGGCAAGCACCACGACGTCAGCATCTACAACGGCTCGGCCGGCGCCACGACGTACAGCATCACGCTCGAGGGGTACTACGTCTCCGGGGCGGCCAAGCAGCCGGGGGCGTTCCACACGACGACGCCGACCCGGCTGCTCGACACCTCCAAGGGCACCGGCGCGGCCGAGGCCCCGGTCGGCGGGCACGGCGTCGTCACCTTCGCGGTGGCCGGCGCCGCAGGCATCCCGGCCACGGGCGTGGGGGCGGTCCTGCTGAACGTCAGCGCGCTCACCCCGTCGGTGGCCGGATTCGCCACCGTCTACGCCGGCGATACCTCCCGGCAGCCGATCTCGAACCTGACGTTCCCGGCCGGTACCACCACCCGGGTGCCGGTCATCGTCCCGGTGACGAGCGCGGGCACGGTGGCGATCTACAACGGCGCAGCCGGTCCGGTGGACTTCGCGGCCGACGTCGAGGGCTGGTTCGGCAGTGGCACGGTCACCGCGGCCGGCGCCTACCAGCCGGTGGCGGTCACGCGAGTGCTCTCCGATCCGGGAGCGTGGAATTCGACCCTGACGGTGAAGGTGCCGCTGGCCGGCCAAGCGGGGATTCCGGGCACTGGGGTCACAGCCGTGGTGCTCAACCTGACGGTGGTCGGCCATGACGCTGCGGGCACGGCGAGGCTCTTCCCGAGCACGTCGACGCCGCCGGCCGCGGCCACCGCGAGCTACGGGCGCAATCAGACGACCCGCACCCTGGTGATCGCCCCTCTCGGACCGGACGGGGCGATTGCGCTCACGCACACGGCGGGCACGGTGGACTACGACATCGACGTGGAGGGCTACTTCACGGCCGCCGACGCCCCGCCTCCGCCGGTGACGAATTTCAGCGTGACCGTCGGCGCATACGGCAACAGCCTGCACTGGACCAACCCGGTCGGGCTGAGCTTCACCGGCGTCGTGATCCGCCGCAAGGCCGGTTCGGTGCCCCCGTCGTCGTCCCACGACGGGGTCCTGGTGATCGACACCGCACTGCATGGTCTGAAGGCGTCCACGAGCACGACCGATCTGCCACCCACGCCTGGCGCGCAGTACGCCTACGCCGCCTTCGCCCACGACGCCGTGCCGCGTTATGCCGCGCCGGCCACCGCGGTGACCCCAGCCGTCCTTGCCGGGGCGACACCGCGCTGCGGCGCCATCACCGCCGACCAGACCTGGTCGGCCGGCGCCGTGCAGCAGCTGACCTGTCCGGTGCGGGTGGACTACGGAGTCACCCTGACGATCGCCCCCGGCGCGGTGGTCAAGGCGAACCGGGCGGCCGGACTCGACGTCGAGGGCGTTCTGAACGCGGTGGGTACCGCAGCCCAGCCGATCAGCTTCACCAGCGTCACTGACGACAGCGTTCACGGCGACGACAACGGCGACGGCACGGCCACCCGGCCCGTTCCCGGCAACTGGCTAGGGATCAGGGGGCCCGGGGCTCCGCCCGATGGAGAGCCCAATCCGACGCCGCAGTCGATGACGCTCACGCACGTGGCGGTCCGCTACGCGGGCATCACGGTGACCAACGTCTACAACCTGGGGGCCGATGATCCGTCTCCTGACCCCGTCACCACGACGATCACCGACTCGACCGTCTCTCGCGGCGGCACGATCAGCGTCGACGCGATCGGGACGACCACCGTGACTGGCAACGTGGTTACCAACCTGGCCAGCGACTTCAGCGCGATGTCCTCGTCGCAGAACGGCTACCGACAGGCCGGGATCTACGTCGGTTCCGACTACGGCGCGCCCCACCTGGCCACAGTCTCCGACAACGTCGTGAACGGCTCGCCCGACTACGGCATCTGGGTGTCGACCAACGCCGCCACGATCACCGGCAACAAGGCCGAGAACACCCGCCTGGAGCCGTTACGGGTCAGCGACCAGATTGACCCGTCCCGGATCAGCGGCAACACCGCCGGGCCCGCGACCCGGGCCGGCCTCGCCCTGGACGGCGACCTCGTCTCCGACCTGACCCTGCCGTTCGGCTCGCTGCCGATCGCCGTGCCTTGTGAGGCGCCACCAATCGATTCCGATGGCCCGGAGTGCGGCGGCCTCTCTATCGACGCGGGGGTGACCATGACGGTGGCGGCCGGAGTGATCGTGAAGTTCTACCCGCCCGACGGTGGCGACGAGTACGGTGCGGCCTTGTACGTGAACGGCAACCTGGTGGTGAACGGCACCCCCACCGCACCGGCCGTCTTCACCTCCGTACTCGACGATGCCGAAGGCGGGGACTACAACCAGGACGGCTCGGCGACCACGCCGAGCGGACGGGAGTGGTACGGCATCACGGGGAGCGGGTCCCTGACAGTGCACAATCTCGTGATCCGCTTCGACCGGTCAGCTGAGGCCGCTGACAGGTAGGACACCGCGCAGGGGAGAATCGCGACGTGTACGCACAGCCGTCGATCTTCGCCCAGGGCACCGGTGAGCACGCCTACGTCGAGTTCGACCTGCTCCCCGGTGCAGACCCGCTCGACCTGGTCACCGGGCTGGCGACGGTGCACGGGCCCGAGGCCGCCGTCTCCGGGGTGAGTGCGGTGATCGCGTTCCGTCCGGAACTCTGGGCCGCTCTGCGCCCGGCCGCTGCACCGGCCGGTGTCAGTTCCTTCACCGAGATCGTCGGCCCGGAGATCACCTTCCCGGCCAGCCAGCATGACGCCTGGCTCTGGGTAGCCGGTAGCTCGCGCGGTGCGGTCTTCGACGCCACCCGCACCGCCATCGACGCGGTGGCCGGCTGCGCGCGGCCGGTCAGCGAGGTGACCGGCTGGCACTACCAGCGCGACCGCGACCTCACCGGCTTCATCGACGGCACCGAGAACCCGGCCGGCGTCCGAGCCGTCGACGTCGTCACCCACGCCGACGAGCCGGGGCGCGGCTCGTCGATCGCGCTCGTGCAGCAGTGGGCACACACGCCGGCCTGGGTGGACGTGCCCGTCGCCGACCAGGAGCGGGTGATCGGGCGCAGCAAGCCCGACTCGGTCGAGCTGGACGAGGCCGTGATGCCCGCCGATTCGCACGTGTCGCGGACGGTGGTCGAGGAGGAGGGCGCGGAGCTGAAGATCTACCGCCGCAACACGGCCTACGGAGCGGTCACCGAGCACGGCACGATGTTCGTCGGCTTCTGCGCCACCCAGCACCCACTGCAGATCATGCTGGAGCGGATGGCCGGTGTCGGGGACGGCGTCCGCGATGCCCTCACCCGCTACACCACGCCGCTCACCGGGGCCTACTACGTCGCTCCGTCGATACCTGCCCTGGCCGAGTTCGTACCGGTGGACGAAGACTGATCCGGCGTCCACGTCCCCGGTTTCGCGGATGGTTACTCCGTGGTAACTTCGCCGCGACTTCGCTCGCTCGCCGAGCAGTGACTCCAACTGCCCCCGCAGACAGGTGGACAAAGATGTCGAAGATGAGCTGGCAGCGCCGCGGCGCCGCCCTGGTGGCAGCGGTGGGCGTTCTGCTGGCGGGCCTCAGCGCGCCGAGCGCGGTCTCTGCCGCTACTCCGCCCACGCTGGACGCGTTCTACAACTACACGGGTAGCACGCCGCTGGCCGACATCGCGCCGGGCACCGTGCTCAAGACGCGCAGCCTGCCCTATCACCTGGTTGGGCTCTCGCTGCCGCTCACGGCCACTCAGCTGCTCTTCCGCTCCACCGGCGCGCTCGGCCAGCCGACCGTCAGCGTCACCTCGGTGCTGCGCGCACCCGGGAAGTTCGACTCGACGAAGGCGCTGTCGTACCAGTCCTTCTACGACTCGCTGAACCCGGCCGACGAGCCCTCCTACGCCATCTCCGGTGGCCTCACCCTCGGCGGCATCATCCCGCAGGTCGAGCTGGCCGTCTTCGGTGCCTTCGTGTTGCAGGGCTACAGCATCATCATCCCGGACACCCAGGGCGAGGCGGCCGACTTCGCCGCGGCGCCGGAGTACGGCATGGTCACCCTCGACTCGATCCGGGCCGCCTCGAACTCCCCGGCCACCGGCCTGACCAAGTCCACCAAGATCGGGCTGCTCGGGTACTCCGGCGGGGCCATCGCCACCGGCTGGGCGTCAGCCCTCGCGCCGTCCTACGCGCCGGACGTCAACAGCCGCCTCATCGGTGCCGCCGAGGGTGGAGTCTTCGTCGACCCGGTCCACAACCTGCACTACATCTCCGGCAGCACGGTGTGGGCCGGCGTGTTGGTGATGGCGATCATCGGTATCGCCCGCGCCTTCCAGATCGACCTCACCCCGTACATGTCCGCCTACGGCCTGACCCTCTTCACCAAGTTGCAGAAGGCCTCCATCGCGACGGTGCTCGGCGAGTACCCGGGGCTGACCTGGCAGAAGATCGCCAAGCCGCAGTACGCGCAGCCGGAGAGCATTCCGGTGCTCGTCCGCGTGGTGAACCTGCTCAACCTGGGCAGTCAGCCGAGCCCGACGGTGCCGATGTTCATCGGCCAGGGCGCCAACGGCGTGATCGAGGGAACGTCGGGCAACAAGGCCGGTATCGGACCCGGTGACGGCGTGATGGTCGCCGGCGACGTCCGTACCCTGGCCCGGCAGTACTGCAGCTCCGGCACGCGGGTCGAGTACACCCAGTACGACGCCCTGAGCCACGTCACCTCGGTGGCGCTCTGGCTGCCGGCCGCGATCACCTGGCTCGATCAGCGTTTCGCCGGGGTCGCCGCCCCGCAGAACTGCGCCAGTATCAAGCCGGGCAACTCGCTCGCGCCAATCCCCGCTCCGTAGCGGCGAGGACGGCCGGTAAGGGCTAGGACGGTTTCGTGAAGACGTCGTGGACGGTGCTGTGCATGGCCTGCGTCGCCGCCTTGGCCAGCTCAGGTTCGAGCCGCAGCACCATCTCGATCGTCAGGTGGTTGTAGTCGCGATAGGCCAAGGTCGAGCCGACCACCTGGTAGCAGCGGCCGCCGTGACAGAACACCTTGGTGAAGTCGACGGTCGACACCAAGCCCGCCGAGGTCGTGCTGCCGGTCTTCGAGCCGCTGGTGTTTGAGCCGCTGATCTTTTGGCTGCCGCCCTCGGCGTCGACCTGCGCGGCGGCGCCGAGGTCGTTCGGCGCTCCGGGCATGGCCTGGCTCTCCGGCGCGGAGCACTGGTCGAGGTCGCTGGGGTGGGCGAGTACGCAGTCCGGGGCAGGCATCGCCTTCAGGTAGCCGGGGGTGTCGTGGATGACGAGCACCCGGATGCCGGCGTCCTGCAGGATCTTGAGGTTCTTGGCGTACTGATCCTGGAAGATCTGCCGGCCCGCCTCGCCGCTGACCATCTTCGTCGTCGGCTTGCCGGAGCTGTCGCGGGTGAAGAACGCCGAGATCCCGCTGTCGAGGCTTGCGATGATCACCAGGCTCGGCTTGTCGGCGACCAGCCGCTTCATCACGTCGGCCCGCCACCTGTCGCAGGCGGTGTACGGGCCGCCGTCGACCTGCTTGGTGATGTCGGCGAAGGGGCAGGAGTTGCGACCCCAGAACCGGAAACCCCATTGGTTGTCCTTGGCCATCTGCTCCACCGCGGGGAACCACATCGCCGAGTGTGAGTCGCCCACCTCGATGACGTCACCGTGCCCGGTGTTCGGGAGGTAGCGGCACTCCTTGGCCAGCGGGTCGTGGTAGGCCTCGAAGCAGCCGTTGGAGTAGGGCTGCGGCAGCTCTGCCGCGGCCTGCTTCGGCTGTGGGACGAGCACGTGCCCGTACTTGTCGGCGATCTCGGTGTGTGCCGCGGCGTAGCTCGAGGCCGACGACGACCACTGCGCCACGATGACACCGACCACGATGAGTACCGCGCCCATCGCCAGCGAGCGGCCGCCGTGCCGGCGGGCTAGCCAGGTGCTGGAGCGCACCGGGTTCTCGAGCAGGTGATAGGTGAGCACGGCCAGCAGGAGCGTCCCGACGGCGCAGAGCCCCAGCTCGCGGATGCGCAGCGGCCGGTCGAGGTAGATCGGCAGCAGCACGAGCGGCGGGTAGTGCCAGAGGTACCAGCTGTAGGAGTAGCGGCCGCCGAGCTGGGCGGGCGTGGTGCAGAGCAGCCAGGAGAGCGGGTCGCGGCGTCGCCAGACCGGCTCGCCGGCGGCGATGATCAGCGCCGCGCCGAGCGCGGGCATCAGTGACTTGCGCCCCGGATAGAGGATCCCGGTGCTCGCCACCACGTAGAAGCCGATCACGAGGGCGACGCCGAGGTAGCGCGAGAGCACCAGGAGCCACTGCGGCAGCCTGGCGAGCCGGGTGATGAGCACGGCGAGGATCCCGCCCAGGATCAGCTGCCAGGCGCGCTCGGTGGTGCCGAAGTAGGCGTAGGAGTTCGATCCGCGCGTCTGGTGCAGCGCGAGCAGGAACGACGCCAGGCCGGCCACCACGCCGAGTACCAGCAGCGACCGCCTCGGCGTCGCCGGCCGGATGAACCGGGCGAGCAGCACGAGTCCGAGCAGCAGCAGCGGCCAGACGGCGTAGAACTGCTCCTCGACACCGAGCGACCAGTAGTGCACGAGTGGGCTCGGGTCGGGGTCCTGCAGGTACAGGGTGCCCTGGTAGGCGGCGCGCCAGTTCATCCCGAAGACGGAGGCGACGAGCCCGTCGCGTGCGATCCGGTGTGCCTCCAGCGCGTTGGTCATGGCGTAGCCGGCTGCGACGGTGACGACGATGACCAGGACCGAGGCAGGCAGCAGCCGGCGGGCTCGCCGCCCCCAGAACCGTAGGAGGTCGACGGTGCCGGTGCGGTCGATCTCGCGCAGCAGCAGCCCGGTGATGAAGTAGCCGCTCAGCACGAAGAAGACGTCGACACCGGCGAAGCCGCCGGGCAGCCAGGAGGGGCGCAGGTGGTAGATGACCACGCCGAGGACCGCGATCGCCCGCAGCCCCTCGAGGTCGTGGCGTACGCCGGCTCCGTCCTTGCTCGCGAAGAGGCGCGGCACCTGACGGATAGGCGTGGAGAGCATCCTCCGAGGTTGCCTGACTGATCTACATCCGGATTAACAACTGGTAGCCACCAGTGGTTGATCGCGCGCTAGTCGTAGATCGCATCCACCTGCCAGCGGCCCTCGGGCATGTGCCCGCTGACCAGGTAGGCGCGCCCGCGCACGTCGACGAGCTGGCAGCGCACCACCTGCCGTGCCGACTCCGCACTCCACCAGCGTTCGTCCACCGGCCACGGGCCAGCCCACGACGTGACCGCCACGGGGCGCTCGTCACCGAGGGCGAAGAGGGCCGGCGGGGCGGGCATGGCGCCGCGTTCGGTGACGGTCACCGGGTGGCCGGCGGTGTCGAGCACGCGGGCCGGGCGGGGCGGATCGAGCAGCACCGACGGCGCGGGTGCGGGCAGCTGGCCGGGCCAGGGCTGCTGCGGTGAATGCACGGCCACCGGCTCGTCACCCCAGGGCACGAGCCGGGTGCGCTGCAGCGGGTCGCGGCCGCCGTCGAGCACCGGGGCCAGCACCGAACCGTGACCGAGCAGGGTCTGCACCCGGGCCAGGGCACGGTGCGCCCGCTCGTCCTCTGCGCCGGCACCGCCCCAGAGCGCACGTTGATGCGCACCGGTGGGCACCGTCTCGATGGGCACGAGCGTCAGCCGGCTGATGCCGCCGGTTGGGCGCTGCGGCCCGTTGAGCCAGCCCTCCAGCTGCCAGCGGACCCGGTCGAGCACGTCGGAGGGGCCGAGCACGCCGGCATGCCGCCAGCGCCGCACCGTCTCCTCACCGTTCTCGCTGAGGGCTTGCAGCTCGAGGCAGGCGCAGGCCAGCCCGTGCGAGCCGAGTCCGGCGACGAACTCCTCAGCGATGCCGCGGGCGCTGAAGGCCACCGTGTCGACGCGGTCGAGGGCCGGCTCGAAGTCGAGCTCGACGCTGAACTCGACCGGCGGGCGACGGGCCGCCACCGGGCGGTCGTCGCGGCCGCTGCTCTGCCGGTGTGCCCACGCCCCGGACGGGCCGAAGCGGGCCAGCACGTCACGCGGCGGCAGCGCGGCGAAGCTGCCCAGGGTGAGCAGCCCGAGGCGGCGGAGCAGATCGATCAGCGGCGACGTGCCGGCCGGATCGAGCGTCTCGATGGGCAGCCCCGCCAGGAACTCCGGCGAACCGCCCGGGTCGACGATGACGCCGCGCCGGGCTGCGTGCTCGGCGGCGAAGGCGCCGTCGGCGATGCCGATCAGCACGTCGGCACCGTGCAGGGCCGGGACGTCCATGACGGCGCGGGAGAGGGTGTGCAGCACGGCCGTCTCCCCGCCGAAGTAGCGGGTCGGGCCCTTGACGTTGATCGCGGCCAGCCCCGGCCGGGTGATCTCCACGCCGGGGGCGATGGACTCCAGTGCCGCCACCACCGGCTCGAAGGCCCGGGCCTCCAGCGCCTCGTTGCGGGGGAGGACGGCCAGCTGCGGGCAGCGGGCCTGAGCCTCGCGGCGGCGGAGCCCGCGCCGCACCCCGGCCATCCGCGCCGAGTGGGAGCAGGCCACGATGTGGTTGCCGGTGATGACGGCGGTGGGGGTCTCGGACGGCAGCCCCGCCTCCAGCCTGACTGTGGTGACCGGCCAGTCCGGGCACCACACGGCGATCATTCGCGGTGGCGCTGGGGGCGGGGCGTCGGGCATACCTGCAGTATCGAACAGGCGTTCGAGATAGGTCAATCGCGCCCGTCGGACCCCAGATGTAGCTAGTAGCTGCTGGGTTCATGCTGTGTGCATGACGATCACGTACCTCTTCGCCGGGCTGGCGATCCGCGACCGTGATGCCTCGGCTGCCTGGTACTCCCGGCTCTTCGACACTGAGCCGATGCTCCCGAACGACGACGAGGCCATGTGGCAGCTCGTCGGCACCGGTTCGCTGTACGTGGTCGTCGATCATGAGCGGGCCGGCGCGGGCACGGTCACCCTCATCGTCGACGACCTCGATGCCACCCTTGAGGAGCTACGTGCGAGGGGATTCGACCTCGTCGAGCCGATCGTGATCCCGGGAGCCGGGCGGAAGTCGCTGGTGAGCGATCCCGACGGCAACCAGGTCTGGTTCGTCGGGTTGAACTGATGGCGACCTTCGTGCTGATCCCCGGGGCGGGTGGTGCCGGGTGGTACTGGCATCGGGTGCAGGAGCAGCTCGGCGCGCGCGGGCACGAGGCGATCGCCGTCGACCTGCCCGCCGACGACGTGGCTGCCGGGCTCGCCGCTTACGCCTCGATCGTGACCGAGGCTGCCGTCGGCAGGGGTGAGGTGGTGCTGGTGGCGCAGTCGATGGGTGGCTTCACCGTGCCGCTCGTCTGGTCTGCGCTGCCCACGGCGGCCGTGGTCTTCGTCAACGCGATGATCCCGCAGCCGGGGGAGCGGGCAGGCGAGTGGTGGGAGAACGTCGGCCAGCCGGAGGCGCGCGTCGCCGCGGCTCTTGCTGGTGGGTACAGCGTGGAGTTCGACCTCGACACCTACTTCTTGCATGATGTGCCGCCCGCGGTGGCTGCGGATGGTGAGCGGCATCAGCGTGACGAGTCCGAGGCGGCCTTCGCCGAGGTCTGCGACTTCTCGTGGCCAGAGGTGCCGGTGCACGCGGTCGCCGGCAGGGACGATCGCTTCTTCCCGCTGGCGTTGCAGCAGCGGGTAGCGCGGGACCGGTTGGGCATCGACATCGACGTGCTGCCGGGAGGCCACCTGATGGCGCTGAGCCAGCCGACCGCGCTGACCGACTACCTGTTGGCGGCCGTGGACCGCTAGCGGCGGCCCGCCTGGAGGGGCAGGCAACAGCAATCATGCTGACCTTGATACGCCAGCACCGCCGAGTTGGCGTGTCGCGGTGCTGGCGTATCAGGGTTGGTCGAGGGACTACCTGAGCGCCAGGTTCGGCCGGAGACTGCGCACCGATGGAGCTGCGGTGCGGACGTCTCCGGTGACGCCGCCGGCCAGGGTGAACGCGCGCACCCGCCCGTCCTCCGAACCGATGTAGACGGTGCCGTTCACGACGGTCGGCGCGTCGAAGAAGAACGCCTCACCGGCGGTATAGGTCCAGAGGATCGCCCCAGAGGTGGCGTTCAGGGCGTAGAGCTGGTCGGCGTAGTTGGCCGCGTAGACGACGCCGTTGGCCACCGTCACCGCAGCGCCGACGAGGCCGCTCGTCGTCGTGCTCCAGAGCGTCGCGCCCGTGGTGTCGTTGAGGGCGTAGACGTGACTGTCGCCCGCACCGGCATAGACCACGCCGTTGGCGACCGCCACGGAGCCGTACACGTTCGCTCCCAGGTTGTCGCTCCACAGCAGGCTTCCGGTCAGCGCATTGAAGGCGTACACCGTCTGGTCGTCAGAGCCGAAATACACGACGCCGTTCACGACGGCAGGTACGCCCTCGACACCACCGCCGGTCAGATAGCGCCAGTCCAGCGCACCCGTGGCTGCGTTCAGGGCGTAGAAGTAGTCGTCCTGCGAGCCGAGGTAGACGATCCCGTTGGAGACCATGGGCGAGGAGTAGATGGCAGCGCCGGCCGCATAAGTCCACACGAGGGCGCCGGTCGTCGCGTTGAACGCAGACACCGTGCCGTTCGCCGTGCCGATGAAGACGACCCCGTCGGAGACGACGGGCGAGGCATCGATCCCTGTCCCGAGGTTCTTGCTCCAGACCAGGGCACCGGTGCTCGCCTTGAGCGCGTACAGGGTGCCTCCGCCCGAACCGACGTACACCACGCCGCCGGCAACGGCCGGTGTGCTGTTGCCGCCCACAGCAGCGGGATACGTCCACTTCACCGCACCGGTGGTGGCGTCGAGGGCCGAGAGACCGCTGCTCACCGACAGGACGTAGGCGACGCCGGCCGCCACCGTCACCGAACTCTCGACGGCTGAGCCCGGGGAGTAGGACCAGGCCTGGCCGAGACCGCCGACGTTAGCGGTGTTGAGGGTGTTCTCGTACGGGTTGCTCCGTCCACCGCTCACCTTGAAGCCAAGGGTGCTCCAGTCGGAGCGGACGGTGAACGCCAACTGGGCGGCCAGCCCGCTGTGCCGGCCCTCTGCACTGATCCAGAGCGTGCCGGGCTGTGCCGAGGCGGGGACCACGAGGCCGGAGTACTTGAACGTTCCGGTGCTTGAGGTCGTCACGAGCGCCTGATCGGTCGTGGCCGTGTAGAGGTCGACCGCCTCGTTCGCGCCGAAGCCCGCGCCGGCGATGATCAACGATGTGCCGGGCGGCCCGGCCGTCGCGGAGATCGAGAGGCTGGCCGTCACGGTGAACGTGCCGGCGGTGACCGTGGAGCCGGCGGAGGTCACCTTGACGGGCCCGGTCGAGGCACTCGAGGGCACTGCTGCAGTGATCTTGGTGGAGGACACCACGGTCCCGGTGACCGACGCGCCGTTGAACGACACTGTCGCCGGTGAGGTGAATCCCGTTCCGGTCACTGTGACGGTCGTCCCGATGCCGCCCGAGGTGGGCGAGATCGACGTGACGGTCGCGGTGTTCACCACCATTGCCGGGCCGGTGGCGGTGGCCGTCGTGGACTTGACCACGATCTGGCCCTTGGTGGCGTGGGCCGGCATAGTCGCGGCGATCCGGGAGGCAGACAGGATCCGGAAGTGCAGCTGCGTGTGTGCCAGCACCACGTGCTTGACCTTCTTGAAACCTGCCCCGGTGATCTGCACCGTGCGCCCCACCGAGGTGTGCGCCGGAGTCACCGCCTTGATCGACAGCGACTTGGTCGCCGCACCAGCCGCTGGCGCGTCGGCCAGCGTTGTGGCAACGATCGCAACGGCAAGGACGACGCCCACCGTCCGAGTTCGCGTTCCCCCGAAAATGCTCATGTGTAGTTTCCCTCCACCTTGGTCAGTGATGGAGAGTCTCCCCACCTCTCCGCGCGGAGGCAATGGTTCGATCATGAATTGAACCGATTGCGCCCGCGAACAAACCTAGTGCGAGCCCCACCTATCGTTGACGCAGTGTCCGCGACCATCGATGAGCTGCGCACGCGCCTGGGCGGGTTGACCCTGCGCGATGAGGCGCGACTGTCGCGTCGGCTGCAGCGTCGCGGGGTGAACCTGACCCAGCTCGCCACCCAGATCGAGGCCGCCGAGCGCACCGTCGCCACCCGGGTCGCCGCGCTGCCGGCGATCACCTACCCCGATCTGCCGGTGAGCGGCCGTCGGGACGAGATCGCCGAGGCGATCCGTGATCACCAGGTCGTGATCGTCGCCGGTGAGACGGGGTCGGGCAAGACGAAGCAGCTGCCCAAGATCTGCCTCGAACTCGGCCGGGGTGTGCGGGCCACGATCGGCCATACCCAGCCGCGGCGGCTTGCCGCCCGCACCGTGGCCCAGCGAATCGCAGACGAGCTCAAAACCCCGCTGGGCGACGTTATCGGGTTCAGCGTCCGGTTCACCGACCAGGTCAGCGACCGCACACTCGTCAGGCTGATGACCGACGGCATCCTGCTGGCAGAGATCCAGCGCGACCCGCTACTGCTGCACTACGACACCCTGATCATCGACGAGGCGCACGAGCGCAGCCTCAACATCGACTTCCTGCTCGGTTACCTGCAACGCCTGCTGCCGCGCCGTCCCGACCTGAAGGTGATCATCACCAGCGCGACGATCGACCCGCAGCGCTTCGCCGCCCACTTCGCCGACGCGAACGGCACGCCGGCCCCGATCGTCGAGGTCAGCGGCCGCACCTTCCCCGTCGAGATCCGTTACCGGCCGCTCGACGAGGCCCCACCTCGTGCAGACGACGATGACCCCGACGATCCGGACCACGACGTGACCCATCGCGTCGAGACCCGCGACCAGATCGAGGGGATCGTCGATGCGGTCCGCGAGCTGGAGCACGAGGGCCCGGGCGACGTGCTCGTCTTCCTCTCCGGCGAGCGCGAGATCCGCGACACCGCAGACGCCCTGCGCGCCCTGAACCTGCGAAGCACCGAGGTCCTCCCGCTCTACGCCCGGCTCAGCACGGCGGACCAGCACCTCGTCTTCACCCCGCACACGGGCCGACGGATCGTGCTGGCCACCAACGTCGCGGAGACCTCCCTGACGGTGCCGGGCGTGCACTACGTCATCGATCCCGGCGTCGCGCGCATCAGCCGCTTCTCCCGCCGTACCACGGTGCAGCGGCTGCCGATCGAACCCGTCTCGCAAGCCAGCGCCGGGCAGCGGGCCGGACGCTGCGGGCGGACCGCCGACGGGATCTGCATCCGCCTCTACTCCGAGCAGGACTTCGAGGCCCGGCCGCGCTTCACCGAGCCGGAGATCCTGCGGACCAACCTCGCCAGCGTGATCCTGCAGATGGCCTCGGCCGGCCTGGGTGACATCGAGGAGTTCCCCTTCCTCGACCCGCCGGACCGCCGCAGCATCCGCGACGGGGCGACCCTGTTGCAGGAGCTCGGTGCCTTCGACGACGCCACCACGATCACACCGCTGGGCCGGCGGCTGGCCCGGCTGCCCGTCGACCCCCGTATCGGCCGGATGATCCTGCAGGCCGAGGTCGAGGGGTGCGTGCGGGAGGTGCTCGTGCTCGCCGCGGCGCTCTCGATCCCGGACCCGCGCGAGCGCCCCGCCGACCGCGAGGAGGCGGCCAAGCAGAAGCACGCCCGCTTCGCCGACGAGCACTCCGACTTCACCGGCTACCTCAACCTCTGGAACTACCTGCGCGAGCAGCGCGGCGAGCTCTCCGGCAACCAGTTCAGACGGCTCTGCCGCGAGGAGTTCCTGCACTACCTGCGCATCCGCGAATGGCAGGACCTCGTCGGCCAGCTACGCAGCATCGCCCGGAGCCTGGACGTGGTGGAGTCCGACGAGCCCGCCGACCCGGCTCGCGTCCACGCCGCGCTGCTCGCCGGGCTGCTCTCGCACGTCGGCCTCCGCGAGGGTGAGGCCCGCGACTATCTCGGCGCGCGCGGTACCCGCTTCGTCCTCGCGCCGGGGTCGACGCTGTCGAAGCGTCCGCCGCGCTGGGTGGTGGTGGCCGAGCTCGTCGAGACGTCGCGCCTCTTCGGCCGGATCGCCGCGCGCATCGAACCCGAGGTGGTCGAGAAGCTGGCGGGGCACCTCGTGGCGCGCACCTACAGCGAGCCGCACTGGGACGCGCAGCGCGGCGCCGCCATGGCCTACGAGCGGGTGACGCTCTACGGGCTGCCGCTCATCGCCCGTCGTCGCGTGGGCTACGGCTCCGTCGACCCTGCCGGTGCCCGCGAGATGTTCCTGCGCAGCGCACTCGTCGAGGGGCAGTGGACGACGCGGCACCACTTCTTCCGCGACAACCAGGCGCTGCGGGCCGAACTCGTCGCCTACGAGGAGCGGGCCAGGCGCCGCGACCTGCTCGTGGGGGACGAGGAGTTGCTGGCCTTCTTCGATGCGCGCGTGCCCTCGGACGTCGTCTCGGCCCGGCACTTCGACGCGTGGTGGAAGACGGCACGGCACAAGACGCCGGACCTGCTGACGCTCACCCGCGACGATCTGCTGCACGCCGACGCCGGCTCCGCCGACGATCGCCCGACGGTGTGGCGGGCCGGTGACCTTGCGCTGCCCGTCAGCTATCGCTTCGAACCCGGGGCAGACGACGACGGGGTGACGGTGCACGTGCCCGTCGACGTGCTCGCGCGGCTCGGCGGTGCCGAGTTCGGCTGGCAGGTGCCAGCGCTGCGCGAGGAGCTGATCGTCGCCCTGCTGCGTGCCCTGCCGAAGGAGCTGCGGCGGTCGTTCGTCCCGATCCCGGACACCGCGCGGGCCGTGCTCGCCGCGCTCGACCCGGCCCAGGAGCCTCTGCTGGAGGGGCTGCAGCGCGAGCTGCACCGGCGCACCGGCGTGCTGGTGCCGCTCGACTCCTTCGACCTGTCGCGCGTGCCGCCGCACCTGCGGGTGACCTTCGCCGTGCAGGACGCCTCCGGTGCCGTGGTGGCTCGCGGCAAGGACCTGGCTGCCCTGCAGGAGTCGCTGGCCGCACCGGTGCGGGCCGCGGTGGCGGCGGCCGTGGCCGGCGAGCTCGAACGGGTCGGCCTCACCACGTGGCCGGCCGACCTCGACGAGCTCGAGAGGGTCGTGGAGCGGCGCAGCGGCGACCATCTGGTCCGCGGCTACCCGGCCTTCGTCGACGCGGGTGCGACCGTCGACCTCCGGATCTTCGCGTCTGTGGCAGAGCAGCAGGAGGCGATGCGGCTGGGCGTGCGCCGGCTGCTGCGCCTCGCGCTCCCCTCGCCCGTGAAGGCTGCCGAGCGCTCGCTCTCCACCCGCGCCCGGTTGCTGCTCGGCGCCAACCCGGACGGCTCGCTCGCCGACCTGCTCGACGACTGCGCCGACGCCGCCGCGGACTCGTTGACGACGTCACTGCCCTGGACGCGTGCCTCCTTCGAGGAGCTGCGGGCCACCGTTGGTGCCTCGCTGGTACCGGAGACGATTGCGGTGGCGGCGCAGGTCGAGCGGGTACTCGGCGCGGCCCACGAGGTCCGCTCCGCGCTGCCCGAGCGGGTGCCTCCTGTGCAGGCCGCGGCGATCCTGGACATCCGCAGCCAGTTCCGCAGGCTGCTGCCGCCTGGATTCGTGGCGCTCACCGGGCGGGCGCGGCTGGCCGACCTGGCCCGCTACCTCACGGCCATCGTCCGCCGCCTGGAGCACCTACCCCGGGACCCGGCCACCGACGCGGCGCGGATGACCCGCGTCGAGGCCGTCGCCGGCGTGTACGACGAGCTGGTGCGCGCGCTGCCGGCTACTCGCGCCGCCGCCGAGGACGTCCGTGCCGTCGGCTGGCAGATCGAGGAGCTGCGCGTCAGCCTCTGGGCGCAGCAACTCGGCACGCCGCGGCCGGTGAGCGAGCAGCGCATCTACCGGGCGATCGACGCGATCACTCCGTAACACGGGCTCGGGCCACGATTAGCGAATCGTGCTGCTCCGGCGACACGATTCGCCCATCATCGCGGCAAAATGTGCGTCGCGGCAAAATGTGCGCATGCCAGGGAACTCGGGGACGCCGCAGGCACGCAAGCTGGGGCTCAAGCCGGGGCTGCGTGTCTCGTTCCATGCCGCACCGGCCGGGTGGGCGCTGGATGGCCCGCCTGAAATCGAGCTGGTGGCGGATGGCCCCGTGGACGTGTTCATCGCCTTCGTCCGCAGCGCTGCGGAACTGGAGGCCGCCGCCTGGGGTGAGCGGATCTTCCCCACCGGGGCGCTGTGGATCGCCTGGCCCCGACGGGCCGGCGGCCATACCAGCGACGTCACGGACTCGGTCGTGCGGGAAGCAGTGCTGCCGCTCGGCCTCGTCGATGTCAAGGTCGCCGCGATCGACGACGACTGGTCCGGGCTCAAGATCGTCTGGCGGCTGACCGAACGCGGACGGAGATAGCCAGGTGCTGTCCTGGCCGCATCGGGCTGTGGCGGATCGATCGTCGCTACGCCGTGCGGAGAGCCTCGATGGCGCTGTCGAGCGCGGCCTCGAGGTGGTTGAGCTCGCCGGTCGAGAGCATGATCGAGACGCCGCCCTGGATGCCGGCCACGATCGCTGCGGCCGACCGGTCGGCATCGACTGACGCAGCGATCTTGGTCGCCAGCTGCATCTCCCGGATCCCGTGCGCCACCTGCTGCTGCCACTGCCCGATGAGGGCGGTGACGACGGCACGGCTGGCCGGTGTCTGTCGCCCGACCTCGCTGAGCAGCACGCCGAGCGGGCAGTTCTGCCCCTGATGCCGGTACCGCGCCACCACCGCGTCACGCCATGCCTGCCAGGCCGTCCAGGACGTGAGCGCACCGAGGTAGGGCTGCTGGTCGTCGAGCACGCGCGCGGCCTCGTGGTCGGCTACGGCGAGCAGCAGCTCGTCGCGGCCGCCCGGGAAGTAGTGGAAGAGCTGCCCCTTGCTCGTGGCGGTGCGGCGGCAGATGTCCTCGAGCGTCACCGTCTGCAGGCCGTGCTCACGGATCTCGGCGCTCGCCCCGGCAACGATCCGTTGGCGGGTAGCGGCGCCCTTGGCGGTGAGTGGCTTCGTCATCGTCAGCTCCACAGTTCTGGACTTGAGAGTCCATTTTGCGCGACGCAGGCTTGGACTCACCAGTCCAACGGACTCCTTAGTCCAATTAGACCCGACAGTCCAGAAGGAGCGCACATGTCCAGCACGCTCGCCGGTCGCGCGGCACTCGTCACCGGCTCCACCGCAGGAATCGGCGAGGCGATCGCCTACGCCCTGGCGCAGGCCGGAGCCGAGGTCGTCGTGAGTGGCCGCGACGCCGACCGCGGCGCCGCCGTGGTCGAGTCCATCAGCTCAGCCGGGGGAGCCGCGCACTTCGTTCCCGTAGATCTGGCCGCGGGGGCACCGGCCGTACAGCGGCTCGCCGCCGAGACGCTCGACGCGGTGGGCGGCCGCCTCGACATCCTGGTCAACAACGCCGCCATGCTGCTGATGCCGAGGCCGACCACCGAGGTCGAGGCAGCCACGATCGCGGCGGCGTTCACCGTGAGCGTCCACGCGCCGTTCCTGCTCACCGGCCTGCTTGCCCCCGCGATGGCGGCCCGCGGTGATGGCGTGATCGTCAACATCGGCTCGATCAATGGGCTGGTCGGCATGGCCAACTCCGCCCTCTACAGCTCGACGAAGGCGGCCATCCACAGCCTCACCAAGTCGTGGGCTGCGGAGTACGGACCATCCGGCGTGCGGGTGAACACAGTCGCCCCCGGCCCCACCGCCACCGCACGGAACGCCGAGATCGCCGAACACCTGGCCCCGATCCTCGCCACAATGCCGTCGCGCAGGCTCGGCACTCTCGCCGAGGTCGCCTCCGCCGTCGTCTATCTGGCCGGTGACTCCGCCGCCAACTTCCACGGCTCGACGCTCACCGTCGACGGCGGCTTCACTGCCCTGTGACGCTCAGCGCGCCGGTGTGAGCCAGACAGACACCAGCACGACGTCGGCCGCCTCGTCGTGGCCCACCTGCCGGACCGCGACGGCGCTGAGCGCAGCCAGGTGCGGCTCGACCCACGCGGCAAAGCCCGAGTCGCTGCGATCGCCCGATCGGTTCAGCGTCCACTCCTCGGCAGCCAGGTCCACGCTATGAATACACCGTGCGTCCGCGTCCAGGTTGGGCTGGAAGAAAAGTTCGCCCGGCTGTCGAATCGTCGGGGTTGTCGTTCGACGCCTGAGTGAGCCAGGGTTGAATCGGTCAACGGGACCGGTTCCGGGCGACGAAGGAGACAGACATGCGAGTCATGGTGCTGGTCAAGGAGAACGACGCCGCGACGGCCGGGGAGCTGCCGCCCGACGACCTCTTCGTCGAGATGAACAAGTTCAACGAGGCGCTGGTCGACGCAGGCGTCATGCTGGCCGGTGAGGGGCTCGCCCCGAGCAGCGTCGGCAAGCGAGTCGCCTTTGACCTCGACGGTGCGACGACGGTCATCGACGGTCCGTTCGCGGAGGCCAAGGAGCTCGTCGGCGGCTTCTGGATCTGGCAGGTTGCCTCGATCGAGGAGGCCATCGAGTGGCTCAAGCGCTCGCCGTTCAAGGGCACCGCGATCGAGGTGCGCCAGATCATGGGCATCGAGGACTACGCCGACCAGCTGCCGGCCGAGGTCGTCGAGGCCGAGTCGCGCCTGCGCGAGAAGCTCGCTTCGCAGTAGTGCTGGCCGCCCAGTGAAGGCTGCCGCCCAGGTGGAGGCGGTCTGGCGGATCGAATCGGCCCGCCTGATCGCCGGCCTGGCCCGCGTCGTCCGCGACGTCGGCCTGGCCGAGGACCTTGCGCAGGACGCGCTCGTCGCCGCGCTTGTTCAGTGGCCCGAGTCGGGTGTCCCGGAGAATCCGGGCGCCTGGCTCATGGCTGTGGCGCGGCGTCGCGGCGTCGACACGATCCGTCGTGCCGTCACCCTGGAGCGCAAGGTCGAACTGCTGGGGCGGGAACTCAGCGAGGCCGAGGACCCCATGGATGAGATCGAGTTCGACACCCACGTCACCGATGACGTGCTGCGCCTGATGTTCACCGCCTGCCATCCGGTCCTCGCCGTCGAGGCCCGGGTGGCGCTCACCCTGAAGCTGGTCGCCGGCCTGTCGACGGAGGAGATCGCCCGCGCCTTCCTGGTGCAGACCACCGCGATGGCCGCCCGGATCACCCGCGCGAAGAAGGCCCTGGCTGATGCGCAGGTGCCTTTCGAGGTGCCGGTCGGCGACGAGCTCGCCACCCGTCTCGGCTCGGTGCTCGAGGCCGTCTACCTGGTCTTCAACGAGGGCTACACCGCCACGACGGGCGAGCGCTGGGCCCGCGCGGAGCTCTGTGAGGAGGCGATGCGGCTGGGACGGATGCTCGCGGCGCTCGCGCCCGAGGAGGCCGAGGCCTCGGCGCTCGTCGCCCTGATGGAGCTCCAGGCCTCGCGGCTCCGGGCCCGCACCGGGCCGGACGGTGGGATCGTCACGCTCCTCGACCAGAACCGGGCTCGCTGGGACCGGCTGCTGATCACCCATGGCCTCGCCGCGCTGCAGCACGCCGAGCGAGTGGGCGGCGGCGGGTCGTACTTGCTGCAGGCGCAGATCGCGGCCTGCCACGCGCGCGCCGGTCGGGCGGCCGACACCGACTGGGTACGGATCGCTGATCTCTACGGCAGCCTCGTCGAGTTGACGCGCTCGCCGATCGTCGAGCTGAACCGCGCGGTGGCGGTGTCAATGGCCGACGGGCCCGCGGCGGCGCTGCCCATCGTCGATGCGCTGGCAGCCCTTCCCGCCCTGCGCGGCTACCACCTGCTGCCGAGCGTCCGGGGCGATCTGCTGGCGAAGCTGGGCCGTCACGACGAGGCACGCGTGGAGTTCGAGCGGGCCGCGGGGATGACCGCCAACGAGCGGGAGCGCGCGTATCTGCTCGCTCGCGCCGCCGAGGTGGCTGCTATACAGCGTCCATGAAGGTTCACCACCTGAACTGCGCCACCATGCGTCCCCCGGGTGGCCGGCTCATCAGCGGCACCGGCACGATCGGCGGTGCGCTGCTCGTGGCGCACTGCCTGCTGATCGAGACCGACGCCGGGCTGGTGCTTGTCGACACCGGGCTTGGGCTCGAGGACGTCGCCGCACCCAAGTCGCTGCCGGTGATCTTCCGCACGGCGGTGCGCCCGAAGCTCGACCGCGCCGAGACCGCGGCAGCTCAGGTCGAGGCACTCGGCTTTGCCCGCGAGGACGTCCGGCACATCATCACCACGCACCTCGATGTCGACCACGCCGGCGGCCTGCGTGACTTCCCCGATGCCACCGTGCACGTGAGTGCGGCCGAGCTGGCCGCCGCACGGAATCCGAGGACGCGCCTGGAGAAGGACCGCTACGTCGCGCACCAGTGGGCTCACGGGCCGAAGTGGGCTGAGCACGCGGTGAGCGGCGGGTCGTGGAAGGGCTTCGAGGCGGTGACGGACCTGCCCGGGCTGCCGCCGGAGATCCTGCTCGTCCCGCTGGCCGGGCACACCCGCGGCCACTCGGGCATTGCGGTGGACACCGGCGACGGCTGGCTGCTGCACGCCGGGGACGCCTACTTCTTCCACGGACAGCTGCGCCGGCCCCCGACCTGTCCGCCGGGACTAAAAGCCTTCCAGGTGATCGTTCAGACGGAGAAGGCGAAGCGACTGGCCAACGTGGCCCGGCTCAACGAGTTAGCCACCGACCCCGCGGTCTCGATCTTCTCAGCCCACGATCGTCACGAATTCGACCAACTGAAGGCGGTAACCCGATGAGCGTCCACGATTACTCCGTAGCCACGGCCGAGGGGGAGACGAAGTCCCTCGGCGACTATGCCGGCCAGACCCTGCTGATCGTCAACGTCGCGAGCAAGTGCGGCCTGACCCCGCAGTACACCGGCCTGGAGGCGATGCAGCAGTCGCTGGGAGCGAAGGGGCTGCAGGTCCTCGGCTTCCCGTCGAATCAGTTCGGTGCCCAGGAGCCGGGTTCCAACGAGGAGATCCAGCAGTTCTGCTCCACCACCTATGGCGTCTCGTTCCCGGTCTTCGCCAAGGTCGACGTAAACGGTGACGAGGCCGACCCGCTCTACGGCTACCTGCGCACCGAGGCCCCGGGCGACGGCGAGACCGACGACATCCCGTGGAACTTCACCAAGTTCCTGGTGGGCCCGGACGGCACCGTGATCAAGCGCTTCGGCCCGCGGGAGACCCCGGAGGAGATCACCGACGAGGTGGCCGCCGCTCTCTGATCCACGTTCAGCCGGCTAGTTCGATGACGGTGGCCAGCGGGGTGGCGAGTTCGATGCCGCCGTCGCTGGCCGGCAGCCACAGCTCCGCGCTGCGGGGACGTGCCGCCGCGCCGCGCCCCTCGGCCTGGACGTCGACCCGTCTGGCCCGCAGCCGGCCGTAACCCTCGCCGATCCCGGCCCACTGGCCCTGGTGCGCGGTGAGCCGGACGTCGGCCCCGGGCCACGCCCCGTAGGGGACGAACACGGCCTCGCGGGTGCGCGCCCGGGAGACCAGCCTGCGGACATCGCCGGGGGGGAGCTGGCCGCGCCCCGACGGTGGGCGCGCTGCCACGACATCGACGGCGTCGAGCAGCGCACCCACCGCGGTGGTCCACCCCCCGGCTTTGGCCAGCAGAGCCGGCTCCGGCACGATGGCCAGCCGGGAGAGATCGATGCCGTACTCGGCGGCCGACTGTGCGCTGATGAGCGGGAAGCCCACCAGCGCGCACCACGCGCCGCTCTCCGAGGCGGTGCCGAGCAGGGCGAGCAGCAGGGAGACCGACCCGGAGACGGCCACGGTGCTGCCCCGCCGTAACCCGCCCGGCAAGACGCTGCCCAGCGCCGGGTGGACGGGTAACGGGGGAGCTGCGTGGTGGCCCAGGTCGATGGCTACCGTGCCATCGGCCTTGTGGATCGCCACGTCCAGCATCGACCCAGTCTCAAACACGCGTTCTATTTAGTCAACTCTGGCGGCATGTGACATAGCTCGGTGCCGCACGACTGCGGGGAGCTATGTCAGTCGTTGGCGGCCACCGCGGCGGCGATCAGCGGCAGCAGCCGGTCGACATCCGTGGCGGCGGCGCGGAGCTCCACCCAGTCCCGTCGCCCCGGGTCGTGCCGCACCGCCGGGTCGGCACCGAAGACCTCCCGCACCTCCCGCCAGCCGGCCGCGGTGATCCTCAGATCCACGCCACCCGGGCCGTCCCAGTGAGCGATCTCGCGGCCGTGCAGGAAGATCGCCGGCTTCGGGGCAAAGCGTGACCGGCCGACCTCCACCGGGGCGAGGCGGCGGCACTCGTCGAGCACCGCCTGCCAGACGACATCGACGTCCATGTCACGACCGTAGTCTCAACGGCATGACTGCGGAACGGATCGACCCGGCCAGTGCACGCCGGCGGCAGCGCAACGGCGAACTCGTCATCGACGTCCGCTCGGCGCAGGAGTACGCGTCAGGCCACATCGCCGGGGCGGTGAACATCCCGTTCGAAGAGTTGGGTGCCGCCACCCTCCCGGACGGGCCGGTGATGACGACGTGCGGAGGCGGTGGCCGAGGTGGCCGGGCAGCCGATGCCCTTGTCGAGAGCGGGCATGAGGCGTACTCGATCGACGGGGGCACCCGGGCCTGGCAGGAGCTCGGCCTACCGATCGAGTCCGCGCTCTGATGTGAGCGCCTGAGCCGATTCACTGTGCGGCTCAGGCGAGGACGACGTCACGCGACCCGGCGTCCGAGGCGAGGAGTGAGAGCAGGCCGAGCCCCTCGTCCCGGATCGCGTCGTGCTCGCTGCGTGGGATGTCGGCGAGCTGCCTGATCCGCAGCACCGCGGCGGTGCCGGAGCGCTCGACACGCCACGCCGCTGCCACCGATCCGTCGACGAGCAGCGTGCCGGGCACCGTGCCGTTGGCGGTCTGGATTGCGGCGCGGTGGGCATTGGGGAAGACGTGCGAGCGGTCGGCGTGTGAGAGCAGCACGTTGTCGAAGTCCGGCAGGAACCGCGGCGGCGCAGGCGTCGACGCGGGTGGCCGGGGCGCCTGGGGTACGTCGAAGAGCTCGCGCCCACGCTCGTCGCGCAGGACGGTGAGCTGCGGGCGGAGCCGGTCGAGCACGCGGGCCATCCCGGGCACCTTCGCCCAGGCCACCGCGTCGGCGGCCGTAGCGGGGCCGAATGCGGCGAGGTAGCGCACCAGCACGGCGTCCCAGCTCGACTCGCCGAGCGGGCGTCCCAGCCAGTGCTCGGCCGTCGTGAGCGTGGTGGCCCCGGCGCCGTCCCAGAGCCCGCGCGGTGGGACCTGCACGAGCGGCAGCAGCGAGCGGGCGGCGTGGGCGAGTGCGGCGGGCTCGTTGTCGGGGAAGGTGGCCGAGAGCGCCAGGCCGAGGTTCTTGGGCGTGTGTGGCTGCGCCTCCAGGATCTCGCGGGCCAGCACCGCCAGCCGTTGGAGGTCAACCCCGACGAGCGCGCGTGCCCACCGCGGAGCCGTCAGCTCCTTCATCACGATCGGCATCGTCAGCGGGCGCAGCAGCAGCGCGTCGTCGGCGCTGACGAGGTGGATCGTGCTGCGCATCAACGCGATCCGCACGGTGCGGCGGGTGGCCAGCAGGCGGGACAGTGTCAGCGGGTCGAAGGACCGTAGCCGCGACCAGAGCGCGGTGTAGGGGGAGCGCGGTGTCTGGGCCTGCAACCCGACGAGGTGCTCCACCGCCTTCAGTGGCGACAGCGGTGACCGTTCCAGCAGCAGCTGCCGGGCGAGCAGTGCCCGATTCCGCTCCCGCCCGTCCACCGCCCGATTGTGCAACTTTCACCGCCTTCAGGGCGGTGAAAGTTGCACAATCGCTGAAATCAGGCGCCGGTGTAGTACGAGTCGGCCACGTCGAGCGCCGAGTCGAGGATAGCGAGCCCCTCGCGCAGCTCCGTCTCGCTGATGACGCAGGGCGGCACCACGTGGGTGCGGTTGAAGTGGGTGAACGGCCAGAGCCCCTGCTTCTTGCACGCGGCGGCGAAGGCGTTCATCGGGGCGGCGGCATCACCGGCGGCGTTGTAGGGCACCAGCGGCTCGCGGGTCTCCCGGTCACGGACGAGCTCAAGTGCCCAGAACGTGCCGAGGCCGCGGACCTCGCCGACCGACGGGTGCTTGTCGGCGATCTTGGCCAGCTCCGGGCCGATGACGTCGACACCGAGGGCCCGGGAGTGCTCGACGATGCCCTCCTCCTTGAAGATGTTGATCGACGCGACGGCCGAGGCGCAGGCCAGCGGGTGACCCGAGTAGGTGAGGCCGCCGGGGTACACACGCTCGTCGAAGGTCGAGGCCACCGTGTCGGAGATGACGACACCACCGAGCGGGACGTAGCCGGAGTTGACGCCCTTGGCGAAGGTGATCAGGTCCGGCGTCACTCCCCAGTGCTGGATGGCGAACCACTCGCCGCAGCGGGCGAAGCCGCTCATGACCTCGTCGGCGATGAGCAGGATGCCATGCTCATCACACAGCGCCCGGACACCGGCCAGATAGCCCGGCGGCGGCACCAGGATGCCGTTGGTGCCGACGACCGGCTCCAAGATGATCGCGGCGATCGTGCCGGCGCCCTCGACCATGATCGTGTCGCGCAGGTGTTGCAGGGCTCGCTCGGTCTCCTCCTCGGGCGTGGCCGAGTAGAACTGCGAGCGGTACGGGTACGGCCCCCAGAAGTGCACGATGCCGGGGATCGTCGCGGGCTCCGTGCCCCAGCGCCGCGGATCGCCGGTCAGTCCGATCACCCCGTGGGTGGCGCCATGGTAGCTGCGGTACGTCGCCAGGATCTTGTGCTTGCCGGTGTGCAGCCGCGCCAGCCGGATCGCGTTCTCGTTGGCCTCCGCGCCCGCGTTGGTGAAGAACACCTTGGAGAGGCCGTCACCGGCCACCTCGGTGATCAGCCGGGCCGCCTCGGAGCGTGCATCGTTGGCGAAGGAGGGCTGGATAGTCGTCATCCGCTGCGCGTACTCGGCGATGGCGGCGACAAGCTTCGGGTGCTGGTAGCCGATGTTGACGTTGACCAGCTGCGAGGAGAAGTCGAGGTACTCGTTGCCGGCGTAGTCGGTGAAGTGCGAGCCGAGCGCGGTGGCGATCGGCAGCGGGTCGATCAGCGCCTGCGCCGACCACGAGTGGAAGACGTGCGCGCGGTCCAGGGAGCGGACCGTCGCCTCGTCGGTGGGGATCGAATCCAGCGGGTTGCTCATCGGGACTCCTTAGCGCGTGCGAGGGAAGCCGAGGTCGATCGTCGACGTGGCCGGGTCGGGCCAGCGTGACGTGACGACCTTGCCACGGGTGTAGAAGTTGATGCCCTCCGGCCCGTACATGTGGGTGTCGCCGAAGAGCGAGGCCTTCCAGCCACCGAAGGAGTAGTAGGCAACCGGCACGGGGATCGGCACATTGATGCCGACCATGCCCACCTCGACGTCGAACTGGAACTGCCGCGCCGCGCCACCGTCGCGGGTGAAGAGCGCGACACCGTTGGCGTACTGGTTCTTGTTGATCAACGCGACCGCCTCGTCGTAGGTCGAGGCGCGCACCACGCAGAGCACGGGGCCGAAGATCTCGTCGGTGTAGACCTCCATCTCCGGGGTCACCGCGTCCAGCAGCGTGGTGCCGAGGAAGAAGCCGTCGGCGGGGACGTCTGCCTCGCGGCCGTCGACCACCACGGTGGCGCCGGAGGTGGCACCGGAGGCGATGTAGCCGGCCACCTTGTCACGGTGCTCGCGGGTGATCAGCGGCCCCATCTCCGAGTCCGGGTCGGCGCCGTTGCCGATGCGCAGCTTGGGCAGGCGGGCGGCGATGGCGTCGACGAGGGAGTCGCCGATGTCGCCGACGGCCACGGCCACCGAGATCGCCATGCAGCGCTCACCGGCTGCACCGTAGGCGGCCGAGACGGCAGCGTCGGCGGCCATGTCGATGTCGGCGTCGGGCAGCACGACCATGTGGTTCTTGGCGCCGCCGAGGGCCTGGACGCGCTTGCCCTGCTTGGTGCCCGTCTCGTAGATGTACTGCGCGATCGGCGTCGAGCCGACGAAGCTGACCGCCGCGACATCGGGGTGGGTGAGCAGCCCGTCGACGGCCTCCTTGTCGCCCTGCAGCACGGTGAAGACGCCGTCGGGCAGGCCGGCCTTCTTCCACAGGCGGGCCAGGAACATCGCCGCGGACGGATCCTTCTCCGACGGCTTGAGGATGAAGGCGTTGCCGGTGGCGATGGCGTTGGCGCACATCCACAGCGGCACCATCGCGGGGAAGTTGAAGGGCGTGATGCCGGCGACCACGCCGAGTGGCTGGCGGATCGAGTAGACGTCGACCCCGGTGGCGGCCTGCTCGCTGAAGCCGCCCTTCATCAGCTGCGGCACGCCACAGGCGAACTCGACGTTCTCCAGCCCGCGGGCGATCTCACCGAGGGCGTCTGCCGTGACCTTGCCGTGCTCAGCGGTGACGATCGCGGCCAGCTCGTCGGCGCCGTCGTGCAGCAGCTGCCGGAACGCGAAGAGCACCGCCGAGCGACGCGACAGCGACGCCGAGCGCCACTCCGCGGCAGCGGCGACGGCCGATGCGACGGCGGTGTCGACCTCGGCGGCGGAGGCCAGTGCGACCTCCGCGGAGACGAGGCCGGTGGCGGGGTTGAAGACGGGCGAGGTGCGGCCGGAGGTGCCGGCGACTTCGGCGCCGTCGATCCAGTGCGGGATACGGGTGCTCATGCCGACCACGATACGTGCCAGGTATGTACCCCACAATCGTAGTATTGCTATGTTACATAGATGGACCGCATCGTGTTATCCGCTCTGGAGGAGCAGCTCGATGCCCCGACGGCCCGGGGCCTGGCCCATGCCGTCAGCCGGGCGATCCGAGCCGGGGCGCTGACACCGGGCGCCCAGCTGCCGCCGATCCGCACCGTCGCCACCGAGCTGGGGCTCTCACCCACCACCGTGAGCGCGGCCTGGGGGCTGCTGGCCCGCTCCGGCACGATCCGCACCGACGGCCGGCGCGGGACCACGGTGGCCGAGCCCACCAGGGTCGGCTCGCCGCGCTATGAGCGTGCCCTCGACCGGCACGCCGACTTCGCCCTCGACCTCTCCACCGGTGTCCCGGACGCGGCGCTGCTCCCGGACCTCACCCGCGCGCTCGGCTCGATCGGAGTCGCCACCGCGCCGGGCAGCTACCTCGACGATCCGGTGCTCCCCGAGCTGATCGAGACGCTGCGCGCCGACTGGCCCTACGACGCCGAGGAGCTGACCGTCGTCGACGGCGCCATGGACGGCATCGAGCTCGCCACCCGGGTGCTAGTGCGCTTCGGGGACCGCGTCGTCGTCGAGCAGCCCGGGTTCCCGCCGCTGCTCGACCTGCTCGAGGCGAGCGGGGCCGAGGTGGTCGGCGTCCCGGTCGACGAGGAGGGGCTCGCGGCCGACGGACTGCGGTCCGCGCTGGCCGACGGGCCGGTGGTGGCCGTCTATCTGCAGCCGCGGGCGCAGAACCCCACCGGCGTCTCGCTGACCCCGCGCCGGGCGAAGGAGCTCGCTGCGGCGCTGCGGCACAGCGACGCGGTGGTGATCGAGGACGACTCCGCCGGCGCCGTGGCGATGGCAGCACCGATCAGCCTCGGCTCGTGGCTGCCGGGGCGCACGCTGCATGTCCGCAGCTTCGCCAAGTCCCACGGTCCCGACCTGCGCATGGCCGCGCTGAGCGGGTCGTCCGAGCTCGTCGGACGGATCACGGCGCTGCGCCGCCTCGGCCAGGGCTGGAGCAGCCGGCTGCTCCAGCGGCTGCTGCTGAGCCTGCTCACCGACCCGGCCTCGGCGGCCTCGGTGGCCGCGGCCCGTGCCGAGTACGCCCGTCGCCGCGCGGTACTGGTGGCGGAGCTGGCCCAGGCCGGCGTCGAAGTCGGTGGGAGTGACGGCATCAACCTCTGGCTGCCGGTGCAGGACGAGACGGCGGCGGTGGTGCGACTGGCCAGCCAGGGAGTGGGCGTCACGCCGGGCGCGCCCTTCGCGGTGCTGCCCGACCAACCGCCGCACGTCCGGGTGACCTGCGGCCTGTTGCGTGACGGCCAGGCCGAGGTGGCGGCCACGCTCGCGGCGGCGGCCCGCGGCACGGTCCGCGTCTCCGTCTAGGCCGTCGGGTGGGTGTTGCCGCGTTTGAACGACGGGTTGTAGTACCGCGTATGACAAAGCGTCGTTCAATCTGGAGGTGCCACCCCGTGCCCAGAGATGACGCGCTTAGCCCGCGCCACGCCCGGAGGGGGTAGACGGGCGCCGCCGCCAGGGCGCATGGTGGGCGGATCGCATCGAGACCCGAGCTGGGGAGGTAGGCGATGGAACCGACCGCCGTGCGCGACCTCGACGCCGTCCGCCGTCGCCGCGCAGAACTGCGCGAGTCGATCGCCCTGCTCCGCTCCGCACTCGCGGCTCCGAGCGCCGAGCCGGTGGTCTGGGGCGAGCGGGTGCAGCAGGAGCTGGCCCGCCTCGCGCTCGACTTCATCGAGCACGTCGAGGTGACCGAGGGCCCCGCCGGACTGCACGAGAGCGTCATCGAATCCTCACCGCGGCTGAGTCATGCCGTGGACGTGCTCACCGCCGAGCACGAGGAGCTGGAGGCGCAGATCGCCGCGCTCTCGGCCGTCGCGGAGGCCCCGGTGATGGCCGCTGACGTCGAGGCGATCACGGCCCAGGGCTCCGAACTCGTCGGGCTGCTCGTCAAGCATCGCCAGCGTGGCGCCGACCTCGTCTACGAAGCCTTCCAGCAGGATCTCGGCACCGGCGATTGAGCGTGCCTGCCGACCTACTCGCTCAGCTCCGCGTCTAGGTCGATGGATTCGACGGGGTCGTGGACCTTGTCCGGGTGCAGGAAGACGAAGCGCTTGTAGGACCAGAAGCGGAAGATCGTGCCGAGGCCGATCGTCAGGAAGTTGACCCAGAAGACCACGCCGCTGCCATGGCTGTAATGCAGCGGGTAGACGAAGAGCGCGATGATCAACTCGGAGACGACCAGCACGATGAGGTTGATCAGGAAGAAGAAGGAGGTCTCGCGGGCGATGCTCGAGCGCGCCCGGTGCGAGAACGAGAAGTATCGGTTGCCGAGGTAGGAAAAGACCATCGCCACCAGCGTGGAGATGCACTTGGCCTTCAGCGCACCATGCGGGGCGAGCCAGCCGAAGATGCCGAGGTCGATCGCCAGGCCGAGGACGCCGATCAGACCGAACGCGCCCACCTCTTTCCAGAGGATGCGTCCGGACGAGCTCAGGCGGTGCCAGAGCGAAGTCGGGGGGATTGTCTCGTCCATGAGGAGGCTCAGCCTACCGGCGGGTACCTGAACATAACGTGCCCCTTCACCTCCCACTAAGCTGCGACCTCGTGGATGCCCGTACCGGACTGCCCGTGGTCGGGATGGTCGGCGCCGGCCAGCTGGCCCGGATGACCCACCAGGCAGCGATACCGCTCGGCCAGTCGCTGCGCATCCTCGCCGACTCGGCCGAGGACGGCGCGGCCGTCGTCGCCAGTGATGTGCTGGTGGGCGACTACCGCTCGCTGGAGGACCTGCGCGCCTTCGCGGTGGGGTGCGACGTCGTCACCTGGGATCACGAGCACGTGCCCAACGAGCACATCGCCGCGCTCGAGGCCGAGGGCGTGGTGGTCCGTCCGGGGCCGGCGGCGCTTCGCTTCGCCCAGGACAAGGCCCAGATGCGTCGCCGGCTCACCGAGCTCGGGGTGCCCTGTCCCCGCTGGGCGCCGATCGCCACCGTCGAGGCGCTGGCGAGTTTCGGCGACGAGGTCGGCTGGCCGGTGATCGTCAAGGCGGCTCGTGGCGGCTACGACGGCAAGGGCGTCTGGGTGATCGCAGCTGCCGAGGACGCCACCGAACTGCTCGAATCCGGCACCGGGCTGATCGTCGAGGAGAAGGTGGCGCTGGCCCGCGAGCTCGCCGCCGACGTGGCCCGCTCGCCCTGGGGCCAGGGCGCGGTCTGGCCCGTCGTCGAGACGGTGCAGCAGGACGGCATCTGCGTCGAGGTGATCGCCCCGGCCCCGGAGCTCGACGACGAGCTGGCCGAGCAGGCTCAGGAGCTGGCGCTGCGGATCGCCGACGAGCTCGGCGTGGTGGGCGTCCTGGCCGTCGAGCTCTTCGAGACCACCGACGGACGGCTGCTGGTGAACGAGCTGGCGATGCGGCCGCACAACTCCGCGCACTGGACGATCGAGGGCTCGCGCACGTCGCAGTTCGAGCAGCACCTGCGCGCGGTGCTCGACTACCCGCTGGGCAGCACCGAGCAGACGGCCCCGGTGGTCGTGATGGCGAACCTGCTCGGCGGCCCGGACGGCGTGACGCCCAAGGGCATCGACGAGCGGGTGCACCACTGCTTCGCCCACTGGCCCGACGTCAAGGTCCACCTCTACGGCAAGGGGTTCCGCCCGGGCCGCAAGGTGGGTCACGTCACCGCGCTCGGCCATGACCTGAGCGAGGTGCGGGCCCGCGCCCGCGCCGCGGCCGACTACCTGAGCAACGGAGACCAGTCATGACCGGCGTCGGCCCCGTACCCAGTGTCGGAATAGTCATGGGCAGCGACTCCGACTGGCCGGTGATGTCCGCTGCCGCCGAGGCGCTGGCCGAGTTCGAGGTGAGCTACGAGGCACACGTGGTCTCGGCCCATCGCATGCCGGTGGAGATGGTGTCCTACGCCCAGGAGGCAGCCGGGCGCGGCCTCAAGGTGATCATCGCCGGTGCCGGTGGTGCGGCCCACCTGCCCGGCATGGTCGCCTCGCTCACGACGCTGCCGGTGATCGGCGTGCCAGTGCCGCTGAAGTACCTCGACGGTATGGACTCCCTGCTCTCGATCGTGCAGATGCCGGCGGGGGTGCCGGTGGCCACCGTCTCCATCGGCGGCGCTCGCAATGCCGGGCTGCTCGCGGTGCGTGTCCTCGCCACGGCCGACCCGCTGCTGGCCGAGCGGATGGCGCGCTTCCAGCGTGAACTCGGTGACGTCGCCCGGGAGAAGGACGCCGCGCTGCAGCAGCGACTCGGCGGCCCGTCCGCCTGAACCTCGGCGGTCCGTAGTGTGACGGGATGACCCTGGCCCCGGTGCGCTCCCTGCTGCGCACCGCGCCGAGGCGAATCGCCGCCGCGATCGTGGCCGTGGCCGTGGTGGTTGCGGCGGTGCTGATCACGGTGAATGCGACATCGTCGTCGATCAGGGTCACGAACCAGTTCATCGCGGGCACGCCGGAGGGGTCGAAGGCCGTCCGCCTGGACACGAGCCTGTACCTGCCGGCGAAGACGCCCGCCCCCGCGATCCTGCTCGCCCACGGCTTCGGCGGCAGCAAGGCGTCGGTGGCCGGCCAGGCCCGCTCGCTGGCCGAGCACGGGTACGTGGTGCTCACCTACTCCGCGCGTGGTTTCGGCCACTCCGGTGGGCTCATCCACTTCGACTCGCCGCAGTACGAGGTGCACGACGCGTCGCTGCTCGTCACCTATCTGGCCGGGCTGCCACAGACCGCGGTGCGTGACGGCAAGCCCGAACTCGGCGTCGCGGGGGCCTCCTACGGGGGCGGTCTCGCGCTGCTGCTCGCCGAGAGCGATCCGCGGATCGAGGCCGTGGCCGCCGACATCACCTGGAGCAGCCTCGTCGACTCGCTCTTCCCGAACGGTGCCGGCACCAGCCCGGGCGTCTTCAAGAAGCTCTGGACGGGCCTGCTCTTCAGCGAGGGCTTCGGTGGCAGTGCTGACGGGCGGCTCAGCGGCACCCCGAGCTGCGGGCGCTACGCCGCCGACGTCTGCTCGGCCTATCAGGCCAGCGCGCGCACCGGGGTGCCCTCGGCTGGCCTGTTGAAGATCATGCAGGCGGCCAGTCCGTCGGCCCATCTCGCCAGGATCACCGCCCCGACGCTGCTGAGCCAGGGCGAGCAGGACTCGCTCTTCCCGCTCAGCCAGGCCGACGCCAACGCCAAGGGCATCGCGGCTGCGGGCACCCCGGTGCGCGTGGTCTGGCGCACCGGCGGCCACGACACCGGTGACGGCACCGGCACCGCGACCACGGCCGCCCGCACGTGGTTCGGCGATGTCTTCGGCGGCCGCGTGACGGGCAGCCAGAGCTTCCAGCTGGCCGAGCAGGGCACCGTGGTCTCGGCCTCGACCGGGGACGTCGCCGAGCAGACGCTGCAGGTGCCGGCCTACCCGGGCCTGCCCGGCGGCGTCGCCGCGAGATCGGCGCCGCTGGTCGTGCTTGGCAAGCCGCAGCGCATCGGCGCGCCGGCGGGTGGCACGCCCGCCGCGATCAGCTCGATCCCCGGCCTCGGTGGCCTGCTCGGCCGGCTCTCGTCGTCCACCGCCACGGTGTCGACGGTGCCGGGACAGTCGGCTGCCTTCGTCTCGGCCAAGGTCAGCTCGTCGCTGCTGATCGCCGGCACGCCGACGGTGCGGATCACGATCACCGCGCAGCACTCCGGCTCGGCCACCCTCTTTGCCGGCCTGCGTGACGCCTCGGCCGACGGCAGCCTGACGCTGCCGCAGTCGCTGGTCTCGCCGCTGCTCGTCACCGGGCTCAAGGCAGGGGTGCCCAGGACGGTGACAGTGCGGCTGCCGGCCATCGTGCACACGGTGCCGTCCGGGCATCGCGTGGTGCTGACGGTGGCCACTACCGACTTCGCCTATCAGCTGCCGCAGGCCGCGGCGACGTACACGGTGGCGGTGGCCGGCGCGGTGAGCGTGCCGACCGTCAGCGGCAAGATCCTGCGCGCGGGCCATCCACTCGCCTGGCTGCTCGTCGGGCTGCTCGCCTGCCTGCTCGCCGGGGTGGGGGTGGCCCTCGTGCTCCGTCGTCGCCGCCGGGTGCTGCGCTTCGACCCCGCCCTGGCCGACGTGCCGGTACGCATCGACGGCCTGGTCAAGGAGTACGCCGGCGGCTACCGCGCGGTCGACGGGGTGAGCCTGTCGGTCGAGCGCGGGCAGGTGCTCGGGCTGCTCGGCCCCAACGGTGCCGGCAAGACGACGACGCTGCGCGTGCTCGTCGGCCTGATCCTGCCGACGAAGGGGAGCATCCACGTCTTCGGCGAGCCGATCGTGCCGGGGGCGCCGGTGCTGGCCAGGCTCGGCGCCTTCATCGAGGGGCCCGGGTTCCTGCCGCACCTGTCCGGGCGGGAGAACCTGCGGCTCTACTGGGCTGCTACGGCCCGCCCGCTGGAGGAGGCGCACTTCGACACCGCCCTCGACATCGCCGGGCTGGGCAGCTCGGTCGACCGGCGGGTGCGCACCTACAGCCAGGGCATGCGGCAGCGCCTGGGCATCGCGCAGGCCATGCTCGGCCTGCCAGAGCTGCTGGTGCTCGACGAGCCCACCAACGGCCTCGACCCGCCGCAGATCGCCGAGATGCGCGAGGTGCTGCAGCGCTACGCCGCCACCGGACGCACGGTCGTGGTGTCGAGTCACCTGCTGGCCGAGGTTGAGCAGACCTGCACGCACGTGGCCGTCATGCACAAGGGCCGGCTGGTGGCCGCCGGATCGGTGGCCGAGATCGCCGGCGCCGGCGGCATGCAGCTGGCCGTGGCCGAGCCGGAGCGTGCCGCCTCGGTGCTGGCCGCCGCCGGCATCACCGCTCAGCTCGTTCCCGCTCGTCGCGCGCTCGAGGACGTCTTCCTCGATCTCATCGGAGGCGACCAATGACCGAGCCCACCGCACCCACCCGCCGCGGCGTGCACGACCGGCTGGCCGCGCTCGACCCAGGCCACCCGCCCACCTTCAACCCGCGGCGGACGATGCCGCTGCGGGTCGAGCTGGTGCGCCAGCTCAAGCGTCGGCGTACCCAGCTCGCGGCGCTCGTCCTGCTGGTGCTGCCGGTGATCATCGCGCTGGCCTTCCAGCTCGGCGGCGGGGCCGGTTCGGATGCGCCGGCGCTTGTCGGGCTGGCCACGGTCGGAGGCGCCAACTTCGCGCTCTTCACCGAGTACGTCTCGGTCGGCTTCCTGCTCGTCGTCGTGGTCTCCCTCTTCTGCGGCGACACGGTGGCCAGCGAGGCCAACTGGTCGTCGCTGCGCTACCTGCTCGCCCAGCCGGTGCCGCGCGGCCGGCTGCTGCGGCAGAAGCTGATCGTGGCGCTGGCCCTAAGCGCGGGCGCGAACATCCTGCTGCCGCTGTGGGCGTTCCTGGTCGGCGGGGTGTTCTTCGGCTGGTCGCCCGCGCATTCGCCGATCGGGGGCACCTTCGACACCGGCGCCTCGCTGGCCCGCTTGGCGATCGTGGTCGTCTATGTCTGCGGGCAGATGCTGGTGGTGGCCGCGCTGGCGTTCCTGCTCAGCGTCAGCGTCGACAACCCGCTCGGCGCTGTGGGCGGTGCGGTGATGCTGGTGGTGGTGTCGAACATCCTCGACCAGATCGCGGCCCTCGACCCGTATCGGCACTTCCTGCCGACGCACTGGAACTACTCATGGGTCGACACGCTGAGCACGCCGATCCGCTACGACGACATGCTCCGGGGCACCGGCACCGCGCTCGTCTACGCCGCGGTGTTCCTCGCCGTGGCGTGGCTGCGCTTCGACCGCAAGGACATCACCAGCTAACCCGAGCGCGCCCGCCGGGGGCCGAGTAGGACATAGTCGGGGGTGCGCAGCACGATCGTGCGGCCCTTTCCGATCTTGGCCCTGGACTTGGCGGTGATGGCCGCCTTCCCCGGATAGAGCAGGATCTGGTCCCCGGACCGCAGGTAGGCCACGAGGTGCTTCTGGTAGGGCACGTCCTGGCTGCGAGGCAGCGAGCCCTCGCGATCCGGCCCGTAGGAGTCGCCGGTGACGTCGACCCAGTTCGGGCAGCCGTGGTCGAGATCGCGGCTGAGGGCGTTGGCCTCGATGAGCAGGGTCGGGTAATCACTCGTGACGCAGTGCGCGCGGGCGACGGCCCGAGCCAGCTGCTTCTGCCCGGGGAGCGACTTCGCGTTCGACGTTCCCGAGACCGTGATGACGATGGTCAGCGAGAGCATCGTCGCGGTGAGCGCCCAGGGAGCCGCCGCATGCAGCCAGGCGAGGCCTCGGCGCTCCGCCCCGGAGAGCGCCACGGCGATCGTCATCGACAGGCTCACCGCGATGTAGTCGCCGTAGTACAGGAACCACGAGGGCGCCAGGAGCAGGACGGCGATCTGGACGGCGACCAGCCCTGCGGCGAACCGGCCGGCCGGTGACGCCCGCCAGGCCGACGCGCCCACGACCAGCGCCACCACGACGAACGGGGTTACGACCAGTAGCGCGGTCGAGTGCACCAGATGGTGACCTATCGCGTCCGGCACGGTCGTCATTGCGCTGATCCGGTCGAGATCGGCGACGTTGGCGGGCAGCCGCCCTAGCTGGTCGAGCACCACCGAATGCCACATGGCCGACGGTGCCGCGAGGAAGAACGGCATATCGACGATCAACGCCGCCAGGGCCGCGCCCGCCAATACGTCCAGGCCGGCTTTGATGCTGCGCTGCCGCCAGGCGTGCCAGCCGACCAGGACGATCACCGGAGGGAACCACCAGATCTTCACGACCGTCGTCAGCCCGAGCACCGCACCTGCCAGGATCGCCGCCCGCCGCCCCGCAACGCGTTGCGCGCGCAGGATCAGCAGCACGCCGCCGAGCAGTGCGAGATTGCCCAGCGGTTCGAGCTTGACCTCGTACTCGCCGGCGACCGAGCCGAACCACGCGGCATAGAACAGCCCCCCGACCACGCCGCACCAGGTCGAGAGCCCGAGCCGGCGGCAGATGACGACCACGAGGGTGGCGTTGACCGCGCCGAGCACGCAGAACCCGAGGTTCGCGATGGCGAAGGCATGCGAATCGCTCATGATCTTCGTCAGCGCCGCGAACGGTGTCAGGAAGAGCATGATCCCCGGCGGATGCAGCATGACGAAGTCGCGGTACGGGAGCCGGCCATGGATGAAGGCGTCCGCGCCGGTGAAGTAGGTGCCGCAGTCGTAGCCGCAGAGGCCCCGGATGTGCCCGTTGTCGAAGATCACGGCGACGCGGGCGACGAACGCGAGGACGAACACCACGACGGGGGCAGCGTTTCTGCGGAGCGGGCCCGGCAACCGAGAATGGTCAGCCGTCGCGGTCACGCTCAACCCGTGCTCCCAACTTGGCTCATCGCTCCATCCGAGCCCTGGTGGCTTGCGTTCGCCGGCGCGGGGCTCAAGATCGTCCAAACAGGTTAGCCCGCGGCGGGCCAGGCCTCCCGCACGCTGAGCGCCTAGGGTGTCGGACGTGCGGACGGTGCAGGTCGACGCAGCCCGGCTGGGCAGGTGGCTGGACGGCTTCGTCGAGCGGCACGGCACGTGGCAGGTCGAGGCCGGCGCCGACACCGTGGCGCTCACCGGGGCCGACGGGGCGCAGGCGTGGATCGAGGTGCCCTACGGCCCGCTGGCCGACCCGACGGTGCGTGGGCTGATCGAGCACGTGAGGCGCCCGCGGTGCATCGGCGTCCTGCTGGTGCGCCGGGCCGGTCACGCGGCAGGGGTCTTCGACGGCAGCACGCTCGTCCGGTCCAAGGTGGACTCGTCCTACGTCCAGGGCACCACCAAGGCCGGTGGCTGGTCGCAGCAGCGCTACGCCCGCCGCCGTGCCAACCAGGCCAGCGCGGCCTTCGCCGATGCCGCGGACGTCGCCGTGCGGGTCTTCGACGGGCAGCCGATCGAGGTGCTGGTCGTCGGCGGTGATCGTGCGGCGGTGAAGTCCGTGCTGGCCGACCCCCGGCTCGCGCACGTCGCGCAGCTCGTGGGTGGCCCGTGGCTGACGGTCAAGGACCCGAAGCTGAAGCTGCTCGAAGCGATGCCCGAACAGTTCCTGGCCGTTCGCATTGCCCTGGACCCCTGAGTGTCACCCCGGTCTGGTACTCATGGGGACATGGGTAACGACGTGCCACTGCGCAACCGAACAGCCTGGGCCCAGCTCGAGGAGCACGCCGCCGCGGTCAGCCCGCAGCACCTGCGTGACCTCTTCGCGGCCGATCCGGAGCGTGGCACGACCTTCACCGCCGAGGCGCTGGGCATCTACCTCGACTACTCGAAGAACCGCATCGACGCCGACACGATCCGCCTGCTGCTCGAGCTGGCCGAGCAGTCGGGGCTGCGCGAGCGCATCGAGGCGATGTTCACCGGCGAGCGGATCAACGTCACCGAGGATCGCGCGGTGCTGCATGTGGCCCTGCGTGCGCCGAAGGGCGAGCAGATCCTGCTCGACGGGATCGACGTGGTGCCCGCCGTGCACGAGGTGCTGGGCCGGATGGGGGAGTTCGCCGACTCGGTGCGCTCAGGTCGCTGGCGTGGCCACACCGGCGAGAAGATCACCAACATCGTCAACATCGGCATCGGCGGCTCGGACCTCGGCCCGGTGATGGCCTACGAGGCGCTGCGGCACTACAGCGACCGAGATCTCACGCTGCGGTTCGTCTCCAACGTCGACGGCACCGACTTCGTCGAGGCCACCCGTGACCTCGACCCCGCGCAGACGCTCTTCATCGTCTCATCCAAGACCTTCACCACGCTGGAGACGATGACCAACGCCGCCACGGCCCGCGCCTGGCTGCTCGACGCGCTCGGTGACAAGTCGGCGGTGGCCAAGCACTTCGTCGCGGTCTCCACGAACACCGACGCCGTGGCCGAGTTCGGCATCGACCCGATGAACATGTTCGGCTTCTGGGACTGGGTGGGCGGCCGCTACTCGATGGACTCCGCGATCGGCCTCTCCACGATGCTGGCAGTCGGGCCCGATCAGTTCGGCGAGCTGCTCGCAGGCTTCCACGCCATGGACGAGCACTTCCGCACCACCCCGTTCGGGGCCAACCTGCCGGTGCTGCTCGGGCTGCTCACCGTCTGGTACGTCGACTTCTTCGGCACCCAGACGCAGGCAGTGCTGCCCTACGACCAGTACCTCAAGCGCTTCCCCGCTTACCTGCAGCAGCTGACGATGGAGTCCAACGGCAAGCACGTCACGCTCTCGGGCGAGCACGTCGACTACTCCACCGGCCCGGTCTACTGGGGCGAGCCGGGCACCAACGGGCAGCACAGCTTCTACCAGCTGATCCACCAGGGCACCGAGCTGATCCCGGTGGACTTCCTCGGCTTCACCCACTCGCTCAATCCGCTGCCGGCCGCCGACGGTGCCACCCATCACGACCTGCTGACGGCCAACGTCTTCGCCCAGAGCGAGGCGCTGGCCTTCGGCAAGACGGCCGACGAGGTGCGCGCCGAGGGCACCGCGGAGGAGCTCGTGCCGCACCGGGTCTTCGAGGGCAACCGGCCGTCGAACACGCTGCTGCTCGACCGCCTCACCCCCTATGCCCTGGGCACGCTCGTGGCCCTCTACGAACACAGCGTCTTCGTGCAGGGCACCATCTGGTCGGTGAACTCCTTCGACCAATGGGGCGTCGAGCTCGGCAAGGTGCTGGCGAAGAAGGTCGCCGGCGAACTCTCGGCAACCACCGAGCCGGCGCTGCACCACGACAGCTCCACCAATGCTTTGATCAGTCGTTACCGCACCGCCCGTCAGCAGGAGGACTAGGAAAATGCAGCTCGGAATGGTCGGACTCGGCCGAATGGGCGCGAACATCTTGCGCCGCGTCATGCGAGATGGGCACACCGGTGTCGCCTTCGACACCAACCCGGAGTCGATCGCCTCGCTCGAGGCCGACGGCGCCGTTGGCACCAGCACCCTCAAGGACTTCGTGGCCGCGCTGGAGAAGCCGCGCGTGGCCTGGGTGATGATCCCCGCCGGTATCACCGACAAGGTGGTCCAAGAGCTCGGTGAGCTCATGGAGGACGGCGACATCATCATCAACGGCGGTAACTCCAACTACCGCGAGGACGTCGACCGGGCCGCCGCCCTCAAGCCGAAGGGCGTGCACTACGTCGACGTCGGCACCAGCGGCGGCGTGTGGGGCCTCGAGCGCGGCTACTGCCTCATGATCGGCGGCGAGGACGAGGTCGTCAGCCACCTCGACCCGCTCTTCGCCTCGATCGCCCCCGGCGTCGGCGACATCGAGCGCACCCCGGGCCGCACCGGCGACCCGTCAGCCGAGGAGCAGGGCTATATGCACTGCGGGCCGAGCGGGGCCGGGCACTTCGTCAAGATGGTCCACAACGGCATCGAGTACGGCATGATGGCCGCCTACGCCGAGGGGCTCAACGTGCTGGCGCACGCGAACGCCGGCTCCGGCGAGCAGGAGCACAACGCCGAGACCACCCCGCTCGAGCAGCCCGAGTACTACCAGTACGACATCGACATCGCGAAGGTCACCGAGGTGTGGCGCCGCGGTTCGGTGGTGGCCTCGTGGCTGCTGGACCTCACCGCGGGCGCCCTCAACGCGAACCCGCAGCTCACCGGCCTGGCCGGCCGGGTCTCGGACTCCGGTGAGGGCCGCTGGACGGTGAAGGCCGCCATCGACGAGGGCGTGCCGGTGCCGGTGCTCTCCGCCGCGCTCTTCGCCCGGTTCAGCAGCCGTGGCGAGGCGCTCTACGCCGACAAGCTCCTCTCCGCGATGCGGCAGGCCTTCGGTGGTCACGTGGAGCTGCCCACCGGCGAGTGAGCCGATCCCACGGCCGAACAAAGGGGGCCGGGCCGCATCAGCGGCCTGGCCCCCTTCGCTGTCCGCCGTGCGTCAGTGCAGCGGGCGTGACGCCAGCCGCCGCCGCGCGTAGACGGCCAGCACGATCGCCAGGGCGGCGATGCTGATGATCGCGAGCACGGTCGGGCGGGTCGTGTGGTGCGAGGTGAGGCTGATCGTGCTCGGCTCCGCCGTCACCGGCACGGTGCTGCCACCCTGGACGCTGACGGTGCTCGCGTCGCCGGTGGTGTTCACCGTCGTCGGCAGCAGGCTGGTCAGCGCGCTGCTGCCGGGATCGGCCCCCGGGCCGGCGAAGCCGTTGACCGGGATGGTGGTGTTCGCCGAGGAGGGGAAGGTGATGCCGCCGCTACCCGCGGGCGGTGTGGTGACCGCCCCACTGGCCGTCGGCGAGCCGGTCGTGGTTGCGGTGGCCGATCCGACGGCAGAGCCGGTGCCCACCGGCGACGTGCTGGTGCCGCTGCCTGGGGTGGTCGCTATGACCGAGCCCGGCTGACTGGAGGTCGGGTGCTGCGTCGGAGTGTCGCTCGTCGGCGGGGGAGGCGGGGGGTTGGTGGACGGGTCGTCGACCACGACCGCGCCCGAGTAGGTGCGCGTGGTGTCGCCGGCCGTCCACTTGAACCCGTAGGAGCCGCCGGTCTTGAAGAGGTAGGCCCGCCCGCTCGTCCCCGCCTTGTTGCCCGGTGGGAGCTGCACCTTGGAACCGCCGCCAGGCGGGGTGAGGGTGACGGTGAAGATGAAGCCGTCCGGGCGGCGGAAGAGGACGGTGTCACCGACGGTGATGTTGATGTTGCCGTTGCCATCGGCCGCGGAGTCGCTGCCGCTGTCGGTCAGGGTGGTGCCGATCGTGCTCGACGCACCGGCGGGGCCGCCCCCGCCGAGCAGGAACAGCACGGCAGAGGCACCGGTGAGGCACGCCAGCACGAGGGCGGCGCCGCGCGCGCGGCGTCCTGCGCGCCGGTGCGTTGTCTCGGTGGACCCCATGTCCGTGCCTCCCTCGTCAGCCGGTGAATCCTACCGGCGATCAGGGTTGAACCGGACATCAGAGACGTCCGCGAGCCGGCTCAGCGAGGGGAGCGGGGCGCGAGTACGAGGACCCGATCACCAGCACCCAGGTGCAATTCGGTGGATTTGGCCGGATTGAGGCAGACGTCGCCGGAGCCCTGCCGGTAGCCGAGCGCACTCTCTCCGCGGGCAGCCGCGCTGGCCACGATCGAGGCATAGGTAGTGGCGTGGGCCGGTGCGTATGTCGGTGCCGGGCGGAGTGAGACGAAGCAGCCCTCGACGTCGAAGAGTTCGCGGAAGACGTCCTGCAGGTCCAGCCGCTCGGAGACCTGGGCGATCATCAGGCTGGAGAGTTCGTCGCTGACGATGAAGTCGTCGACACCAGTGGTCTGGGCGATGTCGACGTTGGCCCGGTCGAGCATCTCGGCGACGAGCCGAGGCCGGCGCGGCGAGTCGGCCCAGGCCTTGTTCAGGGCCAGCAGCGTGAGCATCGTGCGGGCATCGGCCTGGCTCGCGTTCATCGTGCGGCGGTACCCCAGCACGATCGCCTGGTCGTAGTCGTGCCCGGTGATCACGCCGACCAGCGAGACCGCGCCGGGCGTCACCTCGTGCACGACCACCTCGCAGTGGTGATGCTCCGGCACGATGACGTCGGCCGCGGTGAAGACGTTGCGGTCGACGATGACGTCGACGATCGAGCCGTCGGTCAGGAACTGGTCGAGCTCCTCGATCACGGCCGCGCCGAGCGAGCTCCAGCCGACCACCGCGATGCGCTGCGGCGGCTCTTCGTAGGCGATGCCGTCGCTGAGCACGATGTCGGTCTCGTCGCGCCAGCCGCTGAAGATCACCGCGTCGTCGTCCTCGGCGATGGCGATCAGTTCCTCGCCGACCGCGAAGACGTAGTCGGCCGGCGGGTTGAGGTTCACCACGCCGTCGCTGAAGACGCCCATCACGGCCGACTTCTCGAAGGCGAGGGCAACTTGCGCGTAGGTGTGGCCGGCCAGCTCCGGGACGGCGGTGAAGTAGATCTCGTCACCGTCGAAGTCGAGCAGGTCGCGGAACACGCCGGCCAGGCCCGCCTGGTGGCAGGCCTGGGCGGTGACCTGACTGATCACGCGATCTGCCTGCACGGTGGCGATGCGGTTGTCGGTGAGGCTGCGCAGCGTCTCGGCGTGTTCGATGCTCTCCAACTCGGCCACGACCCGGATGCGCTCGAAGGTCGGGTCGACGCTGCGCACCGCGAGAACCGACTTCACCACCGCGGCGTCGCCCTCCTCACCGGCCAGGACGATCACCGACCGTGCCCCGGTGACGTTGACCAGGTGCAGGTCCTCGACGCTGCCCGGGTCGCCGGTGCGGCACACCACCCGCGTGGTCTTCGTATCCGGGACGAGCCGGCGCAGCTCGTCCTCCATCTCGTCCTTCGCGCGGTCGGCGAGCACGACGAAGGCCTGCTTCTTGTGGTTCTCGTTGGCGATCACGAGCTCGGAGAGGATCGTCGGCAGCCGGGGTGACCAGCCGAGCACCAGCGTGTGCCCGGTCTCGAGCACCGCGCTGCGACCCTTTCGCAGCTCGCTGATCTGCTGGTCGACGGCCGTGGCGATGAGGCCGATGAGCGACCCGGCCAGGAAGATGCCGGAGAGGGTGACGAGTAGCGAGATGATCCGGGTGGGCCACCGCTGGTCGCCGTCCTCACCACCTGAGTCGACGACCCGGATGACCGACTGCCAGAACGCCTCGGGGAAGGACAGCTTGCCCGAACCGCCGTTGATGCCCGTGAGCTTGAAGATCGTGAGCAGCGTCGCGGCGATCAGGATGATCGCGAGCATGACCAGGCCGAGATAGCCGATCACGACCAGCGGACCCCGGGCCAGCGCGAGGTCGAAGCGGTACCGCAGCTTCGAGCCGAAGCCGATCGGCCTCCGCGAGCCGCCTGTCGAGTCCATCGTCGTGGTCTTGGCCGCAGTGCGGCGTCGCATCTCGTGCTGCATCTGTGCCTTCACTGATCGCCGGCCGAGGCCTGGCCTCGCGAGTCCCGCGAGGCCGCGTCAGATTAGCGTTATCTCACAGCTCCGGCTCACCATTCTCCGACTCACTCCCTATGTCCCCAGTCAGGCGATTCCCGCGGACTGTGCCGATTACGAGCCACGTCAGTCTGATCAAGTTGCACTTCCGGGGCCAGAAGCCCGAGAACGCAACTTGATCGCAGACGGCGGGACGGGTTGGGGGCCGCCGAGAGCGTGGACGGGTCTGGCGGGAGCCCCGAGGAACGAGGGGCGGATGGCTGCGACGGCGGCCCTCAACCCGTCCCGCCGTCGATCAAGCAGGGTGCTCGGGCTTACCCTCGCGCGCCCACTCGGTGTGGAACGCCCCATCCCGATCCACGCGCCGGTAGGTGTGGGCACCGAAGTTGTCGCGCAGGCCTTGGATGAGGGCGGCCGGCAGCCGGTCGCGGCGCAGGCCGTCGTAGTAGGCAAGCGACGAGGAGAACGCCGGCGTCGGGACGCCCGCAAGCGCGGCCTGCGAGACCACGCGGCGCCAGGCGTCGACGCCGTCGCGGACCGCCGAGGCGAAGTACGGGGCGACGAGCAGCGACGGCAGTGCCGGGTCGGCGTCGTAGGCCTCCTTGATGCGGTTGAGGAAGCGGGCGCGAATGATGCAGCCACCGCGCCAGATCATCGCCATGTCGCCGCGGTTGACGTCCCAGTCGTACTCGGCGCTACCCGCGGAGATGTGGTCGAAGCCCTGCGCGTAGGCCACCACCTTCGAGGCGTAGAGGGCCAGCCGGACGTCCTCGATGAAGGCGTCGCGATCGGTGACGCCCAGCGAGTCGACCGCAGAGCCGAAGGCCTCCTGGGCCGGCTTGCGCTGCTCGATATGGCCCGAGAGGGCGCGGGCGAAGGTCGCCTCGGCAATACCGGTGATCGGGATGCCGAGGTCGAGGGCGCTCTGCACGGTCCAGCGACCGGTGCCCTTCTGCTCGGCCTCGTCCACCACGATGTCGACGAACGCCGAACCTGTCTCGGCGTCGGTGTGGGAGAGGACGTCGGCGGTGATCTCGATGAGGAAGGATTCGAGGTCGCCCTCGTTCCAGGTGCGGAAGATGGCGCCGATCTCCGCGGCAGAGGCGCCGATTCCGGTCCGCAGCAGGTCGTAGGCCTCGGCGATGAGCTGCATGTCGGCGTACTCGATGCCGTTGTGCACCATCTTCACGAAGTGGCCGGCGCCGTCCGGGCCGATGTGCACGCAGCAGGCGGTGCCGTCGACCTGCGCCGCGATCGAGGTGAAGATCGGTCCGAGTTTCTCGTAGGACTGGGCCGAGCCGCCGGGCATGATCGACGGGCCGAGCAGGGCGCCCTCCTCGCCGCCGGAGACGCCGCAACCGACGAAGTGGATGCCGTGCTCCTTCAGCGAGGCCTCGCGACGCCGGGTGTCGGCGTAGTGGGCGTTGCCGCAGTCGATGATGATGTCGTCGGCGTCGAGCAGCGGGACTAGCTCGTCGATCACCGCGTCGGTGGGGTCGCCGGCCTTCACCATGACGATCACGGCGCGCGGCTTCTCGAGCGAGGCGACGAAGTCGCTCATCGACTCCGAGCCTACGAAGGTGCCCTCGTCACCGTGGTCCTCGATGAGCGAGCGCATCCGCTCGGGGGAGCGGTTGTGCACGGCCACCGTGTGCCCGTGCCGGGCGAGGTTGCGGGCCAGGTTCCGACCCATCACGGCCAGTCCGGTCACTCCGATGTTGGCGCTCGCTTCGGTCGTCATGACTTCAACGTAGTACCCCTTCCCAGCCGACCGCTGGGCGCGTAGTTTGGCGCGTACGGCGGGGGCCGAACGCGGATCACTCGTGATCCCAGACGCCAGGTGGATGTCCCGTGCCCCTCCTCTTCGACACGATCGACGACGCCGTGCACGGCTCGCCGCCGACAGCAGTGGCGCCACTGAAGTGGAGCCCGATCAACCACGTCCTGTCCCGCTTCGCCTTCGGCCCGTCGGTCGCGTCCCGCGGCTCGGTCGACCATGCGGGGGTGCAGGCCTGGTACACCGCCCAGGTCGCGCTGGCCAAGTCGCGGCCGGGGTATGCGGCCGGCCCGTCGGGCATCCGCTCGGCCGCGCCGTACCTGAAGCTGTCGATTCCCGACCTCACCGTCACCATGATCAACAAGGGTCAGCAGTACGGCTGGGACGCGATGGATCAGCTCGGCGGCGCCACCATCGCACTGCAGATCTGGAGCCCCGCCCAGCTCTACGAGACGCTCGTCGACTTCTTCTCCAACCACCTCAACGTGCCCAACCACAACGGCGACGTCTGGAACAGCCGGGTCGCCTATGACCGGGACGTGATCCGGGCGCACGCCACCGGGTCGTTCACCGACATGCTGCTCGCCTCGGGCCGGCACCCTGCCATGCTGCGCTTCCTGAACCTGGCCGACTCCACCGCCGCCGCGATCAACGAGAACTACGGACGGGAGCTGCTCGAGCTGCACACCGTCGGGCTGAACTACACCGAGGCCGATGTGCGCAACGTGGCCAAGATGCTCACCGGCCGCATCGTCGGGCCGGACGAGCAGTACTTCTACGACCAGATCATCCATCCGACGGGCAAGGTCACGGTGCTCGGCTTCACCCATCCGAACAAGAGCCGGCTGGACGGCGACGCGGGTGGGGACCAGCTGCTCACGTACCTGGCGCAGCACCCGTTCACCGCCACGCACCTGGCCACCAAGCTCTGCATCCGGTTCGTCTCCGACACGCCGTCGAGCGCGCTCATCGCCGCCGTGGCCCAGGCCTATCTCGACAACGGCACGCAGATCCTGCCGATGATCGAGACGATCCTGCGCTCGCAGGAGTTCTGGCAGAGTCGCGGGGCGAAGATTCGCCGGCCGTCGGAGAACCTGGTGGCGACGGTCCGGATCCTCGGCAGCCAGGTGTCGAGCTGGCCAAATGCCCTGAACACGTTGAGCTGGATGACGGAGTCCCTCGGTGACCGCCCGCTCGACTGGCAGGCGCCGAACGGCTATCCCGACGTCGCCGCCGCCTGGCGCAACGCCGGGTCGATGCTGCAGTGCTGGTACCTGCAGCTCGGGTTCGCCTCGGGCTGGCCCGACGGCTTCGCGCCGCTCGACAACACGACGCTCTACGGCGGTACGCCCGCCACGAGCGGGGCGGCGATCGATGCCCTGACCAAGCGGCTGACCGGCATGACGTTCAGCACCTCGCATCGCAGCGCGCTGCAGGGCTTCCTCGCCGAGCCCAGCACCACGCCCCTCGCCAACTCCGTCCTGCAGTGGAACCTGGAGCCCCTTGTCGCCCTCATCCTTCACGGACCGCACCATGCCCTCCGCTGACGCCGCCTTCGCCCTGCGCTGCCGCGCCGGTCGTGGGCAGGCCGCGCTCGCGGCCCAGGACGCGGCCTGGGCCGGCGGCAGCTGGACCCGGCGCAGCTTCCTCGCCGGCCTCGGCATGGTCGGTGTCGCAGCGCTCGGTAGCCAGCTCGTCACGAGCCGCGCCTCCTATGCCACCGGCCCGACGGCAGGCACGACCAACACCCTGGTCGTCGTCTTCCTGCGCGGTGCCGCTGACGGGCTGCGCATCCTGGTTCCGAACTCGTCGGCGCTGGGACTGGACTACCTCACGACGGTCCGCAACGACCTCCTCCCGGCGAACCCGCTGCCGCTCAGCAATGGCTGGGCGCTGAACCCGGCGATGGCCCCGCTCGCCAGCACGCTCTGGCAGACCGGCGAGCTGGCCTTCGTGCCGGCGATGAGCGATGCGGGCATCACCCGCAGCCACTTCCAGGCCCAGCAGTTCCTCGAGGCAGGCGGGGTGATCGGCGCACCCGACGGCTGGCTGGACCGCGTGCTGGCCCAGGTCGGGCCGGGCACCACGTTCCGAGCAGTCTCGATCGGCGACACCGAGCCCGCCTCCTGTGCCGGCAGCGAGAAGAAGCTGGCGATGCCGAGCCTGGCCGACTTCACCTTCCCCGGCTGGTCGGGCTGGGTGGCGAGCGCAGAGACGGCCACCGGCCTGCTGTACCGGGGGATGACCGGCCCCCTCGGTGAGGACGTACCCGACGCCCTCGCCGCACTCGACACCGCGGCGACGATCCGTGCCGGCGCCGGGCCGCAGAACGGGGCCAGCTACCCCGACGGCTCCTTCTCCGATGCGCTGCGGGACCTGGCCGACACCCTGCGGGCGGAGGTCGGGCTGCAGGTGGCCACCGTCGACGTCGGCGGCTGGGACACCCACACCGACGAGGCGAACCAGCTCGACGGCCTCCTCGGTTCGGCAGCCGGCTCCCTCGCCGCGTTCATGACCGACCTCGGGCCGGAGCGTCGCAAGCGGGTCACGGTCGTGGTGATGACCGAGTTCGGCCGGCGCGTCGAGATGAACGCCAGCAACGGCACGGACCACGGCCACGGCAGCGTCGCGTGGCTGCTCGGCGGCGGCCTGACCCGCAGCGACGTCTTCGGCTCGTGGACGAAGCTCACCGCAGCCTCGCTGGATCAGGGCGATGTGCCGGGCCTCAACGACCCCTTCGACGTGATGGGGGAGCTGGCGCAGAAGCGGCTCGGTGTCGGCACGCTGAGCAGCGTCTTCCCCGGCCATACCTACCGCCCGCTGGGGCTGGCGACGACGGTCTGAGGCCTGCGCCTAGTGATCAACTCGCTCGTAGGCACGCCAGGGCGTCCGTACGAGCGAGTTGATCAAGCCGGTCAGCCGAGGTCGAGGCCGGGGTAGAGCGGGTTGGCGTCGAGCAGCTCCGCGGCGGCAGCGTGGGTCTTGGCGGCCACGCCGTCCGCGATCGTGTACTTCGCCTTCGAGGCCCCGCCCGACGGTGCCGGGTTCGGCGTGGTGCCAGTGAGGACGTCCACGATCAGCTCGGCCGTCTTGTCGAACTCGGCCGCGCCGAAGCCGCGTGAGGTGAGCGCGGGGGTGCCGATCCGGACGCCGCTGGTGTACCAGGCACCGTTCGGGTCGCGCGGGATCGCATTGCGGTTGGTGACGATGCCCGAGTCGAGCAGCGCCGACTCGGCCTGCCGTCCGGTGAGCCCGAAGCCCGAGACGTCGAGCAGCACGAGGTGGTTGTCGGTGCCATCGGTGACGAGCCGGACGCCGCGCCTCTTGAGCCCCTCGGCCAGCGTGACGGCGTTGTCGGCGACGTTCTGGGCGTAGCTCTGGAACAGCGGCGTGCGGGCCTCGGCCAGCGCCACCGCCTTGGCGGCCATCACCTGGCCGAGCGGGCCACCGAGCACCATCGGGCAGCCCCGGTCGACGGCGTCGGCGTACTCCGGCTGGCAGAGCACCATGCCGCCGCGCGGGCCGCGCAGCGACTTGTGCGTCGTGGTGGTGGTGACGTGAGCGAAGGGCACCGGGTTGAAGTCACCGGTGAACACCTTGCCGGCCACGAGCCCGGCGAAGTGCGCCATGTCCACCATCAGGGTGGCGCCCACCTCGTCGGCGATCTCGCGCATCTTGGCGAAGTTCACCCGGCGCGGGTAGGCCGAGTAGCCGGCGATCAGGACGAGCGGCTTGAACTCCTTGGCCTGCGCGCGGACCTTCTCGTAGTCGAGCAGCTCGGTGGACGGGTCGGTGCCGTAGCTGGCCTGGTGGAACATCTTGCCGCTGATGTTCGGGCGGAAGCCGTGGGTGAGGTGGCCGCCCGCGTCCAGGCTCATGCCCAGTGCGCGCTGGTCACCGAGGGCGTGGCGCAGGTCCTGCCAGTCCTCATCGGTGAGGTCGTTGACGTGCTTGGCGCCGGCCTTCTCCAGCGCCGGTGACTCGACGCGGTGGGCCAGGATCGCCCAGAAGGCCACCAGGTTGGCGTCGATGCCGGAGTGCGGCTGGACGTAGGCGTGGGGGGCGTCGAAGAGCGCCTTGGCGTGGTCGGCCGCGGTCTGCTCGACGGTGTCGATGTTCTGGCATCCGGCGTAGAAGCGGTGTCCGATGGTGCCCTCGGCGTACTTGTCGCTGAGCCAGCTGCCCATGGTGAGGAGCACGGCCGGGGAGGCGTAGTTCTCGCTCGCGATCAGCTTGAGCGACGCGCGCTGATCGGCGAGCTCGCTGCGGATCGCGCCGGCGATGGTCGGCTCGACGGCCGCGATCACCTCGAGCGCGCTGCGGTAGGCCGTGGACGCTGCGGCGGCGTCGAAGGGTGCGGTGTTGGCGGACATGTGGGTGCCTCCAGGGAATGAAGAAGGTGAACCCAGGCGCGCGGCAGGTGGTGCTGAGCCGCTCCCCGGTGGTTGGAACCACCTTACGAACACGCCAGTCACGGCTCGTGAAGAGGATAGCTGGTCGCGCCCTTCCGTCGAGCGGTTCCGTCGCTCACAACCAGACCGGAGAGTGCAGCGAGAATTAGTAGGTCGTCCTAGTATCGACGTATGGGCAACGATTCGGACTTCGACCAGTACCGCTTGAGCGACGAGCAGAACATGCTGCGTGCCGCCGTCCGTCAGCTCGCCGATGACAAGATCGCGCCCCGCGCGGCCGCCATCGACGAGGACGCCGAGTTCCCCTACGACGTGCGCGACGAACTCGTCCGCGCGGGGTTCCACGCCGTCCACATCCCCGAGGAGTACGGCGGCATGGGTGCCGACGCCATCTCGGCCTGCATCGTCGTCGAGGAGGTGGCCCGGGCGTGCGCCTCGTCCTCGCTCATCCCGGCCGTCAACAAGCTCGGCTCCCAGCCGATCATCCTGTCGGGATCGGACCAGCTGAAGAAGGACGTCCTCACCGAGATCGCCGAGGGCGCGATGATCAGCTACGCGCTGTCGGAGCGCGAGGCCGGGTCGGACGCAGCCTCCATGCGCACCCGCGCCGTGCTCGACGGTGACCACTGGGTGCTCAACGGCACCAAGGCGTGGATCAGCAACGCCGGCGTCTCGTCGTTCTACACGGTCATGGCCGTCACGGACCCGTCGAAGAAGGCCAACGGCATCTCGGCGTTCGTCGTGAAGAAGGACGACCCGGGCTTCTCCGTCGGCGCCAAGGAGCGCAAGCTCGGCATCAAGGTCTCGCCCACCTTCGAGATCTACTTCGAGGACTGCACCATCCCGGCCGACCGCATCATCGGCGAGCCCGGCACCGGCTTCAAGACCGCGCTCCGCACGCTCGACCACACCCGCCTCGCCATCGGTGCCCAGGCTCTGGGCATCGCCCAGGGCGCCCTCGACGCCGCCGTGGCCTACGTCAAGCAGCGCAAGCAGTTCGGCCAGGCGCTCGCCGACTTCCAGGGCCTGCAGTTCATGCTCGCCGACATGGCCATGCGCATCGAGGCAGCGCGTCACCTCGTCTACGCCGCCGCCGCGCGGGCCGAGCGCAACGAGCCGAACCTGACCTTCACCTCTTCGGCGGCAAAGGTCTTCGCCTCCGACACCGCGATGTCGGTGACCACCGATGCCGTCCAGCTCTTCGGCGGCGCCGGCTACACGAGGGACTTCCCGGTGGAGCGGATGATGCGCGACGCGAAGATCACCCAGATCTACGAGGGCACCAACCAGATCAACCGCATGGTGATGGCTCGGAACCTGTTGAAGTAATTCGCGGTCCGCGAATGGGTTGAGCGAACAAATGGTGGTGCGCGCTAGCGTTCGCGTATGAGCAACCGACACCCCGCCGAGTGCTGGCTCACCGATATGGACGGCGTCCTCGTGCACGAGGAGCACGCGCTGCCGGGGGCCGCGGAGTTCCTGGAGCGGCTGGTCGAGCGGGACCGTCGCTTCCTGGTCCTCACCAACAACTCGATCTACACGCCGCGGGATCTGAGCGCCCGGCTGGCGCGGGCCGGGCTGACGGTGCCGGAGGAGTTCATCTGGACGTCCGCGCTGGCCACCGCCGCCTTCCTGGCCGACCAGGTGCCGGGCGGCTCGGCCTACGTGATCGGTGAGGCGGGGATGACCACGGCCCTGCACGAGGTCGGCTACATCCTCACCGATACCGATCCGGATTACGTCGTGCTCGGCGAGACACGTACCTACTCGTTCGAGGCGATCACGCAGGCGATCCGCCTCGTCCACAGCGGGGCGCGCTTCATCGCCACGAACCCCGACGTCACCGGTCCGAGCCCGGAGGGCCCGCTGCCGGCCACCGGCAGCGTGGCGGCCCTGATCACCAAGGCCACCGGGGCGGAGCCGTACTTCGTGGGCAAGCCAAATCCAATGATGTTCCGCAGCGCCATGAACCGCATCGAGGCGCACTCCGAGTCGACGATCATGGTCGGTGATCGCATGGACACCGACATCGTCGCCGGGATCGAGGCCGGGCTGGACACCATCCTGGTGCTCACCGGCTCGACGACCCGCGAGGCGGTCAGCCGCTTCCCGTTCCGGCCAGGACGCATCCTGGACTCGATCGCCGACGCCATCGACCTGATCTAGCCGATCGTGCAATTCTCGCCGCCGTCAGGGCGGCGAGAATTGCACAATCGGTTCAGGGGAGACGGACTGCGCGCTCCTGGTCGGCCCGGCGCTCCAGCACCGACTCGGACGGCGCGTTGGCCACGTAGACCACCGACCCGCCCAGCACCAGCGGCACGATCAAGGTGTCGAGCCAGTCGGACGGCCCGGTCCAGGTGCGGTCCGTCAGCATGCGGGCGCCCGCGACCAGCCCCAACTCGGCGGCCCGGTCCCGCGCCGCCGCCACGACCTCGCCCCGGCTCGCCGCCGACCAGCACCGGTCGGCTGCCGTGGCGGGAGGGCGCACGGCCGCCCAGCTGTCGCCCTGCGGACGGACCGCCAGCACGAAGTCCTGCGCGCCGTCGGGCACGGCGTCGCGCAGGCCGAACGCAGCCGAGGCGGGGGCGATGCAGTAGACGTCCGGCACCCCGTCCGCGGCAGCCACGGTGGCCGGCTCGACAAACGCCACGGCCGCCCCGAGCGGGGACGTCCCCAGCTCGAGCCCGGCGGTCAGCGCCCCGAGCAGTGCCGGTACCGAGATCCAGTGTGCGGGCAGCGCTACCTGGGCCAGGTCGCCCAGGCCGAGGCCCAGCTCATCGGTCAGCAGGAAGTGCGTCTTGGCCACCCAGTTGGCCAGCGACTTCGTCGAGAGCTCGGAACGCTCACCGGTGGCCTCGTCGTAGAAGGTGACGAACGGGCGGGAGGGCGCATCAGCCAGCAGGGCGCCGAAGAGTGCCTCCGGGGTCGAGACCGGCGTCAATGGATGCACCCCTTGGTGAGGACCGCGCCCGACGAGCTGGACGGCGACGTCGACGGCGAGGCCGACGACGAGCCCGAAGCGGACGACGACGGCTTCCTGTTCTTCGCCGGCGGGTAGAGCAGGTTCTGCACGAAGGCCTGCACCTTGGCCGGCTTGACGCCCAGCCCGTCCTGCCCCTCGAGGGTGGTGACGTCGCCGGTGGTCGGGATGACGTGACCGTTGATGTTGCCCGCGCTCAGGTCGGCCATCTGCTCGGCGAGGGTGACCAGGCTGAAGCCCTCGTCGACGTAGATCGAACCGGTGACGGCCTTGATCAGCGCGGAGAGCTTGCCCGGGTTGGTGAGCACACCGATCGAGGCGATCTGCTTGAACGCCGCGGCGAGGAAGTAGCGCTGCCGCTCGGCACGGGTGAGGTCGGAACTCTGCCCGCCGTTGATGTTGTGCCGCTGGCGGACGAAGGCCAGCGACTGCGCCCCGTCCAGGCGCTGCGGGCCGGCCGGGACGTGCAGGCCGCTGTACCGGTCATCCTGGGAGTAGCAGAGGTTCACCTCCACGCCGTGGATGGCGTCGGCGATGGCCACGAAGCCGCTGAACCCGACGGCGACGAAGTGGTTGACGCTCAGCCCGGTGAGCTGCTCCACCGTCTGGACGAGCAGGTCGAAGCCCTCGCCCTGGCGCTGCGCGGCCGTACCGGTGCCGCCCACGTCCTTGCCGTCGGCGTACGCGGCGTTGATCAGGTTCTTCTTGTAGCCCGGGATGTCGACGTACGCCTCGCGCGGGATCGAGATCAGCGTGGCCTTGGTGCCGTCGGCCGGCACGTGCACGATCATGATCGAGTCGGTGCTGTCGCTGACGTCGGTGCCCGTGTGATAGGCCTTGATCTGGGCTGCTGTCAGCCCGGCGCGATCGTCGAGTCCGACGATCAGGATGTTCTGCGCCGAGCCCTCCTTGTGCGTCACGGTCTTGCCGCCCTTGACCGTGGCGGGCGGCTTGTTGAGCGAGTTCAGCTGGAACTTCTGCAGGCCGCCGTTGAGGTCGCGATAGTTCTTCCAGCCGTAGCCGAAGGCCACCAGGATCGCCAGGGAGAGCAGCGCGGCGATGACGTAGGTGCTGGCCCGGCCGATCTGGCCGAGACGGATGCGATCACCCGGCACGCCGTGCCGGGAGGAGCTCGACCTCATCAGTTGATGCACCCCGAGTCGACGGCTTTGGTGGCGGTACTGCTAGAGGCGCTCGGGGTCGTCGAGCCACTGGCTGTGGTGGGCACCTTCGCCTTGAGGCCGTCGGCGCCCAGCACCAGCGTGAGGGTGCTGACGCTGCGCTGCTCCAGTACCGCACCCGGCACGTACTCCGCGAGGGTCTTGGCCTGCGACTCCATGCCGCTCGCGTAGTTGATCGTCGTCGACTCCTGCGAGGCCGGCGCGTTGCCCACTGTTGCGTGGAAGCCCGCGCCGGTGAGCACGCCGGCGGCCGTACCGGCCGCGCCGTTGACCGAGCCGCCGTTGAGCACCGACACCGTGACCGTGGAGGGGGCGACGGTCTTGGCCTTCGAGAGCGCCGACGGGGTGTCGTTGATGAGCTTGTTGACGAAGGCCTTCACCTTGGCCGGCTCGACGATCTCGACGCTGGCGGCGCTGCCACCGATCGATACGGTGTCGAACCGGTCGAACGGGATGGCCACACCCTTGATGTTGTTGGCGCTGAGGTCGGCCATCTGCGAGGCGAGCGAGGTGAGGTTCAGCCCGTCGTCGACGTAGAGCGACTTCTGGATCGCCGTCTTGAGCTGGCCGAGCCGGCTGACGATGCCGACCGAGGCGACCTTCCGGAAGGCCGCAGTCAGGAAGTACCGCTGCCGGGCGGTGCGATCGAGGTCGCCGTTGGGCAGGTTGTGCCGCTGCCGCACGAACTCGAGCGCCTGCACGCCGGAGATGGTGTGCTTGCCGGCCGAGAGCACCAGGCCTGAGCCGCCGTCGGACCCCTCGGCCTTGTTGCGCGCCACCGTGTCGTCGACGGCGTGGCAGAGGTTCACCGTCACCCCGCCGACAGCGTCGCTGAGGGTGACGAAGCCGAGCAGGGTGACCTGGACGAAGTGGTTGATCGTCAGGCCGGTGAGGTTGTAGATCGTCTTGATCAGGAGGTTGGCGCCGCCGGAGATCTTCTGCTTCGTGGTGCCGCTCGTGTGGGTGTACCCGTCGGCGTACGCGGCATTGAGCCGGTTCATGCCGTAGCCCGGGATGTCGACGTAGGAGTCACGCGGCAGTGAGATCAGGGTGGCCTTCGAGCCGTCGGCCGGGATGTGCACGATCATCATCGTGTCGGTGGCGAGGCTGCCACCGTCGCGGCCGACGTGCAGTTCCTTGACCTGGGCGTCGGTGAGGTTGCTGCGGTCGTCGTTGCCGGCGATCAGCAGGTTCTCGTCCTTGCCGTCGATGTCCTTGGCGCCCGTGCCGGGGTTCGGGTTGGCGATGCTGACGCGGGGGATGCCGCTGTTGAGTGAGCGGTAGTAGCTCCAGCCGTAGCCGAACGCGACGATGAGGCTGAGCGAGACCACCGCGGAGACGATCCGCACAGTTACCTTGACGCTGCGCGAGGCCGAATTGCTGCCGAACCCGCGCCGGGATCGACCGCGAGGGTCGAGCTCCGGCGGCAGGGGAGGCAGCGTCATGGGGCGATGTTACCGTTCCGTTATCTGATGGCGGACTGAGCGGCTCAATCAATACACCCGAGGCCGCCCGCCGCCTTGGCCGAGCTGCTCTTCTTCGCGCCACTCGCTGCCAGTGTCGAACTCGTCGCTGAGGGTGCGCTGGGCGTCGGGGCCAGCCCGCGCACCTGCTTGCCGTCGGAACCCAGCTCGATCGTCACCCGCGCCACCGAAGTGGTCTCCACCGTCTTCGCGCCCGGCACCGCCGCGAGCACGGCCTTGGCCTCGGCGGCGTGCCCCGGCGGGTACTCGACGGTGGTGGCCAGCACCGGGCTGGGCGTGGAGTCGACGGTGTCGGTGTGGAAGCCGAGCTTGGTGAGCTGGGCGGCGTTGCGGGTGGCCAGCAGGTAGGCACTGGTGCCGTTGAGGACGTCGACGGTGACGCTGGACGGCTTGGCCGCCGTCACCTTCGTCAGGTCTACGTCGACGCCCTTGCCGATGATGCTGCGGATGAAGTCCGGCACCGCGACGGTGTCGACGCCGACGATCGCCGTCTCGACGCCATCCGGGTAGATCACCTGCGGGCCGTCGTTGGGCAGGGTGCTGAAGGTCAGCTCGCCGGTGGTGACGAGCTCGAAGGACCGCGCCAGCGAGATGAGGTTGAGCGACGGGTCGGTGAGCAGCGACGAGCTCACCGCCTTGAGCAGGTCCTGCAGCTTGAACGGGTTGAGCAGCTCGCCGGCCGTGGCCACCTTGTGGAACGCCGACTCGAGGAAGTACTGCTGCCGCTTGATCCGGTCGAGGTCGCCGTGCGGAAGGCCGTGGCGCTGCCGGACGAAGGCCAGTGCCTGCTCGCCCTTGATCACCGAGACGCCGGCCGGCAGGTTGATGCCTGAGTAGCCGGAGCCGTAGGCGTCCTTGTCGGTGCTGGCGTTCTGCGCGCTCTTGAGGCAGACGGTGACCCCGCCGATAGCCTCGCTGATCCGGTAGAACCCGATGAGGTTCACCTGCAGGTAGTGGTCGATGTGCAGGCCGGTGATGCCCTCGAGCGTCCTGAGCGTGAGCAGGATGCCCGCACCCTCGGCCTGCTGCTCGCTGCGGTGCGCCTCGATCGCGGCGTTGTACGCATCGCTGTAGGCGGAGTTCAGCTTGCCCTTGCCGTGGCCGGGGATGCTCACCCACGAGTCGCGTGGGAAGGAGATGACCGACGGCTTCCCGCCCCCCGCAGGCAGGTGCAGGATCATCATCGTGTCGGTGTTGACGGTGCCGTCGTCGTGGCCGGAGTGCATGGCGGTCTGCTCGGCGCGGGTGGCGCCGGCGCGGCTGTCGTTGCCGATCATCAGGATGTCCTGGTCGCTGCCGTCCAAGTCGGTCTGATGGGCGGCCAGCTTCGGCACCGCGTCCCCGTGCGGCACGCTCTGGGTGAAGTTCTGGTAGAGCGCCCAGGCATAGCCGCTGCCCACGATGAGGGCGAAGGCCACCAGCGCACAGGTCAGCCGCACCCCGACCCGCACCCGGTATGACGCCGCCACGCGAGCCACGCTAGTGCGCGAATGTCCGATTCCCGGGGGGACGCACCGGGGCGGCCCGAGATCGCGTGCAAGGTGTCGTCCTGTAGCCAATGTGACTGATGTGGCAGGACTAGATTTCTGAGGTTCGGCTACATAGTCTCGGCAGGCGACTCGTCCCCCCGCGTGTCGTCCGTCTGATGACACCTGAGGTGTGCTAATGCGCCCCCGAGGCCTGATTGCCCTGCTCGGCTGTACCGCGCTGACCGCTGCCTGCCTGGCCGTCCCGGTGACGGCGCAGGCGACCGCCGTCGAGACGGCCACCTTCCCCGCCTCCGGCAGCGTCTCGTTCCATGTGAACGGCAACGGTCATGGCCACGGGCTGAGTCAGTACGGCGCTCAGGGCGCCGCGATCGCCGGCCTCACCAGCACGCAGATCCTCGCCTTCTACTACCCCCACACGACGCTGACGACACTGGCGCCGAGCACCATCCGGGTACTGCTCTCCTCGACGACGGCACTGACGACGGTGGCGGCCGGCACCACCGGGCTGGCCGTCGGTGGCTTCACGCTCCCGACCACCGGCTACCAGGAGTTCCGTCTCCAGCCGTCGGCGAGCGGGCTCGTCGTCACTGGCCAGAAGAGCGCCGGGGGTGCCTTCACCGCGGTACCCAACGCCCCTGCCCTTCCCGCCAAGGCCGACTTCACGAGCACCGCAGGATTCGTCCGCGCGCTCTTCGCCAACGGCACCTGGACGCGCTACCACGGCTCGGTCGGCGCCGTCCGCACCAGCTCGACGAGCGAGGAGACGATCAACCGCGTCTCCCTCGACCAGTACACCCAGGGCGTCGTCCCGCGCGAGATGCCGGCCAGCTGGCGCACCGCCGCGGTACAGGCGCAGGCGGTGGCCGTGCGCTCGTACGCCAAGAGTGAGATGGCAGCGCACGCGTCGAGCAACTACGACATCTGCGACACCTCCTCGTGCCAGGTCTATGGCGGCTACCAGCACATCGAGGCCAACGGCGACCTGATCTGGCAGGACGACCCCGCCGCGATCGTCGGCAATCAGAACCAGGTCCTCCTGTACCAGGGGGCGCCGGTCTTCGCCCAGTTCAGTGCCTCGAACGGCGGCGCCACCGTCGACGGCGGCAAGCCGTACCTCGTGGCCAAGGTCGACCCGTACGACGACGCCGCCTCCGGCGACCCGTACCTCGACCGCCCGGACTCGGTGCCGGTCTCCTCGGTGGCCAGCAGCTACGGCCTCAAGGCGATCAGCTCGATCCAGATCACGAAGCGAGACGGACTGGGGCAGTGGGGCGGGCGGGTACTCACCGCCAACGTCATCGGCACCACGAGCAGCGGCGCCTCCAAGACGATCGCCACCGACGGCTTCACCCTCTCCTACGCGCTCGGCGCCGCCACCGACTGGTTCCACTTCGACCTGCCCCCGCTGCCCGCCGCCCCGACCTCGGTGAAGGTGGCGGCCGGCAACGCCGGGGCCACCATCAGCTGGGCGGCACCGGCCAACGCCACGGCCGCCGGGGTGTCGAGCTACCGGATCAGCTTCGGCGGCCACGTCGTCACGACGGCGGCCAGTGCCCGCTCGGTGTACGTCGCCCCGATCTATCAGAACGCCAGGGAGACGGTAGCGGTCGCGGCGGTGGGTGCGGCCGGGGCGGGCGCCTCGGCGTCGGTGGCCGTGCAGGGCGTGCCGGCGCCGCAGGGCATCGTCCCGATCACGCCGCTGCGGCTCTTCAACACCGGCAACCCGGTGGTGCCCGTCGATCCCACCCACCCGTTCAGCTACGACCTGGCCGGTCACCTGCCGTCGACCGCGACGGCCGCCCAGCTCGTGGTGGGCGTGATCCACGCCAGCCAGGCGGGCGTCCTCACCGTCAGCACGTCCGGCGTCGTCCCGAGCCGGGTGGCGGCCATTGCCTACTCGGCGAACGACTACGCCGCGGCCACCGTCAGCATCCCGCTGGTGCCGTCGACGACCCTGGTCTTCACGCCCAGCGCCGGCTCGGTGACGGTGGTGGCGGGGGCCATGTCGTACTCGGCGAGCACCGGCGGCGCGGTGAGCATGGTCGCCCCGACGGTGCTCAGCTCGCTGAGCGCGGTGCCCACCGGTGCCGGGGCCACCGTGTCGCTGGCCACGGTGCCCGGCATCGGCGCCACCACCCGTGGTGTCGTGCTGCAGGTCGACGGTGCGGCGCGGGCCAAGTCCGGCTGGCTCCGGATCTGGGGCGACAGCTCGACGGTGCCCGCGGTAGAGCAGGTGGCCGTCGCGCCGGGCGGGGCCAACGTCAACACGATCGTCGTGCCAGTGACGAGCTCGCTACGGCTGCGGTGGGCGGCGAGCACCGCCTCGATGAGCGGCCGGCTCACCGTGATCGGCCTGGTGGGCGCCACCGGAGGCCGGCTGGAGACCTTCCCGGTGAACACGACCGCCGACAACACCAACCCGACCCATCCGGCGGTGCAGGTGGGCACCGCCGCGGTGACCGTGCCGGTGACCGTCGGGCAGGTGCTCCGGGCTGGCGCGGCGCACCTGCTCGCCGAGATCACGGTCAGCGCGCGCGGGGCAGGAAGCCTCTACGCCTACCCCGCGGGTGGCAGCCGGCCGGCCGTGCCGAACGTCGTCTTCTCCGGAGCCGGGTCGCAGACGAGCACGATGCTCGTCACGATCGGCACCGGAGGGGCGATCGCTCTGGTCAGCTCGGTGCCGGGCACGACCGTGTCGATCGACTCCCTGGGCTATCTCACCTCGGGCTGAGCACGTTTCCGGCGGGCGGTCTATGGCAGGCTCAGCGCCACCCCCGATGGTTGAGTGACGAAGAGGTGCCATGAGTTCGACGGACGCCGTGATCCTGGTCGGTGGCCTGGGCAGCCGGCTGCGGCCGCTCACGCTTTCGGCGCCCAAGCCGATGCTGCCCACGGCGGGGGTGCCGTTCCTGACGCACCTGATCAGCCGGATCCGCGATGCCGGGGTCAGCCACATCGTGCTGGGCACCTCCTACCGCGCCGAGGTCTTCGAGAGTTACTTCGGTGACGGCACCGCGCTGGGCGTGGAGCTCGAGTACGTCGTCGAGACCGAGGCGCTGGGCACCGGCGGCGGCATCCGCAACGTCGCCTCCGCGCTGCGCGGCGAAAATGTGATGATCTTCAACGGTGACGTGCTCTCGGGCGCGGATCTAAGGGCGCTGCTCGCTGCCCACGAGGCCGCCGACGCCGATGTCACCCTCTACCTCACCAAGGTCGCCGATCCGCGGGCCTTCGGCTGCGTGCCCACCGACGCCGCTGGTCGGGTGGAGGCCTTCCTGGAGAAGGACCCGAACCCGCAGACCGACCAGATCAATGCCGGAACCTACGTCTTCAAGCGGGCAGTGATCGACACCATCCCCACCGGCCGCCCGGTGTCGGTGGAGCGCGAGACTTTCCCGGCGCTGCTGTCGGCCGGTGCCAGGCTGATCGGCCACGTCGACACCGGCTACTGGCGCGACCTCGGTACGCCGGCCGACTTCATCAGTGGCTCGGCCGACCTCGTGCTCGGCCTGGCGCCCTCGCCCGCGTTGCCCGGCGAACCCGGTGCCGCCATCGTGCTGCCCGGGTCGAGCATCGCCGACACCGCGTTCCTGAGCGGCGGCACGTCGGTGGGTACTGGCTGCACCGTCGGCTCCGACGTCACGATCGAGGGCAGCGTCGTCTTCGAGGGTGCCGTGATCGCGGACGGAGCCGTGGTGCGCCGCTCGGTCATTGGCTTCGGCGCCCGGATCGGCGCCGGTGCCGTGGTCGAGGACGCCGTGATCGGCGATCGCGCCTCGATCGGCGCCGCGGTGGAGCTGCGTGCCGGCGCCCGTGTCTGGCCCGACGTCGTGCTGGCCGACGGCTCGGTGCGCTTCTCCTCCGACCTCTGAGCCGCGGTCGGACGTCTCGCGTATACAGACGTGGTGACCTTGGAGCGGAGCTGGGACGCGCAGCGCCCGGTGGACCTGCGCCGCACGCTGGGTGGGCTGGTCCGTGGTTCCGGCGACCCGGTGCACCGGCTGGACCCGGTCGAGGGGTTCCGCTGGGCCTGCCGCACTCCCGACGGTGACGGCACGCTGGCGCTGCGGGCTGCCGCCGGCGTCGTCCACGCTCAGGCCTGGGGCCCCGGCGCGGCCTGGCTGCTGCACCGGGTGCCGCGGCTGCTCGGTGCCGGCGACGACTGGTCAGCGCTCGGGGACCTGCCCGGCGTGCTGGCCGAGCTGCTCCGTCGCCACCCCGGCATGAGGCTGCCCTCCACCGGCCGGGTGCTCGACAGCCTGGTGCCGGCGATCCTGGAGCAGCGCGTCACCGGCATGGAGGCCCGCCGGTCGTGGCGCCAGCTGGTCTACCGCTACGGCACGCCGGCGCCAGGGCCGTTCGAGCAGCTGCGCCTGCCGCCCGGGCCAGGGGTGCTCCTCGACGTCCCGACGTGGGAGTGGCACCGCCTCGGCGTCGATGTCCGGCGGCAGCGCGCGATCCGTGCCGCGGCCACGGTGGCCAACCGGCTCGAGGAGTGCTCGGAGCTGAGCCTGGACGCCGCGATGGCCCGGCTGCAGCACGTCCCGGGCATCGGGCTCTGGACGGCTGCCGAGACGGCCCAGCGTGCCTTCGGGCACCCGGACGCCGTGAGCGTCGGCGACTTCCACATCGCGAACGTGGTCACGCACTTCCTCACCGGCCGGCCCCGCGGCACGGATGAGGAGATGCTGGCGCTGCTCGCCCCGTGGGCCGGTCAGCGCCAGCGGGTGGTGCGGCTGATCGAGCTGGCCGGCGTCGCTGCCCCGAAGTTCGGCCCGCGCTACTCGCCGCTGGACACCCGCGCGATCTGATTTGGCGATCGTGCAACTTTCGCCGCCGTGTGGGCGGCAGGAATTGCACAATCGCAGCTAGACGGCCGCGAGCACCGCGTCGGCCAGGGCTGGCCAGAGCTCGGCGGCCCACGGGCCGAAGTCGCGGTCGGTCAGCGCCACCAGCGCCAGCTCGGCCACCGGGTCGACCCAGAGCATCGTGCCGCTCTGGCCGAAGTGGCCGAAGGTGCGCGGCGAGTTCGTCGTGCCGGTCCAGTGCGGAGCCTTGCCGCCGCGGATCTCCAGCCCCAGCCCCCAGTCGTTGGGGTCCTTCGGCCCGAAACCGGGCAGCACGCCACGCAGCCCCGGGAACTGCACCGACGTGGCCCCGGCCACGGTGCTCGGGTCCAGCAGCGCGGCCGGCGCCAGCAACTCCTGGGCCACCCTGGCGAGGTCGCCGACGCTCGAGCGGCCGTCACGCGCAGGGGAGCCGGCGACGGTGGTGCGGGTGAGCCCGAGCGGTACCGCCAACGCCTCGCGCAGGTAGTCGCTGAAGGCCATGTCGGTGCCGACCTCGACCAGCCGCGCCGCCTGCTCGATGCCGACGTTGGAGTAGATGCGCCGTGTGCCGGGTTCGGCCGCCCGCATCAGCCGCTCCGGGGCCAGGCCGGAGGCGTGGGCCAGCAGGTGCCGCAGCGTGGCGCCGGGGACGAGCTCCTCATCGGCCGGATCGTCGAGGCTCACGGCCTCCTCCTCGACGGCCACCAGGATCGCGAGCGCGGCCAGCGGCTTGGTGACCGAGGCCAGGCCGAAGACGTGCTCGGTCGGGCCGTGCGTCGCGAGCACGCCTCCCGGGCCGATCACAGCCGCCGCCGCAGTCGGGACGGGCCAGCTGTCCAGGGCGGCCAGCGCGGTCGCGAGGCTCATCGGCACCCGGCCGAACGCGTGGACGCCCTGTTCGACTGAACGACCATCGACGCAACGACGCTCAACTCAACGACGCTCAACCCAACGACCGTGCTCAACTCAGCGGCCCAGGCGGCGGCGAGCCGCCTCGACGAGCCGGGGCAGATCGGGCGCCGCGCCCTCGGGCAGGCGGTCCCAGGGGAACCAGCGCAGGTCGTCGGACTCGTCGCTGCGCACCGGCTCGGCGCCCTGGGGCGCCACCGCGATGTAGCGGACGTCGAAGTGCCGGGTGGGTACCCCCAGCGAGCAGGTGATGGCGTGCACGTCGAGGCCGAGCGGCGTGGGGTCGAAGGAGAGGGCACCGATGCCGCTCTCCTCACGTGCCTCGCGGGCCGCGGCGTCGAGCAGGGTGTGGTCGCCCGGCTCGCAGTGGCCACCGAGCTGCAGCCACATGCCGGCGCGCGGGTGCAGCGTCAGCAGCACCAGGCGACGGGTGGGGTCGACCACCAGCGCGCTGGCGGTGAGGTGACCCGGCGCGCACGAGCGCCACATCGCATCCGGGCGGGCGGCCAGGAAACCCAGGAAGGCCTGCTGCACCGCGGGTTCGACGTCGCTGTCGGCGGCCAGCTCGGTGACCACCGAGACGGCGTCGACGTGCAGGGCCGGCGCGATGTCCGTGGCCCAGCCGACGTCCTCACGCCCGACGGCGATCGCCTCCTCGGTGCCGAGGCGGAAGAGGTCGTCCACGGAGCCGCGGATCAGGTTGCGGCTGCCCATGCCGTCGTCGACCAGCTTGCCGTCGCGGGCGAAGCCGCGCACGATCGCCACCGGCACCCCGCCGAGCTTGCCCTTGACGAGGTCACCGGCCGCGGCGAGCTCGTCGGCGATGGCCACCTGGGTCACCTCCAGGACGTTGCCGTAGTGGTCGGAGCGGCCCCGCGGATCGGTGAGCGCGGTGAGGCCGGCGACGCCGATCGCGGTGTCGGTGATGCCGGCGCGCCACGGCCGACCCATCGAGTCACTGATCACGACGCCGACCTCGACACCCGTGAGCTCCTTGACCGCCTCGCGTAGCAGCTGGGCCGAGGCATCCGGATCGAGCGGCAGCAGAGCGATCTCGTTGCGCGCGACGTTGGAGAGGTCGACACCGGCGGCGGCGAGCACCAGCCCGTGCCGCGTCTCGACGATGCGCAGCGTGCCGCGGCTGGCCACGACGCGCACCGATTCGGCCTCGATCGCGGCCTGTCTCGCCGTCTCGCGGGCGTCCTCGTCGGCGGTGTCGAGCGCGATCAACCGGCCCTCGACCTTGGAGACGGCCTTGGAGGTGACGACCAGGACGTCACCCTCCTGTAGCGGCGGAGCGTTCTCGATGATCGTCGCGGCGAGGTCGTCACCCGGCCGCAGCTCGCCGATGCCGAGGATCGGGATGATCTCCAGTCCGGCGGCGGCGTGGTCGTGGCTCATGCCGGTCATCGGGCGAGCTCCAGCGCGCTGCGCACCATCGCGGCGCTGTGTTCGTCGTCGGACATGTAGAGCGGGACGGCCCGCACCTCGACACCGGGCACGGTGGCGCTGTCGGTGTCGTGGATGAGCCAGCCGTCGAGCAGGCCGCCGTCCTTGCGACTGCCGTAGTGCCTGCCGACACCCTCGGCGCTGACCTCCACCCCGATCGCGGGCAGGCACGAGTCGGCCATGCCGCGTACCGGTGCCCCGCCGATGATCGGCGAGAGGCCGATCACGGGCGCCGGGCCCTCGGCGATGGCGGCCCGGATGTCGGGCAGCCCCAGGATCGTGCCGATCGACACCACTGGATTGCTCGGGGCGATGAGCACGACGTCGGCGCCGGTGATCGCCTCGATGACACCCGGCGCGGGTACGGCCTGCTCCAACCCGACCTGGACGAACGACTGCGCGGGCAGGCTGGCGCGGTGCAGGATCCACCACTCCTGGAAGTGGATGGCCTTCCGCTGCCCGTCGAGCTCGACGATGACGTGCGTCTCGCAGCGCTGATCGGTCATCGGCAGCATCCGCACGCCGGGCTGCCAGCGCTCGCAGAGCGCCGCCGTCACATCGCTGAGCGGGTAGCCCGCGTCCAGCATGCGGATGCGGACGAGGTGGGTCGCGATGTCGAGGTCGCCGAGGCCGAACCAGGACGGTTCGGCACCGTAGGCCGCCAGCTCCTCCTTGATCCGCCAGGACTCCTGCTGCCGCCCCCAGCCGCGTTCGTGGTCATGGGCATCGGCGAGGGTGTACATCACACTGTCGAGGTCCGGGCAGATCCGCAGGCCGTGCAGCGTGACGTCGTCGCCGGTGTTGATGATTGCTGTGATGTCGTCGGTTGGCCGGGCGGCCCGCACTCCACGAAGGAAACGGGCACCGCCGATGCCACCGGCCAGGACCGTGATTCGCACAAGTCGAACCTACGCGATGCGCTCCGATGAGGTGGTGCGCCGGCTGCGCAGCAGCGCTCCGACCTCGTGCATCGTCACCTCGACCGCGCCGAGTTCCACCGCGCGCTCCCGGATATGCGCGGGTACGTCGTGGTGCCAGCGCCATGGGTGGTCCTGGAAGTACCGCCGCGGGATGCCGAGCTGCTCGGCCATCTCGTGCAACTCCTCGCGCGTGTCGGCGAGTAGGTGGCAGAACTCGGTGAAACGCAGGCCCGCCGTGGGGTAGGAGCGCAGGGTGTCGACGTAGCAGGCCACCAGCCGACGCTACCGGGGTGCCATGATCGCCGCATGCTCGGTCACCTCGGGATCAACGTCCCCGATCTGGACGCCGCGAAGGCGTACTACGACGCGCTCCTGCCACTGCTCGGCTACGAGCCGTTCTTCGCTGCCGATGACGAGTTCAGCTACCGCCCGGCGGAGGGGCGTCCAGGCACGTATCTCTTCTTCTACCCGACTGCTGAGGAGCGCGGGTACTCCCGACACGCCACCGGACTCCAGCACCTCGCGTTCCGGCTGCCTACCCGGGCCGCGGTCGAGAAGGTCTACCAGCACGTCACCGACCTCGGCGCCACGATCGTGCACGAGCCGCGCGACTTCCCCGAGTACCCGCCGCCCTATTACGCGACGTTCTGGCTCGACCCGTTCGGGTTCATGCTCGAAGCGGTCTGCCACCGCGACCTCTGAGCGGTTTGAGTGCAGATCCGGTGGCTCCAGCCACCCGATCTGCACTCAAAGGCTCAGCGCTTCGCCGCGACCAGCAGGCCGTCGCTGACCGCGATCAGGGTCGAGGCCAGCCGTACGTCGTCACGGACGGTCTTGCTCAGCTCGCGCAGGGTGAGCGTCTCGGTGTCACGCTGGCTCGGGTCTGCCACCCGGTCGTGCCACAGGGCGTTGTCGAAGGCGACCACGCCGCCGGGGCGGAGCATCCGGATGGCCTGCTCGTAGTAGACGGCGTAGGCGCTCTTGTCGGCGTCGACGAAGACCAGGTCGTAGGCGGCGTCGCGCATGCGCGGCAGCACGTCGGCGGCCGCGCCGTTGATCAGCCGGTAGCGGGTGGCGGCGATACCGGCCTCGGTGAAGGCCTCCCTCGCCGCGCGCTGGTTCTCGGCTTCGATGTCGATGCTCACGAGCTGCCCGTCCTCGGCCATCCCGTCGAGCAGGTACAGCCCCGAGACTCCGGCGCCGGTGCCCACCTCCACCACGGATCGCGCCCCGGTGGCCACGGCCAGCATTCGCAGGGTGGCGCCGCCGGCCGGACCGATCGGCACGCAGCCGAGCTCGTGTCCGCGCTCGCGAGCATCGGCGATCAGGTCGGACTCGATGGCGAACGACTCCGCGTACGCCAGGCTGGATTCGGTGAGCATCGCGTCGGCCATGGCGCGACCTTAGCGCCGATGGGGCGTGAACAAAGGGAGTTCAGGCCATCGACGCGACGATCAGCTCCAGGTCCTCGATCGTGGTGAGCGGGTTCACGATCGCGAACCGGGTGCACACCGCGCCGCGGTGGGTGGTCGGGGTCACGAACGCCACCTGCTCGTCGAGGAGGCGGGCCGTCCACGCGGTGTAGTCCGAGGCGTTCCAGCCGATCCGCTCGATGACGAGCACCGAGAGGTCCGGCTCGACCAGCAGCCGCAGGTAGGGCGTGCGGCGGATCAGTTCGGCACCTGCCCGGGTGATGGTGAGCGTCTGCTCGACGGCTTCGCGGTAGGCGTCGGTGCCGTAGACGGCCAGCGAGAACCAGAACGGCAGCCCGCGGGCCCGGCGGGTGAGCTGGATCGCGAAGTCCGACGGGTTCCACTCGCCCTCGACGGTGACCGGGTCGAGGTAGCCGGCGTGCTGGGTGTGGGCGGCGCGCGCAGCGGCCGGGTCGCGGTAGAGCAGGGCGCAGGCGTCGAAGGGCGCGAAGAGCCACTTGTGCGGGTCGACGATGAACGAGTCGGCCAGCTCGACACCGTCGAAGAGCGGGCGTACCGACGGCGCGGCCAGCCCGGCACCGCCGTAGGCCCCGTCGACGTGCAGCCACCAGCCCTGCGCGTGGGCCACCGCGGCGATGCCGGCGATGTCGTCGACCACGCCCACGTTGGTGGTGCCGGCGGTGGCCACCACGGCGAAGATGCCGTCGGCCACGGCAGGGTCCAGGCCGTCGAGGGTGGCCTGCAGCGCGGCGCCGGTCATCCGGCCCCGCTCGTCGCCCGGCACCTCGACCAGCTCGGCATCCATGATCACCCGGACTGCGTGCTTCACCGAGGAGTGCGTCTCGGCCGTGACGCAGACGGCCCACTGGGCCGGTCGGGTCGTCCTGGTGCGCCGCGCCTGTTCGCGGGCGGCGACGAGGGCGGAGAGGTTGCCGACGGTGCCGCCCTGCACGAAGGTGCCGCCCGCGCCCTCGGGGAGGCCGGCCAGGTCCGCGATCCAGCGCAGCGCCTGGTTCTCGGCGTGCACGGCCCCCGAGCCCTCGAGCCACGAGCCGCTGTAGACGTTCGACGCGGCCACCAGCATGTCGAAGTAGCAGGAGGCCTTGGTCGGAGCGTTCGGGATGAAGGAGAGGTAGCGGCGGTGGTCGACCGACAGGCACGCCGGGCCGAGCACGTCGGCCCACAGCCGGAGCGCCTCGTCACGCCCGATGCCCTGGTCCGTGACGGTCTCCCCGGTCTCCGCCTGGAGCTGGGCCGGCGTCATCGGACGGTCGAGCGGGGCCTCCCCGGCGAGCCGTTCGAGGCAGTACTCGGTGATCTGGCGGGCGATTCGATCGTCGTCGGCGGTGTACGCATGCACCCGACGAGCCTAGGACGCGCGCACTGAGCATCCGTCCTGGGTCTCGGGAACGTCCGCAACTCAGGCGACGTTTAGGAAATGGACAGGTTGGCCTGCCACGCTCGTGGGGAGAAATGCCCGGAGATCGTGCTTGCAGTGCGTATCAGCAGCAGAGGTGAGTGGACGTGACCGCAGAGACCGACGTGCCCCAGGCATGGGTTCCGCCCACCTGGGATGAGGTCGTGCGCGAGCACGCCGACCGGGTGTATCGCCTGGCCTACCGGCTCGCCGGCAACCGGTCCGACGCCGAGGACCTGACGCAGGAGACCTTCGTCCGGGTCTTCCGTTCGCTGGCCGAGTACACCCCCGGCACCTTCGAGGGCTGGCTGCACCGCATCACCACCACCCTCTTCCTCGACATGGTGCGGCGCCGGCAGCGGATTCGGTTCGACGCCCTGCCCGAGGACGCCGGTGACCGCCTCGCCTCCAAGGAGGCCGGCCCGGAGCAGGCTTACGAGCAGATGAACCTCGACCCCGAGATCCAGCGCGCGCTCGACGAGCTGCCCGCGGACTTCCGGGTGGCCGTGGTGCTCTGCGACCTGGAGCAGCTCTCCTACGAAGAGATCGCCGCGACGCTCGGCATCAAGGTCGGGACGGTCCGTTCCCGGATCCACCGCGGCCGCGTGCTGCTGCGTGATGCCCTGGCCCACCGCGCCCCCGGGCTGCGTCCGGCCGAGCCGCTCGGCATCGAGACTGCCACGTCGGCGGAGTTCGACAAGTCCGTGGAGGTCGGCGGATGAGGGAGCAGCATCTGTCTGACGAGGCCGTCGCCGCCTTCGCCGACGGCGTCCTGCGCGGGCATGCCCGCGAACGTGCGCAGCGGCACACCACCGGCTGCCCGGAGTGCGCCCACGCCGTGGCGGTGCAGCGCGAGGCGGTCTTCGCCCTGCGCGCGGCCCCGGCACCCGCGCTGCCCACCGCACTGATGGATCGGCTGCGCCAGGTGCCGATCACCACCCCGCTACCGGCGATCACCACCGCGCTGGCCGACGACGGTTCGACGATGTTCGCGACCTTCGGTGCGGCCACGATGGCCGCGTTCGTGCCCACCGAGTCCACGCACAGCCACTCGCGGATGCGTCACCTGCGTCCGTTCGTCATCACCACCGCAGCCGTGGCCGCCGCGGGCGTCCTGACGGTCGGCTCGGCCAGCGCCAGCGGTGCCCGGGTGGAGACGCCGGTCAGCCGGCCGGTGTCCACCTCGGACTCGACTCCCAGCACTACCGACCCACTCGACCGCAGGGTGGTGCCGAGCGCCGCACCGAGCCGGTGATGACAGAGTCATCCCGTGAGCGACGCGAACAGTGAGTTCCCGTGAGTGCACGTGACTGACTTCGGCCGCCCCGCCGGTGTCGACGACGGCTTCGGGCCACGTGTCGAGCCACCGGTCTACCTACCGCCGCCGCCCACGGTGCCGTATCCGGTTGCGCAGGCGTTCGGGCCCACGCCCGCGGCCAACGACGGCTTCGACCCGGCCCCGGGTACGCGGCTGGAGCCACAGGGCCGGCGCCGCGAGTCGCCGTGGTGGCGCCGAAACGCCCACCTCGACCCGTGGCGCGACCCGGCTGCCCCGTACTGGCTCGGCCAGGGGGCGATCTTCGCCGCGGGGCGTCCCGCCCAGCTCGACCCGGCCGAGGACTCCGAGTTCGACGAGAGCCAGCTGGCGGTGCCCGCGCCGGCCAGTGAGGACGCCGCACCCGTCGGGCGCGCCCGCTACGGCATCCGAATCCTGATCCTGAGCGTGGTGATCGCGGTAGTCGCCGGCGCGATCGGCGGCGGCGCAGGCTACTGGCTCACCAGGCACGGCAGCCCCGGCCTGCACACCAGCGGTGTGCACCTCGCCCAGGGCGGCTCACCGGCGAACCGGCCGCCGAACTCGGTTGCCGCCATCGCCAAGCGCGTCGGCCCGGCAGTGGTGTCGATCAACGTCACGACCTCCACCGAGGCTGCGGTCGGCTCCGGGGTGGTGATCGACAAGCACGGCTACGTCCTCACCAACAACCACGTGGTCTCCGCCGCCGCGACCGGAGGCTCCATCGTGGTCACGTTCTCCAACGAGGACACCGCCAAGGCCACGATCGTCGGCCGGGATCCGGTCAGCGACCTCGCCGTACTGAAGGTGCCCACCGCCTCGCTCACGGTGGCGTCGCTCGGCTACTCGAAGAACCTGGAGGTGGGCGACCCGGTGATCGCCATCGGCTCGCCGCTCGGCCTGCAGGGCACCGTCACCACCGGCATCGTCTCGGCGCTGAACCGGCCGGTGCACGTCTTCGACGACGCCGGCACCTCAGATGCCTACATCGGCGCGGTGCAGACCGACGCGGCGATCAACCCGGGCAACTCCGGCGGGGCGCTCGTCGACGCATCCGGCCGGGTCGTCGGCATCAACTCCGCCACCGCGCGGCTCACCTCCGAGAGTCAGGCCAACGGCATCGGCTTCGCGATCCCGATCGACTACGCCAAGCGCATCGCCGAGCAGCTGATCGCCACCGGGCACGCGGTGCACGGCTCGCTGGGCGCCAACGGCCGCAGCGTGGTGTCGGGCCTGCAGGAGGGCGCCTACCTCGAGCAGGTGCTGCCGGGAAAGGCCGCTGCCAACGCCGGGCTGAAGAACGGTGACGTCGTCGTGGTGGCCGACGGGCAGCCGGTGCAGGGCTTCGACCAGCTCGTCGTGGTGGTGCAGGAGCACAAGCCTGGCGACCGGATCAGCGTCACCTATCTGCGCGGGGCGGCGAGGCGCACCGTCGATGTGACGCTGAGCAGCGGCTAACTCTTCGTCAACTCCGGCGATCCGGTTCCGTCTGGCTTCTCACGCTGACAACAGCGTGCGGCGGCCTAGACTGGGGTCGTGTTCAACATTGGTCCGCTCGAGCTGGTGGTCTTGATGATCGTCGGTTTGGTCGTGCTCGGCCCCGATCGGATACCCGGTCTGGCGCGCGACGCCGCCCGCTTGATCCGGACGCTGCGCGAGATGGCCACCGGCGCCCGTACCCAGCTGCGCGACGAGCTGGGCCCGGAGTTCGCCGACATCGACCTGCGCTCGCTCAACCCACGCACCGCGCTGCAGCGGGCGATCCTCGGCGACGAGGACCTCAGCACGCTCGACCCGCGCAACGCCTTCAAGGGTGGCTTCGGCCTCAAGGATGCGCTCAACGAGGAGCCGACCATCTCGATGACGAAGCCGGCCGCCCAGCCGGTACAGCCGCTGGCCCGTGGCGAGCAGGCACCGTTCGACGCTGACGCCACCTGAGCGGCCCAGATAGTGCTCCAGCAGGCTCCTAGGCCGGCTGGACCACCAGCTGGGGGTTAGCGGGCGGGTGCCAGCCCGAGCGGTCGGCCCACCAGGCTGGTCTGCCGCTTGGCCAGCTGGTCAGCCACGGCGTTGAGGGCCTGGGCGGCCGCCGAGGCGGGGTTGCTGAGCACCACGGGGGTGCCGTCGTCGCCGCCCACCCGGACGTCCTGATCGATCGGTACCTGGCCGAGCAGCGGTACCCGAGTGCCGGTGGTGATGCTCAGCGAGTCGGCCACGGCCTGACCGCCGCCGCTGCCGAAGAGCTCCATCCGGGAGCCGTCGGGCAGCTCTAGCCAGCTCATGTTCTCCACGACGCCGACGATCTGCTGGTGTGTCTGCAGGGCGATCGAGCCGGCCCGCTCGGCAACCTCACGAGCAGCCAGCTGCGGGGTGGTGACCACGAGCAGCTCGGCCGACGGCACCAGCTGGGCCACCGAGATCGCGATGTCACCGGTGCCGGGCGGCAGGTCCATGAGCAGCACGTCCAGATCGCCCCAGAAGACGTCGGCCAGGAACTGCTGCAGGGCCCGGTGCAGCATCGGGCCACGCCACACCACCGCGGTGTTGCCCGGAGTGAACATGCCGATGGAGATGACCTTCACGCCGTGCGAGATGGGCGGCAGGATCATCTGCTCGACCTGGGTGGGCTTGCCGGTGGTGCCCAGCATGCGCGGCACCGAGAAGCCGTAGATGTCCGCGTCGAGCACGCCCACCGAGAGGCCACGCTGGGCCAGCGCTACGGCCAGGTTCACGGTGACCGACGACTTGCCGACGCCGCCCTTGCCGGAGGCCACCGCGTAGACGCGGGTGCGGCTGCCGGGCTGGGCGAAGGGGATCTCGTTGGCCGGGGCGTCGCCGCGCAGGTGCTGGCGCAGTTCGGTGCGCTGGGCGTCGGTCATGACACCCAGCTGGATCTCCACATCGGTGACGCCCTCGACCGCGGCCACCGCGTCGGTGACGCTGCGGCTCAGCTCACCCTTCATCGGGCAGGAGGCGACGGTGAGCAGGATCGTGACGCCGACCTTGCCGTCGTCGCCCACCCGCACCGACTCCACCATCTTGAGCTCGGTGATCGGCTTGCGGATCTCGGGGTCGTTCACATTCGCAAGGGCGGCATTGATCGCAGCAACATCGGGAGCAGGCACGCTGTCGATCCTACGGCCGCACTGGTGATGGTTCGGCCGGACGGGGGTGGTTGCGACGACACCCCTCACCTCGACCCGCGCGGACTCAGACCGGATCGACAGCCTTGGGTTCCTTGGGCTCTTTCGGCTTCTTGGGTTCCTTGGGCTCGCGAGGTTCGAGACGGGCGAGCTCGGAGCGCAGGAAGTCACGGGTGGCGACCTCGCCGACGGCCATCCGGATGGCGGCCATCTCGCGGGCCAGGTACTCGAGGTCGGCCTTCGACTGGCGGGCCTCGTCGCGGTCGGCCTCGAGGTTGACGCGGTCGCGGTCGTCCTGGCGGTTCTGCGCCAGCAGGATCAGGGGCGCGGCATAGGCGGCCTGCAGCGAGAGGATCAGCGTCAGGAAGGTGAAGGTGTAGGGGTCGAAGCGCCAGGATTTGGGCGTCACGGTGTTGTAGAGGATCCAGAGGATGATCGCGATCGTCTGGTAGACGAGGTACTTGCCGGTGCCGAGGAAGCGAGCCACCCGCTCGGTCAGGCGGCCGAAGGCGTCGGCGTCGTAGCGGCGCCTGCCCCGGCGTTCGGTCCTCGGCTGGTCCAGACGGGCGCGCGGGTCAGCCATGGGCCAGTCCCCGGTCGCTGTCTCGCCAATCCTCGGGGAGCAGGTGGTCCAGGACGTCGTCGACCGACACCGCACCGAGGAGGCGGTTGTGGTCATCGACCACTGGCGAGGCGACCAGGTTGTAGGTGGCGAGGTGCCGGGTGACCTCGTCAATCGTGGTGTCCGGGCGCAGGGCTCCCGTGTCGGTCTCGCAGAAGCCGCTGACCAGCGCCGACGGTGGCTCGCGGAGCAGGCGCTGCAGGTGGGCGGTGCCGAGGTACTTGCCGGTGGGGGTGGCCTGTGGCGGGCGGACCACGTAGACCTGCGAGGCGATGGCGGGGGAGAGTTCGGCGTTGCGAACCAGGGCGAGGGCGTCGGCCACGGTGGCGTCGGGCAGCAGGATCACCGGCTCGGAGGTCATCATGCCGCCGGCGGTGTAGTCGCCGTAGGTCATCAGCCGCCGCACCGGCTCGGCATCCTCGGGCTCCATCAGCTCGAGCAGGCGCTGCTGGTCGGCCGTCGACATCTCGCCGAGCAGGTCGGCGGCGTCATCGTCGTCCATCGCTTCGAGGACGTCGGCGGCGCGCTCGTCGGCCAGCGATCGGAGCAGGTCCACCTGATCGTCCTCGGGCAGCTCCTGCAGCACGTCGGCGAGGCGCTCGTCGTCGAGGGCCGCAGCCACCTCCAGGCGTCGCTTGCCCGGCATGTCCTGCAGGGCGGTGGCCACGTCGGCCGGGCGGAGGTCGGAGAGCGTCGCGAGCAGTGCCTCGGTGCCCTGGGCGGTCTCGGCGAGGGCCAGCCCGTCGACCTCCTTCCAGTCGACCTGGGAGAGCTGGCCGCGGCGGCGGGCCAGCCGACCGCCGGTCGCGGTGCGCACGGCGAGCCGGGTGATCACCCAGTCGCGGGTGCGGTTCTGCTCCATGGCGGCGTCGACCACGGTGACCGGCTGGCCGGTCTCGCGGATCCGCGCGCTGCGGTCGAGGAGCTGGCCGAGCACGAGGGTCTCGGTGTCGCGGCGCTCGAAGCGCTTCATGTTGACGGTGCCGGAGGAGAGCACCACCTGATCGGCCTCGATCCGGGTGACGCGCCCCATCGGCACGAAGATGCGGTGCCGCTGCTGCAGTTCGATCACGAGCCCGAGCACGCGCGGCGGCTTGTGATCGGCCCGCAGCGAGGTGACGGCGTCGCGGACACGGCCCAGCTGGTCGCCGCTGGGGTCGAACACGCCGATACCCGGCAGCCGCGCGATGAAGACGCGTGCACCTGAACTCATATCCACCGCCCCACAGAGGTCACAGGGCAAGGCTAGTCGGGTGTCACACGTCGGTTTGCGTGTGAGTCGTCCGACACGGAGTTGGCGCAATCAGCGTTCGCTAGGCATTCTGGCCGTCATGACCGAAACCCTGCGCCCTCGTCGTTCCTGTCTGGCCGTCCCCGGGAGCAATCCGCGCTTCCTGGAGAAGGCGAAGACGCTCAACTCCGACCAGGTCTTCCTGGATCTCGAGGACGCCTGCGCACCGCTGGCGAAGCCGGGCGCCCGGAAGAACATCGTCGCCGCGCTGAACGAGGGCGGCTGGGGTGAGCGGATCCGCACCGTCCGCGTCAACGACTGGACGACGCACTGGACCTACCGCGACGTGATCGAGGTCGTCGAGGGCGCCGGGCAGAACCTGGACTGCATCATGCTGCCGAAGGTGCAGAGCGCCGATCAGGTGGTGGCGCTGGACATCCTGCTCACCCAGATCGAGAAGACGATGGGCTTCGAGGTCGGCAAGATCGGTATCGAGGCGCAGATCGAGAACGCCCAGGGCCTCATCGCCGTCGACGCCATCGCCAAGGCGAGCCCGCGCGTCGAGACGATCATCTTCGGCCCGGCCGACTTCATGGCCTCGATCAACATGAAGTCCCTCGTGGTCGGCGAGCAGCCCCCCGGCTACGACGTGGGCGACGCCTACCACCACATCCTGATGTCGATCCTGATGGCCGCGCGTGCCAACAACAAGCAGGCCATCGACGGCCCGTACCTGCAGGTGCGCGACCCCGACGGCTACCGCCGGGTCACCGCCCGCTCGGCCGCACTCGGCTTCGACGGCAAGTGGGTGCTGCACCCGGATCAGATCGGCATCGCCAACGAGCTCTTCTCCCCGACGCAGGAGCAGTACGACCACGCCGAGATGATCCTGGACGCCTACGACTGGTGCACCTCCGAGGCCGGCGGCAAGAAGGGCTCGGCCATGCTCGGCGACGAGATGATCGACGAGGCCTCCCGCAAGATGGCCCTGGTGATCTCAGGCAAGGGTCGCGCGGCGGGCATGGCGCGCACGACCAGCTTCACCCCGCCGGAGAGCTGACCGCCGCACTTCACCCGATTGTGCAACTTCTGCCGTCCACTTGGCGGTGAAAGTTGCACGATCGGGTCAGATCGGGCGGCCTGAGAGTCACGTCACGCGGCTCACGTTTGGTTGGTCGTCCTAGTAACAGGGGATACTGCGTAACGCCCACGACACAAGCACGGTGCGCCGCCGCGTGCCCAGCCTGGAGGACCAACGATGGCTCGCCTCGCCCAGACCGCCGGACTCACCGAAGTCCAGACCGAGATCCTCGCCGCGGTGAAGTCCTTCGTGGACAAGGAGATCATCCCGTACGCCACCGAGCTCGAGCACAAGGACGAGTTCCCGGAGGCCATCGTCGAGGGCATGAAGGAGATGGGCCTGTTCGGCCTGACGATCGGCGAGGAGTACGGCGGCCTCGGTGAGTCGCTGCTCACCTACGCCCTCGTGGTCGAGCAGATCGCCCGTGGCTGGATGTCGGTCTCCGGCGTCATCAACACCCACTTCATCGTCGCCTACATGATTACCCAGCACGGCACCGAGGAGCAGAAGCAGTACTTCCTGCCCAAGATGGCCACCGGCGAGATCCGTGGCGCCTTCTCGATGTCCGAGCCCGAGTGCGGCTCTGACGTCGCGGCGATCAAGTCCCGCGCGGTGCAGGACGGCGAGTTCTACGTCCTCAACGGCCAGAAGATGTGGCTGACGAACGGTGCCCGCGCCGGCGTCGTCGCCACGCTGGTCAAGGAGGACCTCGGTGGTGACAGCGTCTACAAGAACATGACCACCTTCCTCATCGAGAAGGACGCCGGCTTCGGCGAGACCCGTCCCGGCCTCACCATCCCGGGCAAGATCGAAAAGATGGGCTACAAGGGCGTCGAGACCACCGAGATGGTGCTCGACGGTGTGCGGGTCGCGGCCGATCGCATCCTCGGTGGCGAGGCGGGCCGGGGACGCGGCTTCTACCAGATGATGGACGGTGTCGAGGTGGGCCGCGTCAACGTCGCCGCACGCGCCTGCGGCATCTCGATCCGGGCATTCGAGCTGGCGATCGCCTACGCCCAGCAGCGCAAGACCTTCGGCAAGGCGATCATCGAGCACCAGGCGATCGCCTTCAAACTGGCCGAGATGGCCACC
>JAOPUX010000017.1 GCA_025963285.1 Jatrophihabitans sp.
CCTCGGTCTACCTCTGCTGCAAGTACGCCATCGAGAACATGCTCGCCACCGGCGGCGGGTCGATCATCAACACCGCCTCGTTCGTGGCCGTGATGGGTTCGGCGACCTCCCAGATCTCCTACACCGCCAGCAAGGGCGGCGTGCTGGCGATGAGCCGTGAACTCGGCGTCCAGTTCGCGCGGCAGGGCATCCGGGTCAACGCCCTCTGCCCCGGTCCGGTGAACACCCCGCTGCTGCAGGAGCTCTTCGCCAAGGACCCGGAGCGTGCCGCGCGCCGGCTCGTCCACATCCCCGTCGGTCGCTTCGCCGAGGCCTCGGAGATCGCGGCCGCCGTGGCGTTCCTCGCCAGCGACGACAGCTCCTTCATCACCGGATCGGAGTTCCTCGTCGACGGCGGCATCAGCGGCGCCTACGTCACCCCGCTGTAGGTCCGCCCCGCTCTTGTGCGAGCGGAGTGTCTTTTGCGAGCGGAGTGTCGTTGCGAGTGGAGTGTCTTTTGCGAGTGGCGCGGCGCGGCTGTCGAGAACGCACACGCGATCGGTGACAATCGCGACGTGAGCACCCCTGCGCCGACGATCAGCCCGGCGATCGTCGACGGCCTGGTCGCCCGGATCGAGGGGCTCGCCCGCAAGACCGAGCGGCGGGTGCTGATCGGCATCGCCGGGATGCCCGCGGCGGGCAAGACCACGCTGGCCGAGGCGCTGGTGACCCGGCTCGCCGGGGGCCCGGAGTGGGCCGACTCCCAGGTGGCCCACGTGCCGATGGACGGCTTCCATCTCGCCGACGCGGAGCTGCGAAGGCTTGGCCTGCTCGACACCAAGGGCGCGCCGGAGACCTTCGACGTGGCCGGCTACGCGACACTGCTGCGCCGGATCGCAGCCGGTGAGTCGGTCTGGGCGCCGTCGTTCGAGCGGAGCCTGGAGCAGCCGATCGCGCAGAGCCTGCCCGTCACCGAGAACACCCGCATCGTGATCAGCGAAGGCAACTACCTGCTGCTGCCCGAGCGTGGCTGGCGGGCGGCCCGCAGCGCCTTCACCGAGACGTGGTTCGTGCGGGTCGAGGAGGCTACTCGGCTGCGGCGCCTGATCTGGCGCCACGTCGAGTTCGGCAAGTCGCCAGTGGCCGCCCGGCAGTGGGTGCTGCGCAGCGACGAACCGAACGCCCAGCTGGTGGCTCCGACCGTCAAGGCTGCCAACCTGGTGATCGACCTCGACCGCTGATCACGTGTGATCGTCACCGCCACGTCGGCAGGTTCTGGCTGCCCTCCCGGTTCCGGTGCCGCTGACGCGCTAGAAAGGGGGCATGACGCAGATCGTGCCGCAGTCCGGGAACAGCTGGCTCTCCCGAGAGGAACTGGACTCAGCGCGCGAACGGCTGCCGATCCTCTACATCGACGCGATCCCGGTGCGGGTCGACGAGATGGGCACCGTCACCTCGGTCGGGTTGTTGCTGCGGGTCACCGGGCATGGCCAGATCAGCCGGGCCCTCGTCTCGGGACGGGTGCTGTACCACGAGCGGATCCGCTCCGCCCTGATCCGGCACCTGGAGAAGGACCTCGGCCCGCTCGCGCTGCCGCGGCTCCCGGCCAACCCGGCGCCGTTCACGGTGGCCGAGTACTTCCCGACGCCGGGCGTCACGCCGTTCCACGACCCGCGCCAGCACGCCGTCTCGCTGGCCTTCGTCGTGCCGGTGGAGGGTGACTGCGAGCCACACCAGGACGCCCTCGAACTCACCTGGTTCACCCCGGCCGAGGCTCTCGACGAACGGCTGCAGGGCGAGATGGCCGGCGGCCAGGGCACCCTGCTCAGGCAGGCCCTCGCCTACTGCGGCTTCTAACGACGCGCGAACACCTCCGGTGAACGAGACCAGGCACTTCGCGCTGATCCTGCTGCTCATTGCGGCGGTCGGGCTGGTGGCCGTGCTCGCGAACCTCGTCACCGAACGGCTCCGCGTGCCCGCGCCGGTGCTCGTGCTGATCGCCGCGGCGGTGGCCGTGAAGGCGGTTCCGGCGCTGCACGCCCCTTCGGAGCAGATGGTCGAACACATCCTGACCGTCGCGCTGATCTGCATCCTCTTCGACGGCGGCATGCACATCGGTGTGGGCCGGTTCCGCACCGCCGCCGGGGCGATCGCGAGCATCGGGGTGCTGGGGACCTTCCTGACCGCGGGGGCCGGCGCGCTGCTGCTGCATGCGGCCTTCGGGCTGAGCTGGTTCGCCGCCCTGCTTGTGGCCACCGCCATCGCTCCGACCGATCCCGCGGTCGTCTTCTCCGTGCTCGGCAAGCGCGAGATCGCGGGTCGCAGCGGCACGGTGCTCGAGGGGGAGTCCGGCGCCAACGACCCGGTGGGCATCGCGTTGATGAGCTCGCTGATCGCCGCGGGTGCGGTGAGCGCCCACGCCTTCGGGCAGGTCGGGCTCGAGTTCGTGCTGCAGATCGTCGTCGGCGCCGTGCTCGGGCTCGTCGGTGGACGCGCCCTGCTCTGGTTCATGCGCCGCGTCCACCTGCCAGGGGAGGGGCTGTACCCGCTGCGCACCCTGACCGCGGCGGGCGTGCTCTACGGGGTCGCTACGCTCGCGCACGGCTCGGGCTTCTTGGCCGTCTTCGTTGCAGGCATCATCATCGGCGACGAGGAAGCCCCGCAGAAGCGGGAGATCCGGCGCTTCCACGCCGCGCTGGCCGGCCTGGCGGAGATCGTCGCGTTCGTGGTGCTCGGCCTCACCGTCGATCTGGACGTGCTCAGCCACCGCAACGTCTGGCTCCCGGGCCTCGTGCTCGCGCTGGTGGTGGCGTGCGTGGCCCGGCCGCTGCTCGTCGGGCTCTGCCTGCTGCCGGCCAGGCTCGCACGCAACGAGAGCGCCTTCGTGCTCTTCGCCGGCCTCAAGGGAGCGGTTCCGCTGCTGCTCGGCCAGCTGATGCTCGGCGCCCACCTGCAGGGCGCGCCGCGGCTGTACGGGATCGTCGTCGTGGTCGTGGTCTTCTCCGTCCTCGTGCAGGGAACGCTGACCCCGTTCGTGGCAGACCGGCTGCGGATCCCGATGCGCGGGGAGGAGCCGCCCGGCGTCGGCTAGGTTGGTTCGTCGTGGCCGAGTTCGTACTGACCCTCTCCTGTGCCGACGCCGTGGGCATCGTGCGCGCCGTGGCCGGATTCTGCGCCGACCGGGGCGGCAACATCCTCGACAGCCAGCAGTTCGGCGACGTCGGCACCGGCCGGTTCTTCATGCGGGTGCACTTCACCCACGACGGACCGGACGAGCTGCTGAGGCAGGACTTCGCGCCGGTGGCCGAGCCCTTCGCCATGACCTGGCAGCTGCGCGACGTCGCGGTGCGACCACGCATCCTGATCATGGTTTCGAAGCAGGACCACTGCCTGAACGACCTGCTCTACCGCTACCGCATCGGGGCACTGCCGGCCGAGATCGTGGCCGTGGTGTCCAACCACCCTGACGCCGAGCCGATGGCTCGCGCCGCCGGGCTGCCGTTCCATCACCTGCCGGTGACGCCGGAGACGAAGCCGGCCCAGGAGGCGGCGTTGCTCGAGCTCGTGCAGGCCGAGGGGGTGGAGCTCGTCGTGCTGGCACGCTACATGCAGGTGCTATCGGATTCGCTCTGCACCGCACTGGCCGGACGGGCCATCAACATCCACCACTCGTTCCTGCCGGGCTTCAAGGGCGCGCGCCCCTACCACCAGGCCTTCGACCGCGGCGTGAAGCTGATCGGTGCCACCGCGCACTACGTCACTGCCGAGCTCGACGAGGGCCCGATCATCGAGCAGGAGGTGGCCCGGGTGGATCACGGCGTGACCCCCGAGCGGCTGGCAGCAGTCGGACGTGACCTCGAGTCGCAGGCGCTGGCACGCGCGGTGACCTGGCACGTGGATCAGCGGGTACTGCTCAACGGCAGCAAGACGGTGATCTTCCGCTGACTCCTGGCCGGCGATGCCCGCTGCTAGCGGACATCGCCCTGTCAGCGGACATTGCCCTGCTAGCGGACATCGATGGGCCGGAACTGGATGCTGATCCGGGGCCCGGCTGGGCGGCTGGTCTTCGGCACGCAGTGCTCCCAGGTGCGCTGCGCACTTCCACCCATGACGAGCAGGTCGCCGTGCCCCACCTCGAAGCGCAGCGCAGGGCCGCCGCCGGTGGGTCGCAGCATCAGCGCACGCGGTGCGCCCACCGAGACGATCGCGACCATCGTGTCCTCGGTGTTGCTGCGGCCGATGCGGTCACCGTGCCAGGCCACGCTGTCTCGGCCGTCGCGGTAGAGGCAGAGCCCGGCCGTGGCGAACGGCTCGCCCAGTTCGGCGAGGTAGTGCGCGTCGAGTGCGGCCTTCGCGGCGTCCAGGGCCGGGTCGGGCAGCGCCACGCCGACGTCGTAGAAGGCCAGTAGCCGCGGCACGTCCACCACCCGCTCGTACATCTGCCGGCGCTCGGCACGCCACGGCACCACGGTGCGGAGCCGCTCGTAGAGCGCGTCGGCCCCCCGCAGCCAGCCGGGGCAGGTGTCGACCCAAGCACCGCGGCTGAGGGTGGTACGGCTCGGCCGCAGCCTGCCGACCTCCGGCTCTTCGGCGAGGTCGAGCAGCGATGCCTGAAATCCGGCTTCGGTCACCAGGACAGGCTAGCTGAAAATCAGACGGGTGTGCGATTAGGAGCTACGAACTCACCGGCCGGTGCTGCCGGCGACGACCGGATGGATCGTGAACGCGCAGACGTACGGCGAGAGCGGTACCGGCGTGGAGTGGAAGAGGTTCGGCGGCGTCACGACCATCGTGGTACCCGAGCTACAGGCGGCCCCGCCGTCGCCGATGTCGCCCTCGACGTAGGTCGAGGCCGAGCTGCCCGGGGTCAGTGAGACGTTGTGCAGCCCGGAGTAGGTGCCGCCGATGTAGCCGGTCAGCGACCGGGCCGCGTGCGCCACCGGATGGCCGGCGGCGTCGAGGGCGTCGGCCCCGGGATAGCCGTAGAGCACGCAGGTGCGGGTGGAGCTGTTGGTGAAGACGAGCAGCACGCCGTTGTGCCCCGCGGCCCCACCGTCAGGGGAGTGCTGTGCCGTGGTGGTGATCTCGCCGTCGACGCACCACTGCGGGTGGGCGAGGGCGGCCGGGGTACTCACGCCCGGGCCCGGTGGGGTAGTGCCGCCCGTCGCCGCACCGGACGTCCTCGTGCCGGCGGTCGTGGAGCCTGACGACACTGCCGACGTCGGCATGCCGGAGGCTGTGCCGGAGGTGCCCGAGGTGGCGGCCGTCGAGGTACCGCCCGGGCTCGACGGTGATCCACTGCCGGAGCCGGTGCCTCCCGAGGAGGAGGTACAGGCCGCGCAGGCCAGCCCGGCCGCCACCGCGAGACCGAGCGCGGAGAGCCGAAGAGCGTTGTTCATGGGTCTGGTCCCTCCCCAGAGGCACGAAGCTGGCGATCCAGGCAATCAGGATCACGCGTAAACGGAAAGCTACCGTGCGGCAGTCGCGGATACAGTCCCGCTATGGCACGCGCACTGGACGACCCCATCGACCGCCTCATCGCCTCGCTGCTCATCGCCGACGGGCGCAGCACGCTGAAGAGTCTGGCCGAGGCAACCGGTCTGTCGGTCTCGGCCGTTCAGGCCCGCGTGCGCCGCCTCGAGACGGACGGGGTGATCCGCGGCTATACCGCGCGGGTCGACCCCGAGGCGGTCGGCCTACCGCTGGCCGCGATCATCGCGATCAACCCGCTGGACCCTGCTCACGAGTACGACATCCCGGACCGGCTCAACGGCCTGCTCGAGATCGAGTCCTGCCACTCGGTAGCCGGCGAGGCCAGCTTCATCCTCTTCGTCCGGGTCGCCTCCCCAACCACGCTGGAGGCCCTGATCCGGGAGATCCGGCGCCGGGCGAACGTCTCGACCCAGACCACTGTCGTGCTGCAGACCTTCTTCGAGCGGCAGGCGGCTCGCTCCGAACTGAGCGACAAATAATCCTGCACATGGCTTAATTAGCCGGAAATTATCCGGTACTGTGGCCCCATGACGACGACACGTTCCGTTATGGACTCCGCGCCCATCGCCCCTGGCGACGTCCACGAGACGATCGCCAAGCACATGCTCGCCGACGGCTTCGACCTCGTCCTGGACCTCGAGGCATCGGCCGGTTCCACCCTCGTGGATGCCCGCGACGGCAGCGAGTACCTCGACCTCTTCACCTTCTTCGCCTCCTCGGCCCTCGGGATGAACCACCCGGGACTGGTGCGCGACGTCGACTTCCTCCTCGAGCTGGCCAACACGGCCGTCAACAAGCCGAGCAACTCAGACATCTACACAGTGCCGCTGGCGCGCTTCGTCGACACGTTCGCGCGGGTCCTCGGTGACCCGGCCCTGCCGCACCTGTTCTTCGTCGACGGTGGCGCGCTGGCCGTCGAGAACGCCCTCAAGGTGGCCTTCGACTGGAAGTCCCGCTGGAACGAGGCGCACGGCATCGACGCCGCGCTCGGTACCAAGGTGCTGCACCTGGAGAAGGCCTTCCACGGCCGCAGCGGCTACACGATGTCGCTCACCAACACCGACCCGAACAAGGTCGCCCGCTTCCCGAAGTTCGACTGGCCGCGCATCCCGTCGCCGTCGGTGAACGGCTCGTCCGACATCGAGGCCGACGAGCAGGTGGCGCTGGCCGCTGCCCGCGCGGCGTTCGGGGCCAACCCGCACGACATCGCCTGCTTCATCGCCGAACCGATCCAGGGCGAGGGCGGCGACAACCACTTCCGCCCGCAGTTTCTGCAGGGCATGCAGGCGCTGTGCCGCGAGTTCGACGCGCTCTTCGTGATGGACGAGGTGCAGACGGGCGTCGGCATGACGGGCACCGCCTGGGCCTACCAGCAGCTGGGGGTGCAGCCCGACGTCGTCGCCTTCGGCAAGAAGGCGCAGGTCTGCGGCGTGATGGCTGGCGGCCGGGTCGACGAGGTGCCCGACAACGTCTTTGCGGTGGCCTCGCGGATCAACTCCACCTGGGGCGGTAACCTCACCGACATGGTCCGGGCCCGGCGCATCCTTGAGGTGATCGAGGCCGAGCGGCTCATCGACCGCGCAGGCGAGCTCGGCGCATACCTGCTCGGCAAGCTGGCGGCGCTCGCCACCCAGCACCCGATCCTCACCGAGGTACGGGGTCGCGGCCTGCTCTGCGCGGTCACTCTGCCCACCGCCGAACTGCGTGACGAGATCGTGCGCCGCCTGCGCGAGGACGAGCGGGTCCTGGTGCTGGCCAGCGGGGCAACCAGCCTGCGGGTACGCCCCGCCCTCACGATCGAGCGTGCGGCGATCGACCAGGGCATCGCCGCACTGGATCGCGTGCTCACCAGCCTGTCGTGACCACCGTGCAGTCCCGGATCGGCAGCACTCAGCTGCGGGCTGGCTTTGCGAGGCGCATGTCGGTTGCCTACGGCCGGGAGGTGCCTGCGTACACCACGCTGGTCGAGGTGGCCGCCTCGGTCAACGCCGACGTGCTCGCCCGCGACGGCTCCCGTGCCGAACGCCTCGGGACGCTCGAGCGGGTGAGCGCCGAGCGGCACGGCGCGATCCGGGTGGGCACGCCCGCCGAGCTCTGGCAGGCGTCGCGGATCTTCGCCGCCATGGGCATGCACCCGGTGGGCTTCTACGACCTGCGCGACGCCGCCCGAGCGGCAGTGCCGGTGATCAGCACCGCGTTCCGGCCGGTGGCCGCGGCGGAGCTCGCCGCCAACCCGTTCCGCATGTTCACCTCGCTGCTCGTCACCGACGACCGGCGGTTCTTCAGCGCCGAGCTGCAGTCCCGGCTCGACGCCTTCCTGGCGCGGCGGACGCTATTCCCGCCCGAGTTGCTTGCGCTGGCCGAACGGGCGGTGGCCGATGACGGCCTGCACCCCGACAGCGCCGAGCGGTTCCTGCAGCTGGCCACCGCCGCCTTCGCACTGAGCGAGGAGCCGGTGGATGCCGCCTGGTACGCCGAGCTCGAAGCGGTGTCGGCGGTCGCTGCCGACATTGGCGGGGTTGGCAGCACGCACATCAACCACCTGACGCCACGGGTGCTCGACATCGACGAGCTCTACCGCCGCATGACCGCGCGCGGCATCACGATGATCGACGCGATCCAGGGGCCGCCGCGCTGGCCTGGCCCGGACGTCCTGCTGCGCCAGACCTCCTTCCGCGCGCTGGCCGAGGCGCGCCGCTTCCGCACCGCCTCCGGAGCGATCGAGGCGGGCAGCCTGCGGGTGCGATTCGGTGAGGTCGAGGCGCGCGGCATCGCCCTCACCCCAGCCGGCCGCGACCGCTACGACGCGCTGCTCGCCGCCGTCGACCGCGCAGCCGCCGCCGAGCCGACCCGCCGGCGCGAGGACGTCGCGCGGGAGGTCTGGCACCGCGGCCTGCCGGAGACCGAGCTCGGACTGCTGGCAGACGGGCTCGCCTTCTTCACCTTCGCCCGCGGCGCCGTCCCCGGCTGGTCGGGCGACGTCGGCCCGGGCGCCTTGGCCACCGCGGTGGGCCGGGGCCAGCTGGTGGCCACGCCGATCGTCTACGAGGACTTCCTGCCCCGCTCGGCCGCCGGCATCTTCGCGTCGAACCTCGTCTCCGAAGGTGCCCGGCGTGACGCCGAGGCCGGTGCGCGGCGCGACCTCGGCTGGCTCTCCGACATCCTCGGCGTGGCGGTTGCCGACCCGCTCGCGCTCTACGCGGCTCAGCAGGCGGCCTCGCTAGCCGATCTTCCTACTGCGGCTGCGTCATAGCTGACACGCGGTAGGAAGATCGACGCTCAGCGGCGGCCGAAGTGGAAACCGCGGCGCGGTCTGTCCGGGCTCGGGTCCTCCGCCTCCTCGTCGTGGAGCTCCTCCGCGGTGTGACCACCAGTCTCCGAGACGCTCCACGCCGGCCCGCGCGCGAGGAACGATCCGACCGCGTCGGTGGGGACGTACTCCGGCGGTACCGTCTCGGCGGGCTCGGCGCCGGGCGGCCCCGGCGGCGGCGGCAGGGGCGGCTCCGCTTCTGCCTCGGGGTCGTAGAGCAACGCCTCCGGGGGCTCGGCCCCGTCGACCACGGCGTCGGGATCGCCGATCGGCACGTCGGTCGGCGCGCCGAACTCGATCGGCTCCGTGACCAGCTCCGAGACCAGCTCCGTGACCGACACGGAGGCGGCGATCTCCAGCGGCGCGGGCTCCAGCGGCGCGGTCTCCAGCGGCGCGGTCTGCAGCGGTGCGGTCTGCAGCGGTGCGGCTTGCAGCGGCCTCAGGCCGAGCATGGTCAGCGCGGCAGCCTCGATGTCGGCCTCGGAGAGCAGGACGTGATCGGCCGCGTCACCCAGGGGGATGTAGCTGTCCTTGCTGGTGACGCGCGCCATCGGGCCGGTGAAGCCGCCGTCGACCAGCTCGCTCAGGACGCCCTCACCGACCCCACCGCTACGGCGTGTCTCGTCCACGACGAGCACCCGTCCGCTCGCGCCGGCCTCGCGCAGGATGTCCTCGGCCGGCAGCGGGGCGATCCAGCGCAGGTCGAGCACTCGGCTCTGCACCCCTCGCTCGGCCAGCCGGGCCACGACGCGCAGCGACATCCGCAGCCCGTTGCCGTAGGTGATGATCGTCAGGTCGGTGCCGTCACCGTGGGTCCGGCCGACGCCGATCGGGGCGTCGGCGGAGGGGTCGTAGTCGCCCAGCCAGCCGCGGTCGCCCGGCTCGTGCAGGTCACGTTCGTGATAGAGCGCGATCGGTTCGAGGAAGACCGAGACCTGCCCTGAGGTGGTAGCCGCGGCGAGGCAGCTACGCAGCATCGGGGCGGCGTCCTCGGGGCGCGACGGCACGGCCACGACGATGCCCGGGATGTCGCGCAGCACGCCGACAGCGTCGTCGTTGTGGAAGTGGCCGCCGAAGCCTCGCTGGTAGGCCAGGCCGGCCACCCGCACCACCATCGGGTTGGTGAAGGCGCCGTCGGAGAAGAACTTGAGGCTCGCCGCCTCGCCCCGCAGCTGGTCCTCCGCGTTGTGCAGGTACGCCAGGTACTGGATCTCGGGCACCGGCAGCAGGCCGCTGACCCCGAAGCCGAGTCCGAGGCCCAGGATCGCCTGCTCGTCCAGCAGCGTGTCGAACACCCGGGCCTGGCCGAAGCGTGCCTGCAGCCCGCGGGTGAGGCCGTAGACGCCGCCCTTGCGTCCAACGTCCTCGCCGAAGACCAGCAGCTCAGGACGGGTGACGAGCGCATCGGCCAGGGCAGCGTTGATCACCTGGGCCAGCGTCAGTGGGCCGGCGTCCTCCGGCAGCCGGCCGCTGAAGACCTCACCGCGCCGCTCGTCGTCGGGCCGGCGCAGGGCCTCGCGGGAGATGACGGCGGGGTCGGCGGGTACGAGCGGCGCCATCACGGCAGCCGCGCTCGTGAGGGTGGCGGCGTCGAGCAGCTCGTCGGCGAGGGCGGCCACGGTGTCGGCGATCTCGGCGTACCGGGCCGCGAGGTCGACGCCGGTCAGCTCTGCGGCGAGTGCGAGCAGCGGGTCGTGCAGGAGCTCGGCGGCGATCTCGGCGGGTGATCGGTAGGCGGACTCGACGTCACTGCCGGCATGGGCGAGGTAGCGGACGGTGCGCAGGTGCAGCAGGGCCGGGCGTCGACGCTCCCGGGCGATCGCCACCGCCTCCGCGGCGGCGGCGCTGACCGAGTCCGGCTCGTCGCCCTCGGCGTAGACGTAGTGGATCCCGGGGCGCTGCGCGGCCTCCGCGACCCAGCCCTGCGGGCTCGGCACGGAGATTCCCAGCCCGTTGTCCTCGCAGACGAAGACGATCGGCAGGGGCAGCCCCTGCCGCAGGCAGTACCCCGCGGTGTTCAGCGCGCCGGCCGCGGTGGAGTGGTTGATGCTGGCGTCGCCGAAGCTGGCCACGACCACGGCGTCCCGGGGCCAGCGCGTCGGCAGACCCAGCCGCTGCGCCCGGGCGATGGCGAAGGCGGTGCCGACGGCGCGGGGCAGCTGCGAGGCGATGGTCGAGGTCTGCGGAATCACGCTGAGGGACGCGTCGCCCCAGACCTTGTGCCGGCCGCCGGAGGCGGGGTCGGCCACGGAGCCGACGACGCCGTGCAGCACGGCACGCAGTGCCTCGGTCAGCGGGCGCCCGGCCTGCAGGGCGCGGGCGAGGAAGAAGGCACCGGAGCGGTAGTGCAGCAGGGCCGGGTCGGTGGAGCGCAGGGCCTCGGCAACCAGGGCGTTGGACTCGTGGCCGGCCGAGCCGATGGTGTAGAAGCCCTGACCGCGTTCGCGCATCCGACGGGCCTGGATGTCGAGTAGGCGACTGCCCGCCATGGCGTCGAAGAGGCCGAGCAGGCGGGCGTCGGGCGCGGGGCCGCCCGTCGGCTGCTCGGCGAGGACGGCCCGCACGTGCGCGTCGTGCGGTGCTGGGGCGCTCTCCTTCGGTGTCGTCACACCAGCATCATGTCCCGACTTCTTCCTCAGCGCTAAGCCCGGGCACCGTGTCGGTCCGTGGCGGCCAGATCGTTATAGGTCTAGAATAATTATGGAGCTACAACGATGGGGGCGACACATGACGGAGCTGACGGCCGCACGCAAGCGGCTCATCCTCGCAATCTGCTGCATGAGCCTGCTGATCGTCGGCATGGACAACACGATCATCAACGTGGCACTGCCCTCGATCGGCTCCGATCTGCACGCCTCGCTCTCTGACCTGCAGTGGACGATCGACGCCTACACGCTGGTGCTGGCGAGCCTGCTGATCCTCTCCGGCTCCACGGCTGACCGCCTCGGCAGGCGACGCACCTTCCAGACGGGCCTGGCGATCTTCACCCTCGGCTCGCTGCTGTGCAGCGTGGCGCCGGGGCTCGGCTGGTTGGTGGCATTCCGGATGGTCCAGGCCGTGGGCGGGTCGATGCTCAACCCCGTCGCGATGTCGATCATCACGAATGTCTTCACCGGGACGAAGGAACGGGCCGCCGCGATCGGCGTCTGGGCCGGCGTGATCGGCATCAGCCTCGGTCTCGGGCCGGTGGTCGGCGGCCTGCTCATCGGGGCGGTCAGCTGGCGGGCGATCTTCTGGATCAACGTCCCGATCGGGGTGGCCGCCATCGTCCTCACCGCGCTCTTCGTGCCCGAGTCGAAGGCCGCCCGAGCCCGGCGCGTCGACCCCGTCGGGCAGGTGCTCGTGATCGTCACCCTGGCCACGCTGACCTACGCGATCATCGAGGCGCCCCGGCACGGCTGGAGCTCCGCGGCCACGCTGGGCACCCTCGCGGTGGCGGTGGTGGCCGCGCTTGGCTTCGTCCGCTACGAGCTGCACCGCCGCGAGCCGCTGGTCGAGCCGCGCTTCTTCCGCAGCACGCCCTTCACCTGCGCCACCCTCACCGCCGTCTTCGGCTTCGGTGCCTTCGCCGGTTTCCTCTTCCTCAACACGCTCTACCTGCAGAACATCCGTGGCTACTCGCCGCTGCTGGCCGGCGTCTGCACCCTGCCGCTGGCGGCGATGACCCTCATCTTCGGGCCCATCGCAGGACGGATCGTGGGCGCGCGCGGCGCGCGGCTGCCGCTGACGGTCGCCGGCCTTGGGATGGCTGCGAGTTCGGCGATGCTCATCGGCGTCGGGCAGCACACCTCGCTCGTCCTGGTGCTGGCCAGCTACGTCGTCTTCGGCGCAGGCTTCGCGATGCTCAACCCACCGATCACGCAGAGCGCCGTCTCGGGGATGCCGCGCAGCCAGGCCGGGGTGGCCGCCGCCGTGGCCTCCACCAGCCGCCAGGTCGGGGCCACGATGGGCGTTGCGGTGGTGGGCTCGGTGCTGAACTCCGGGCTGGCCGGGCACCCGGGGCTCAGCGGCTACTCCGCGGCCAGCGACCCCGCCCGGATCGCGGTGCTGGTAGCCACCGTCGTCGTCTTCGTGCTCGGTCAGGTGATGTCGTCGTCGCGGGCCGTGGCCTCGGCCTCGCGCAGCGCAGCGCTCTTCGCCGAAGAGGACGCCGAAGCCCTGGCGGCGGCATGACCAGCCGGGGCGAGCTCGAACGCGAGACCTGGGACGCGCTGCGCGAGCTGGTGCTCGATCGCTACGGGCGCCGGCGGGAGGTGGCCGAGGCGCTCGGCATGAGCTTCTCCAAGGTCAAGGCGCTGCGCCGGCTCCTCGCCGGCCCACTGTCGATGCGCGAGCTGTCGGCCAAGCTCACCACCGACCCGCCCTATCTCACCCTGCTGCTCGACGATCTCGAGGCGCGCGGGCTCGTGCTACGCGAGCCGCACCCTCAAGACCGCCGGGCCAAGATGGTCTCGCTCACCGCCGCGGGCCGTGCCGAGGCGAAGCGGGCGCAGCGCATCCTCGACGAACCGCCCGAAGGGCTACGACGCCTCGACGAGGCCGACCTGGCCGACCTGCACCGCGTGGTGTCGCTGCTCAACCGCGACTGAACCTCAGACGGCGTTCCGGCGTACTCGCAGTGCCCACGCCAGGAGCGGCAGCTGCAGCGGCAGGCGTGCTTTGGTGGCGAGCTTCATCGGGGCCGGGGCGGCGCTGGCAGCGACGTCGTTGGCCATCTTGACGTTGGCCGGGAAGACGCCCACGAAGAGACCGAAGGCGGCCAGGGCGGCCAGCCTGCGGGTTCGTGGCACGGCCACGGCCGCGCCGACCGCGAGCTCGACGATGCCGGAGCCCAGCGTCCAGGCCCGGGGGGTGCCGGGTAGCTGGGTCGGGATCATCGGGTCGTAGAACTTCGGGACGGCGAAGTGCAGCGCCCCGCTCCCGGCTAGTAGTAGGGCTAGCCGGCGGGCAGAGCGGTTTGTGTTGGCGACGTGCGGCATGGGCGCCACTATCGCACGGGTGGCGCTCAGTGCAGGCGGCGAGCGCTGCGGTGGTAGCGCGCGGCGGTGGCCACCCGCTGACGCAGCGTGAGCTGCCCCCGCAGGGTCTGCCGCAGTTCGCGCTGGGCCTGCCAGGCGGCATCGGCGCCGGCGTCGCGCACCTGGTGGCTGCTGTGGAAGGTCGCCGCCTCGGCGGCGTGCCCGACCGTGCCGACCTGACGTCCGACGCCCTCACCGAAGCGCTCGGTGGCCCGTTCGGCGATCTCGGTGCTGGTCAGGGCGTCGAGGCCACCGCTGGGCGCCAGCTCGGCCTCATAGAGCAGGTCGATCGACTCCTGCCAGGCGGCGGCGAGGCGCTGGCGGGGATCGCGCAGCCGCCTCCGCCGGCTCGTCCGGAGCCGCTTGCGCCCGACGAGCAGCAGCACCACGACGAGCAGGACGAGTACGACGGCCAGCGCCACGGCCGTGAGCACGTCCTGCCCGTGCGGCGCGGAGTGCTGCGGCACGTGGCTTGCCCGGTCCACCGCGTTGCCCCCGGCCGCGCTCGTGACGAGGGCGTTGCGGGTGGGCGTCGCAGCAGGGCTCGAGGAGGCGGCTCCGCCCGAGGCGGTGTCCTGCGGCGGGCTGCGCAGGGTCGACGGGGCGGCGTCGAGCACCAGCCACCCGGCCCCGCTGACGGCCACCTCGGCCCACGTCCACGCCTGCCCGGTGGTGACACGGTGAGTGCCCGCCGGCACGTCGTGCTGGCCGGCCGGTGCCGCGATGCGGAAGCCGGTGGCCACCCGCGCCGGGACGCCGAGCTCGCGGGCCATCAGCACGATCAGGGTCGCGTACTGCTCTGGGGTAGCCGAGCGCTGCGGTCCGAGGATCGAGGCGAGGACGTCGGCGAAGCCGGTGCCACCGGCCCGCTGCTGCCGGCTGGCGCCGCTGCTTCCGACCAGTGCGTAGTGGCTGCGGAAGTCGCGCTGTACGGCCTGCAGGAACGGCAGCGCGGGGGAGCTCGGTACGCCGGTCTCGGCAGCGAGCGCGCTGACGATGCTGGCCAGCGTGCTGCGCAGGGTCGGGGGCAGCTGGGTCTCCGCCGCCGCGGTGGCGGTGTCGGCCGAGGCCTGCGCCGCGTGGAGCTGGTCGAAGGTCTCGGCGGGCAGCGTCGAGCGCACCTCGTAGGAGCTGGCCGGGGATAGTGTCCGCGAGGGCACGACCATCCCGCTGGAGGCGTCGACGTCGATGCCGGTGCCGGTGACCTTCTGCGGGCGGGCGAGGTAGGGCAGCCAGGGGCTGTCGGCCAGCGCGGAGCCGTCGAGGTGGTAGCTCTGGTCCACGGCCAGCGACGTGCGCAGCGTGATGTCGGTGTCGGCCGGGATCACCCCACCGGACGGGCGGAAGGTGCGGACGAACGACCAGCCGGCCCCGTCGTAGTAGTCGACGTTGGCGATGCTGAAGTAGCCCGGCGCCGCGGTGTCGGTGCGCACGACGAAGGCGGGCGTGCCGGCCGCACCTGGGGTCGCGGGACGCAGGCCGGAGACGAACGCCACCGGGCTCAGCGGGGTGGAGCCGGCCACGGTCGGGCGGCGCGCCGGGGCGGCCGCGCGCTTGGGGAAGACGGTCGACTGCACGAGCAGGGCGGCGATCACGGCCACCGCAACCGTGGCGAGTCCACCTACCGCCAGGCCGCGCACGGGAGCATCCGGTCCGCCCGCCGACCAGACCTGCACCGCGCGCAGCAGCAGCACACTGAGCAGCACGCCGAGGGCCAGCAGCGTCTCGCGGAGCTGGGCGGAGTGCGAGTCCGAGCCGGCTGCGCGCTGGGTCGCGGCATAGGCGAGGCCGAAGGCGGTGAGGATGCCGATGTAGGGCAGTGTGCTGAACCAGCGCCGGGCCACACAGAGACCGGCGAGGCTGCCGGCGAGCCAGGTCAGCACCACCGGCCCCACCAGCAGGGTGCGCGGGCTGACCAGCGGCAGGGCGAACGTCAGCAGCTGCGACGGGCCGTGGACCGCGCCGTCG
>JAOPUX010000050.1 GCA_025963285.1 Jatrophihabitans sp.
GATGCGAGGGTGTCGCAACGATCCGCGGAGGAGTCCCGATGAAGTTCAACTACCAGTTCCCCATGAGAGCCGTCCAGAAGTGGGAGACGTGGTCCGACGGGCACCAGATCGCGGAGCTGGCCGTGGCTGCTGAGGAGGCCGGCTTCGACATGGTCTCGAGCACCGACCACCCCTACCCGGACGCGAAGTGGCTCCAGGAGGGCGGCCACCAGGATTTCGACCTGTTCGTGACGCTCTCGTTCATGGCCGCCCGGACCCAGCGCATCCGGCTCCTGACCTACGTGCTCATCGCCGGCTACCGCAACCCCTATGTGGCTGCCCGGGCCGCAGCGAGCCTCGACCGCATGTCGGACGGGCGCCTCACGCTCGGCATGGGCGCGGGCTACCTCAAGGAGGAGTTCGAGGTGCTCGGGGCGTCCTTCCACGACCGCGGCAAGCGCTTCGACGCCGCCATCCACGCGATGCGCAACGCCTGGAAGGCCGAGGTCTCCGACTACGACGACCCGTACTTCCCGTCGCACGGGGCGATCATGGCGCCGCCGCCGATCACCCCCGGCGGCCCGCCGATCTGGATCGGCGGCAACAGCAAGGCCGCCCTGCGTCGGGTTGCCGAGTTCGCCGACGGCTGGATGCCGTTCCAGCAGACCCCAGCCATGGCGCAGATGACCGGCAGCGCCGAGATGGGCACCTACGAGGACCTCTTCGAGGCGATCGAGAGCGTCAAGGCGCTGCGGGCCGAGAAGGGGAACGAGCGCCTGCTGGACGTGTGCTTCGGGCCGCTCCCGCTGCGGACGGTGGACGACAACGTGGCCTACGTCGCCAAGAACATCGAGGACTTCGAGCGGGCCGGCGTCACGTACGTCTCCTACAGCGCTGTCGCCCGGTCGTGGGACGCGGCGATCGAGGAGATCGAGCAGGTGGGCCGGGTCATCCACGGCCAGCGCTGACCACTTCCGGCCCGCTCTCGGGCGTGGCAGGGTGAGGGCCATGACCACGGCGGACAGAGCGGCGGTGGCGGGCTCTCTCGCGACCGCGTCCAGCACGGCGGTGGCCGGTTCCCTCGCGACCGTCGCCAGCATCGCCGTGGCCGGTTCGATGGCGACCGTCGCCAGCATCGCCGTGGCGGGCTCAGCTGCCACCGCGGGCGGCGCCGTCATCGCCGGGAGCGCCGGGTGCGCCTTCTCGTTCGGGATCGCCGGCAGCGTGGGCCTCCTGGCGTGTGCCCTGTGCAAGCGATGCGTGGCCTGCCTTGGCTGCCTGCGGTGCACCGACTGCGTGGGCTGCATCGGTTGCTACCACTGCTCGGGGCTGAGCAACGCCGTAGGCCAGCGGAACGTGCACGTCAAGCGCTGACCCGGTCGGCGTCCAGTCAGCGTTTCTTGGCTGTACACCGAGACGCTCGCGGACCAGTCATCCGCGCTGGCAACGCTGAGAGCCACCGGCGGATGGAGACCAGATGAGCGGGAATGCGGTGCTGCTCGGAACGGTCGTGGTGACGGCGTTGGCGTTCGACTTCACCAACGGCTTCCACGACACGGCCAACGCGATGGCACGTCGATCGCGACCGGCGCGCTCAAGCCGAAGATCGCCGTCGCCCTGTCCGGGGCCATGAACTTCCTCGGCGCCTTCCTGTCGCTCTCGGTCGCCGCCACCATCGCCAGTGGGATCGTGGACACGAAGGTGGTCACCCTGACGGTCGTGTTCGCCCGGTCTGCTGGGTGGGATCACCTGGAACCTGATGACCTGGTTCCTCGGCATCCCGTCCAGCTCGTCGCACGCCTTGATCGGCGGGGTGATCGGCGCGACCTTCATCGCCGACGGCGCCGATGCCGTGACGGGCGACGGGATCATCTCCAAGGTCGTGCTGCCGGCGGTCCTCGCCCCCTTCGCGGCGGGGCTGATCGCCACCCTCGGGACCTTCGCGGTCTACGTGATCACCTAGAAGGTGGCCGGAGGGACGCGGGAGCACGGCTTCCGCGTCGGCCAGATCGGGACCGCCACCCTCGTCTCGCTCGCGCACGGCACCAACGACGCCCAGAAGACGATGGGGATCATCACGCTGGCCCTGGTCGCGAACGGCACGATCGCCCCCGGAGCTGACACGCCGTTCTGGGTGATCTTCTGCTGCGCGTCGGCGATCGCGCTCGGCACCTACCTGGGCGGCTGGCGGGTCATCCGCACCCTCGGCAAGGGCCTGGTCGAGATCGAGGCGCCGCAGGGCTTTGCCGCCGAGGCGACGTCCGCGTCGATCATCCTGGCCTCCTCGGACTTCGGCTACCCGTTGTCGACGACGCACGTCGCCACCGGGTCGATTCTCGGCTCCGGCCTGGGCCGGCGGTTGGCGGAGGTCCGGTGGAAGGTTGCCGGGCGGATGGCGATGGCCTGGCTCGTGACCCTTCCCGTCGCGGCGCTCGTGGGTGGCTTGGCCTTCAGGCTGGCCGACCTGATCGGCGGTGGTACGGGGGTGGTGGTCGTGTTCGTCCTCGGCGCAGCTTTTGCCGGCGGCATCTTCGCCGCCTCGCGCAAGATCCCGGTGCACGCCGACAACGTGAACCAGGAGTGGGACGGCGCTGCCACTGCCGCCCCCGCCCCGGTTCCGGTCTGAGGAGGCCGTCATGGACAAGTACATCGATCTCACCGCGCTCGGCAAGGTGCTGCTCGCCAGCGCGATCGCGGGCATCGGACTGGTCGCGGTCTTCGGCGTGGGCCTAGTCGGTGTCGCCCGCTGGGAGGGGGCGACGTCCGCCACCGGTGAAGACCAGGAAGCAGACCGCAGTGGACGTGCGGGCTGGCTGGCCGGCGCGGGCCTCTGCTTCGCTGTCGTGCTGCTTGGCGTAGCGATCGGGATCTACTCGATCGTCGACAAGTAGTGGGACCTGCGCCTCCCAGACCGGTACATCGGTACGGGTCGGTCTTGTGCCCAGGTGCTTCCGCTGACAGGTTGCTCACTGGACAATGGGCGCGTGG
>JAOPUX010000027.1 GCA_025963285.1 Jatrophihabitans sp.
CAGAGGGCGGCTGCCCCCGTGAGAGCCTTCATCAGGCCACCTCCTGCCAACTTGGACGAGTTGGCCTCGTCACCCGGTTCCCGTTTCGACCCGGCGCCCGAAGGCCCGAGCGGGCATACTTCCTCCCGAGCACGCGCCAGGCGTCCGCCCCCATGGCCCCAGGGAGACCCAACGGTGAACCACAAGTTGCTGATCGACCTGATCAGCATCCCGCTGTTCACCGGCGTCATCGGCTACATCACCAACTGGACCGGCGTCCTGATGCTCTTCAAGCCGATCAGGTTCCATGGCTTCAAGGTGCCCGGACTCAAGATCCTCTTCCCGATCCTGCCGCGGCGGGTGCAGGTACTGCCGCTGATCCGCTACGACGGTGGCCTCGGGTGGCAGGGGATCATCCCGTCCCGCGCGGACAAGATGGCCAGCATCGCCGTGGACAAGGGGCTGGCCAAGCTCGGCAGCATCTCCGACTTCTACCGCGAGCTCGAGCCGGACCGCATCGCCGAGCACCTGGCCATCGTCGCCCAGGCCGAGATCCGCGGCGTCGTCGAGCACATCATGCTCACCGAGAACCCGGCCCTGTGGCACGACCTCCCGCCGGTGGTGAAGGAGGCGGTGCACGCCCGGGTGAAGCAGCAGCTGCCCGGCATCGTCAGGAACATCACCGACGAGATCGGCCAGAACGTCGACCAGCTGATCGACGCCAAGCTGATGGTCATCCGCTATTTCGTCGACCACCCGGAGCTGCTCAACGAGCTCTTCCTGATCATGGGCAAGAAGGAACTGCGGTTCATGCAGCGGTTCGGCTTCTACTTCGGCTACCCGATGGGCTTCGTGCTCGTTGCGGTGCTGCACCTGTTCCCGCACTGGTACGTGCTCCCGATCGGTGGCGTCATCATTGGCTGGGTGGTCAACTACCTCGGCATAACGATGATCTTCGAGCCCGTCAACGCCGTGAAGTGGATCCCGTGGCGGCAGGGGCTGCTGGTCAAGCGCAAGGGCGAGGTCACCGAGACCTACGCGCAGATGATCGCCGACCGCGTGATCACGCTGCAGAACATCGGCGAGGAGCTGCTCACCGGCCCGCGCAGCGACCGGACCATGCAGATGCTGCAGGACTCGCTACGCCCGGCCGTCGACCGTGCCGTCGGACCGGCCCGGGCTGCCGTGAAGATGGTCATCGGCTCGCAGGAGTACGACACGATCCGTTCTTCGGTGGCCACCGAAGCCACCGCCTTCGCCCCGATCGCCTTCAACGACGCGGAGTTCAACCGCAGGCAGTCCGGCAAGATCTACAGCTTTGTCGCTGGCCAGATGCGCGAGATGAGCACCGAGGACTTCGTCGACATGCTCCGTTCGGCGATCAAGCAGGACGAGTGGTTACTGTTCGTGCACGGCGGTGCCCTCGGCCTCCTCGCCGGCTTCCTGCACCTCGCGATCTTCGGAGTATGACGTGACCGACGAGCAAGGCCTCAGCGTTCCCGGCCAGATCCCGCCCCCGGCCCGCCCGGGGACGGACCTGCCCACCACGGCCGCGGAGCTCATCAAGGCCGCGCCCGGCGTGGCCAAGGTGGCGGTAGCCTCCTCGGTCCGGCTGGCAGGCTGGACGGCCAACGCCTCGCTGGCCGGCGCCGGCTACGTCGTGCGGCGTGCCGTGGCGGGGGAGACGGCCACCTCGATCATGCAGGAGGCGGCCAACGACCTGCGGGGCGTGGCGTGGCGGGCGCTCGGGCTCATCGGTCCGCCGAGTGGCAGCACGAGCAGCGACCGCTCGGCCCGGGGCGCCAGCGCGGAGGACCTGCGCCGCCGCGGCAGCGAGCTGATGCGCCGCTCCAACGACGTCCACGTCGTGGAGGACACCCACCCTGCCTTCGGGCGCATCCTGTCGGAGATCACCCCGGACGAGGCCAGGGTGCTGCGCTTCCTCTACCTCGACGGCCCGCAGCCGAGCATCGACATCCGCACCAACCGGCCCTTCGGGATCGGTTCGGAGCTGATTGCGGACGGGCTGAACATGATCGCCGAGCACGCAGGGTGCCGCAACGTCGACCGCATCCACCCCTACCTCACGAACCTTGCCCGGCTAGGTCTCGTCGAGTTCTCCAAGGAGCAGGTCAGCAACCCCCAGCGTTACCAGGTGGTCGAGGCCCAGCCCAAGGTCACGCAGGCGATGAAGCGCGCCGGCCGGATGCCCAGGGCTGTGCACCGCAGCATCTTTCTGAGCGAGTTCGGCAAGGAGTTCTGCCGGGCCTGCCTGCCGATCGGGGACGTGCGGGTGGTCAATGGCGAGGCGGCCAACGGGCGGCCGCGGCCCTACCTCTAGGCGTTCTCGACGTTGCGGGCCAGGATGCCGAGGGTGGCCCGGAGCGCCGCCTCGGGGATGACCGGGAAGATGCCCTTGCTGCGGTAGGTCTCGTCGATCTCGCTCCAGTCGTAGTAGGACGTTACGAGGGTGCCGCCGTCGGCAGGCTCGAGCCGGTAGCCGTAGAGATGGCGCAGCGGCGGCTGGATGGCGCCGGAGATCGTCCACTCGAGCTCGGCATCGGCCGCGTAGAGGGTGATGATCACGGTGACGTCGTACTTGCCCATTGGATAGTCGTTGAGCGCCTCACGGTCCATGTGCACCACGAACTCGTCGCCGATCGCCGTGACGCGTGAGCCGTCAGCGGATTGCAGCATCCCCGAGCTGTCGATCAGCACGTGTCCGGCGGGATCGGTGAGCACCGCGAAGATCGCCGCGGGCGTCGCGGCAATGTGACGGCGGACTTCGAAGCGTTCGCTGGGATCGGTCATACCAGCACCCTAGGCGCCACGCCGCTGAGCAGGCGGTGAGCCGGGCAAGTGCGGGCTCCTGCTACCCGCCACACACCGGCCCGGACCCGTTCTCTCACGCGTTGCTGTATTTGCCGGTCCAGGCCAGTGCCCAGGTGGCCGGGCCGATGATGCCGGTGACGCTGAGGCCGTTGAGGCTCTGCAGCCGCTTGACCATGGCGAGGGTCTGCGGGCCGAACTGGCCGGTGCCGGCGGGGAAGTAGCCGCGGGCGTGCATCTCGTTCTGGAAGGTCTTGATCGAGGTGTTGTTCTGCCCGTAGGTGAAGGCGGTCTTGGTCGGGAAGGCCGGCGCGGTCGGCGGCACCGAATACTTGCCGGTCCAGGCCAGTGCCCAGGTGGCCGGGCCGATGGTGCCGGTGACGCTGAGGCCGTTGAGGCTCTGCAGCCGCTTGACCATGGCGAGGGTGAGCGGGCCGAACTGGCCGGTGCCGGCGGGGAAGTAGCCGCGGGCGTGCATCTCGTTCTGGAAGGTCTTGATCGAGGTGTTGTTCTGCCCGTAGGTGAAGGCGGTCTTGCCCGGGAAGGCGGGGTACTTGGGCGACGTGCTCTTCGGCGGCGCCGGAGGCGGGGTGGTTGTCGCAGGCGGGGTCGAATACTTGCCGGTCCAGGCCAGCGCCCAGGTCACCGGGCCGATCACGCCGGACGGGTGGGCCGTGCCGTCGAGGCTCTGCAGCCGCTTCACCATGGCGAGGGTGAGCGGGCCGAACTGGCCGGTGCCGGCCGGGAAGTAGCCCCGGGCGTGCATCTCGTTCTGGAAGAGCTTGATGGCCGTGTTGTCGTCGCCGTAGCGGTAGCCGCGAGACCCGCCTTGATAGCTCGGGGCGGCCGAGGAGGTCGAACCGCTCGTGGGCACCGTGATGTCGCCGATCCTGCCGGAGCCGGCGTCCTTATCGTCCTTCAGACCGAGGATGGTCGCGCACGTCCAGGGCTGCCAGCCGCGCTCGCGGTAGAGGATCAGCGCGCGGGCATCCTGCTCGGCCGGGGAGGCCAGGTTCGGGTACCCGGTTCCGCCGACGCTCTTCCAGGTCGAGAGGTTGAACTGGTACGCGCCGTAGTAGCCGTTGCCCGTGTTGATCGAGTAGTTGTCGCTGGACTCGCACTGCCGCAGTCGCTGCCAGTCGCTCGGCGACGGGTCGGCGCCGGCCTTGCCCTGCGGAAGGGCGAGGAAGGTCGCGGCCAGCGCGGCCACCACCAGGCCGCCTGCCGCCCAGTGCGCGCGCCGGTCGGAGAGCACCTCGACGACGGCGTGGCCGCGCCCCGAGGCCGACTCCTGCATCCAGTCGGCGAAGAACGGGGAGCCGGCGTGGTCGGGGTCGTCTGCCTTGCGACGGCGGAACATCAACAGCTCACCAGCCCGTTCGATCTAGGCGCATATAGCACCGGGGGACGTCGTTCAGCGGCTCGACACGCCGTACCACTGGTCCCAACCGTCACATACGTCCCACAAAGAAACAAGTCGGGGTGCCTGAAAACCTTCAGAACGCCTCCGGGCTCAGTCCTCGTCGGTGGCCCGGTCGACGAGGTATCCGCCTCGCTCTGCCTCGATGACGTGCAGCACGGCGTTGATCAGCGCCAGGTGGGTGAAGGCCTGCGGGAAGTTGCCGAGCTGCTGGCCGGAGTGGGTGTCGATCTCCTCGGCGTAGAGCTCCAGCGGCCCCGCGAACGAGAGCAGCTTCGCGCAGAGGTCATGGGCGCGGCGGTACTCACCGATCTCGCAGAGCGCCGACACCAGCCAGAAGGAGCAGATGGTGAAGGAGCCCTCCTCGCCGCTGAAGCCGTCGTCGGTCTCGTCGACCTTGTAGCGCATCACCATCCCCTGCTGGGTCAGCTCGGCGGCGATCGCGTTGACGGTGGCGATGATGCGGGGGTCGTCGGGCGGCAGGAAGCGCACGAGCGGGGCGAGCAGCAGCGAGGCATCCAGTGCGGTGGTGCCGTAGTGCTGGGTCAGCACGCCACGCTCGTCCACACCGTGTTCGAGGATGTCGGCCTTGATCTCCTCGGCCGCCTCCTCCCACTTCGCTGCCTGTGCGTCCTGCCCGATCTGTGCCGCGAGCTTGGCGCCGCGATCGGCGGCCACCCAGCACATGATCTTCGAGGAGGTGAAGTGCTGCAGGCCGCCGCGGACCTCCCAGATGCCGGCGTCCGGCTCGCGCCAGTGCCGCAGCGCCGCCTCGACCTGCTTGCCGAGGATCGGCCAGATCCGGCCGTCGAGGTGATCGGCCGCCTTGCTGTGCAGGTAGACCGAGTCGAGCAGGGCACCCCAGACGTCGTGCTGGCGCTGGGTGGCCGCCGCGTTGCCCACCCGGACGGGCTTGGAGTCGGCATAACCGGGGAGATGGTCGAGGGTGTACTCGGCGAGATCACGCTCGCCCCCGATCCCGTACATGATCTGGAGTTCGGCATCCTGCTCGGCCATGTCGGCGATGAAGCTGAAGAAGTCGACGGCCTCCCAGTCGAAGCCGAGGGAGTACATGCCCCAGAGCGCGAAGGTGGAGTCGCGGATCCAGCTGAACCGGTAGTCGTAGTTCCGCTCGCCGCCGATCGTCTCCGGCAGCGACGTGGTGGAGGCGGCCACGATCGCGCCGGTGGGGGCATAGGTGAGGCCCTTGAGGGTCAGCGCGCTGCGCTGCAGGAAACTCCGCCAGGGGTGGTCCGGGAAGCTGCCCCGGGCGAGCCAGTGCTGCCAGTGATGGGCCGTCCAGACCAGCCGCCCGTAGGCGTCGTCGAAGGTCAGCGGAGGTTCCTTCGAGCCCCAGGAGAGGGCCACGAACCGGGTGTCGCCCTCCTTGAGCAGCGTGCGTGCGGCGGCCCGGCCGCCCTCTAGCCCGAGGCGCAGATCGGTGGTGAGCACCAGTGGGTGCGTCATCCCGGCGGCGGTGGCCTTGGCCTGGTGATACACCTGATCGGCGTACTCCCAGCGCACTGGGGAGCGGCCGTAGTCGGCCATCGGCTCGCACTCGACGACTGTCTGCACCTCACCCTTCACACAGCGGATCGTGCGCAGCAGGATGTGCTCGGCGTCGTAGTCGGTGGGGGTGCGGCGCTGGCTGTTGGAGAACTCGGTGTCGTGACGCCAAGGGCCGAAGAGCAGGACGTCCCGGACGATGATCCAGCCTGTGTCGGTTCCCCAGCTCGTCTCCAGGATCATCGTGCCCGGCAGGTAGCGGCGAGCCGCGGGTACGGCGACGTCTGAGGGCGAGACGCGGAACGTGCCCGCGTGCCGGCCGAGGATGGCGCCGAAGATGCTGGGGGAGTCCATCCGCGGCAGGCACATCCACTCGACCGAGCCGCCGGGTGAGACGAGGGCCGTGGCCTCGCCGTCGGAGAGAAAGCCGTAGTCACCGATCGGCACGACCATCAGCCGAGCACCGCCTCTGGTTCACGAACCTCGATCGGGGCTGCGTCCCGTCGGCGGTTCTGCAGGTTCTTGACGAGCGCGCGGACGCCGACGTTGAGCCACGCGCAGAGGACGAGCAGGGTGACGCCGACGATGCCGTCGAGCCACCAGTGGTTGGCCGTGGCCACCACGATGAAGATCGTGAGCGCGGAGTGCAGCGCCGCGATCCACCGCCAGCGGCTTGGGCTGACCCGCACCACGTAGTACCCGATCAGCACCGCCCACGCGACGTGTACCGACGGCATCGCCGAGAGTTGATCGGCCGCGATGCCGTTGCTGTACACCGACTGGCCGTAGAGCGCCGCGGTGTCGACGAAACCAGGCAGCATCCGCGGTGGCGCCACCGGGATCAGCTGCACCAGCAGGCAGGCCAGCGTGGTCAGCGCCAGTGTGGTGCGCACCCGCCGGTACTGGTCGCGGTGCCGCACGAACATCCAGATCAGGAACACGAAGAGCATCGTGAAGTGCATCGTGTCGTAATAGAGGTTCGCGGTCTGGACGATCAGCCGGTGGCCGAGGATCAGCTTCTGGACGCTGCGCTCGGAGGGCAGGAAGACGTCGTGCTCGAAGTGCTCGATCCACCGTGCCCGGCGCATGCCATCGGCGGTGCCGGTGACCGAGAGCTTGCCGCAGAGCTGCCACAGGCCGTAGAGGAAGGCGATCATCGCCGCCTCGAGGACGAACGGGGCCGCCTTGTTCGCGCGACGGTCGTGCGCGACACGCAGCCCGGCGCCGATCAACCCGAGCGTGCCGGCCACCTCGCCGGACTGCTGCCAGGTGAGGGCCACGGTCTGCACGGGCTAACTATGCCCTGTCCGTCCGCGTCGCGGGGCTCGACCCATGCCGCCAGCTGCGACGACTGGAATACGCAAGCGGTTGTCGGACGCTGCGACTAGGTTCTCGAGGGGTCGAGACACAGACGGGGACGGTTGGATGACACGGCGCAGCTGGGGGCTCTTCGCGGCGATGTGCGTCATCTGGGGCATCCCGTACCTGTTGATCCGGGTGGCCGTGCGCGACATCGAGCCCGGCACGCTGGTGTTCTTGCGCACCGGTATCGGCGGCCTCATCCTGCTGCCGATCGCCCTGACCCGGAGCGCGCCCGGCTGGGGCTTCGGCCCGGTGCTGGCGCGCTGGCGTCCACTGCTCGCGTTCGCGGTGATCGAGATGGCGGTCCCGTGGCTGTTCCTCTCCGACGCCGAGCGGCACGTCTCCAGCTCGCTCTCCGGGCTGCTTATCGCCGCGGTACCGCTCATCGGGGTGCTGGCGGCCCGGCTGAGCGGTTCGCAGGAGCGCGCCACCCGGCTGCAGCTCGGCGGCCTGTTGGTGGGGCTCGTCGGCGTCGCCATGCTGGTCGGTCTCGACTTCGGCGAGGTGCACAGCGGTGCCCTGCTCGAGATCCTGGTGGTCGTCATCGGGTACGCCACGGCCCCGGTGATCATGGCGCGCCGCCTCGCCGATCTGCCGAGCGTGCCGGTGGTCTGCGCGTCGCTGCTCCTCGTCGCGGTCGGTTACCTGCCCTACGCGGTCCTACGCTGGCCGCGGCACGTCACCGGTGAGGAGGCCGGCTCGGTGGCGCTGCTCGGCGTCATCTGCACCGCGCTGGCCTTCGTCGTCTTCTTCGCGCTGATCTCGGCCATCGGCCCGGCTCGCGCCACGGTGATCACCTACGTCAACCCGGCAGTGGCGGTGCTCTTCGGGGTCACGATGCTCGGTGAGTCGTTCACCCTCGGCATGGCAGTTGGCTTCCCGCTGATCCTGGCCGGTTCGGTGCTGGGGGCGCGCCGCATCGAGCCGGTGGTGGCGGGGCCGGAGGCGGCTGTCGCCGAGACGACGACCGTGACCCCGCGCTAGCCGGCGACACGCAGTCAGGCCGGCGACGCGGCGCGCTGCTGAGGTAGCTGCGTGCTGTGCGGCAGGCTAGTCGATGCGGACGGTGCCCAGGCTCGTCTGGAAGCTGGCGGCCACCACGCCGGTGCCGTTCTCGTCCGGCTCCCGCCAGAGCACTTCGATGCCATCCAGCGGCTGGGTCGCCGACGTGCCGAGGTAGGCGTCGATCGTGGCCTCGTCGCCGGCGATCTCGAGCTGCTGCAGCGTCACCGCCGACCCGCCTGCCGACGGGTGCTCGGACTCCGGGGACTGCCAGCTCACGAAGAACGGCAGCTGGGGGTCGTTGGCCACCTCGCTGAGGCCGATCTGGCGCCAGTTGAGGTCCACGCCGTCGGGGCGGCGGCGATGACCGGCCGCCGATGGCCGCTCCAGCCGCGTCTCGATCGAGGTGATGTCGGCGACGGCCACGACCCAGGCCAGCCAGCCGCCCCCGTCCTCGGTGCGGGCTCGCACGGCCCGTCCGAACGGAGCGCGGTCGGCAGCGGGGTGGTCCAGCGCCTCCACGATCTCGAGGTAGGTGCCACCGCCGAGCGGCAGCACGAAGTTGCGGGTGCCGAAGGAGGGGTGGATTCCGCCATCGGTGAAGCCGGCGCCGAGACGCGCGCCGAGGCGCTGGGCGCAGGCGGCGAGGCCCTCTGGGCCGGCGGCGTAGCTGAGATGATCCAGGCGCATGCCCCACATGGTGGTACACGCCCGGAGAGGCCCGTCGAGGGGGCCAGCAATCTGCTGAGGAACGCCGAGTGCTACAACCCCGTGCTACCGCCCGACGATCTTGGCCGGGTGATGGATCACCAGGCTCGTCGGGCCCTGCACCTCGGCCGCGTAACCGGTGCTCGCCCGCCAGACACCGGCGACGTCCTCGATGTCGGCGATGCGGGTGCCGGCGAGCTCGGCGGTGAGCAGCGCCGCCGCCAGACGGCCCTTCGCGTACTTGCTGGGGTAACTCACGACCCCGACCCCGCCGGCAGGGAGCGGGGAGAGCACCCGCACCGTGAGCACGCGGGTGGCGAACGCGCCGGCAGGCCGCCACATCGCCTGATAGTCCGACGAGCGCAGATCGATCACCGGCCCGCGCCCGAGGATCGCCGGCATGGCCTCGTCGAGGACGGGGCGCCACGCGGTGCCCGCCACGCCTACCCCTGGCAGCGATGCCTTGGCAGGCACGCGATAGTCCGGCACGGCCTCATCACCCCGGACGACCCCGAAGAGTCCGGAGAAGACGTATACGCGCCGTACCGCCAGCCGCTGAACCTCGGCGGGCAGTGACTGGAAGCCGAGGCCGTCGTAGACGATGCCGGCGTAGCGACGCAGGGCCGGCACTGTCGGCGAGTCGCGCACGGCCGTGTTGGCTGCGACGGCCGCCGCCGCAACGTTGGGTGGCAGCAGTAGTGCCTCAGCGGCCTCAGCGGGGTCACCGGCGACCAGCCGGGCGAGCGCCGCAAGCATCAGTGCGCGCTGCTGGCCGAGCAGCGGGTGGGGCGCCCGTGCTGCGAACGAGCGGCCGCGTCCGCCGGGGTTCTTGGCCTCGCTGGGCGGGAGGAGCAGCTGCACGAAGCGCGACGTTACCGGGCGCCTTTGCACGCCCGGTTACCTGGCTGATTCACAGTGATCCACAGCTGATGCCCACCCTGCTTGCAGTCTTCCCTCAGGTGCTGGCGCCAACCTTCGCCTCGACGGTGTCCCGGTCACCGCCTGCTCGAAGGGAAGTCCATGGCTGCGTTCATCCGGTCCTCGCTTACTGCGCTGGCGCGGCACCGCTGGTACACCGCTGTGGGCGTACTCGTGATCGTGGCTGCCGGCATCACGATCTTCGAGGTCTCCGGCACCACGAGCAAGGCCAGCTCGACCGGAGTCACCTACCGGCTCGTCGCGGCCAGCACCGGCACCGTTCGCCAGTCGGTCTCATCCACCGGGACGATCGAGCCGGCCTACGACGAATCGCTCAGCTTCGGAGTCTCCGGCACCGTCACCTCAGTGAAGGTCGCCGAGGGTGACAACGTCACCAAGAACCAGGTGCTCGCGACGATCGACTCCGCGGCGCTGAAGGCCTCCCTGGCCCAGGCCGAGGCCGCCCTGGCCACCGCAGAGGCGAAGGTGAGCTCGGACGAGGACAACGACGTGAGCGACGATCAGCTCACCGCCGACAAGGCCGCCTCCACCGCGGCAGCCGGACAGGTCACCTCGGCGAAGGCCTCGCTGGCCGACGCCGCGCTGCGCTCACCCATCGCCGGGGTGGTGGCCTCGACCGACATCACGGTCGGGGACACCGTCTCGGGCTCTGGCGGTAGCGCCGCGAGCGGTGGCAGCGGCGCGGGCGGTGGGGGTGGTGCCGGCGGCGCGGGCAGCAACAGCAGCTCGAGCAGCTCGTCCTCCACCGGCCAGTTCGAGGTGATCAGTACCGGGTCGTGGCTCGTCAACGCCACCGTGGATGCCACCGAGGTCGGGCTGATCAAGAAGGGCGACCAGGCCCAGATCACCACCGACGGAGCCACCGGCACCGTCTACGGCCTGATCTCGTCGGTGGGCGTGATCGCCTCGTCCTCGACCTCGGGGTCGGCCTCCTATCCGGTGGTCGTGACGGTCACCGGCAGCCCCAGCGGCCTGCACGCCGGTGCCACCGCCACCGTCGCGCTCATCTACAAGCAGCTCACCAACGTCCTGACCGTGCCGTCGCTGGCCGTCCACAGCACCAGCGGCAAGAGCGTGGTGTGGGAGAGCGCCACCGGCAAGGTCGGCGGCAGGCGGATCACCAAGGCGGTGACCACCGGGCTCTCCTCAGGCGGCACCACCCAGATCCTGTCGGGCCTCGCCGCAGGTGACGAGGTGCTCCTCGAGACGCTCACGGAGCGGCGCACCGGCACGCCCAACGGCAGCACCACCCGAAACGGCGGTGGCTTCGGTGGCGGTTTCGGTGGCGGCGGTTTCGGTGGCGGGGGCTTCGGTGGTGGCGGCGGTCTCGGTGGCGGGGGCTTCGGCGGGGGCGGTCTCGGCGGGGGCGGGGGCTGATCGTGACGGTCACCGACACCACTCCGCTCGCCCCTGGAGCCACCGCGGTCATCGCGCTGCGTGACGTCCGCAAGGTCTACCGCAGCGGCGCGCTCGAGGTCGAGGCACTGCGCGGCATCACGCTCGGCATCGAACCGGGGGAGTACGTCGCGATCATGGGCCCGTCCGGTTCGGGCAAGTCGACGCTGATGCACATCCTCGGCTGCCTCGACCTGCCCACCGCGGGGGAGTACCTGCTGGCCGGCGAAGACGTCGGCGCCATGGACGAGGAGGAGCTGGCCGAGGTCCGCAACCGTCGCGTCGGCTTCGTCTTCCAGCAGTTCAACCTGCTCCCCTCGGCCACCGCCTGGCGCAACGTGGAGCTGCCCCTGCTCTATGCGGGGATCGGGCGGGACGAGCGCCGGGCCCGGGCCGAGCAGGCCCTGGCCCGGGTAGGCCTGGCCGATCGCGTCGATCACCGCCCCGGCGAACTCTCCGGAGGCCAGCAGCAGCGGGTGGCGGTTGCCCGGGCGCTAGTCAGCGACCCGGCCCTGATCCTGGCCGACGAGCCGACCGGGAACCTCGACTCCACCGCCACCGCCGACGTGCTGAACCTCTTCGAGGAGCTGCACGCGGCGGGCCGCACCGTCGTGATCATCACCCACGAGGAGGAGGTCGCCGAGCAGGCCCGGCGAGTGATCCGGGTGCGTGACGGGCTCGTCGTCAGTGACGCGGCCACCGGCCGCTCGGCCCCCTACGACGCCGAACAGGGCCACGACCTCGCGCAGGGCATCGATCACGCGCAGGGCATCGATCACGGGCAGGGCATCGATCACGGGCAGGTCGGCCGATGAACTGGCTCGAGACCATACGGACCGGGCTGCAGGCGGTGCGCGCACACCGGCTCCGCTCCGGGCTGACGGTGCTGGGCATCCTGATCGGCATCGCCACGGTGGTGCTGTCGGTAGGTCTCGGCGAGGGCACCTCCTCGAGCGTCAAGTCCCAGATCGCGGCGCTGGGCAGCAACCTGCTCATCGTCTCGCCGGGCAGCACCACCAGCACCACGGGTCTGCGCGGGGGCAACGGCTCGGCCTCCACCCTCACGGTGCAGGACTCGCTGGCGCTCGACTCGCGCGTCGCGGCGCCCGACATCGCCGCGGTGGCGCCGATCAAGAGCACCTCGGAGTCGCTCGTCAACGGCAGCACGAACTGGACCACCTCGGTGGTCGGCACCAGCGATGAGTGGCTGACGGTACGCAGTCGCAAGCTCAGCACCGGCCGCTTCCTGACCGACGCCGACGACGCCGCGGCCTCGGCGGTGACAGTTCTCGCCCCGACCACGGCTGAGGAGCTCTTCGGCAACGCCGACAGCGCGCTGAACCAGACGGTGACGATCAACTCGATCCCGTTCACCGTGGTCGGGGTGCTCACCTCGGCCGGCTCGGACTCCTCCTCCGACCTCGATGACCAGGCACTGGTGCCGCTCGCGACGATGACGAGTCGGCTCTCGGCCAGCACCGGCCGCAACTCGCTGTCGAGCATTTACCTGACCGCCTCCTCCAACTCGACGATCTCGGCCGCCTACCAGGAGGCCAACGCGCTGCTGCTCAACAAGCACGCGATCGGTGCCGCCGGCACCGCCGACTTCACCATCACCACCCAGAAGTCGCTGCTGACCACGGCCTCCTCGGTGAGCAAGACGCTGACGGTGCTGCTCGGTGGCATCGCCGCGCTCTCACTGCTCGTCGGTGGCATCGGCGTCATGAACATCATGCTGGTGTCGGTGACCGAGCGGACCCGCGAGATCGGCCTGCGCAAGGCGCTCGGCGCCACCCCCAAGGTCATCCGCCGCCAGTTCATGGTCGAGGCCTCGGTGCTCGGGGTGGTCGGCGGCATCGCCGGCGCCGGTTTCGGCATCGCGGGCGCGGTGATCCTGCCGCACTTCATCTCCAACGCCATCGACATCTCCCCGAGCGCGGTGGTCGGTGCCGTCGCGGTCGCCGCGGCGATCGGCCTGATCTTCGGCGTCTATCCCGCCGGGCGCGCCGCCCGGCTGGCCCCGATCGACGCCCTCCGCAGCGAGTAGCCACCACCATTGAGAAGGACGAACCCGATGACCGAAGCAGTGTCGAGCAGCCCCACCACCGAGCGCGCCGGCGCCGCCCGTGGCCGCTACCTCAGCGCCGCGGCGATCGCCGGTGTGGCCGTGGCCGCGCTGGTGACGGCGTGCGGCGGCTCCTCGGGCGGTGGTTCCAGCTCCCCGCAGGCGGCCGGCCCCACCGGCTCATCGTCGGCTGCCGCGGCCCAGGGTGGCGGCCAGGGCGGCGCTGGCTTCGGTGGCGGGGCTCGCGGCGGCGCGGCGGCCTCCGGTGTCATCGCCGAGGTCGAGAGCACGAGCATCGAGGTCCAGAACGCGACCACCGGCCAGGTGACCGTCAACTTCACCTCCTCGACCCGGATCACCCAGGCGGTGAAGGCGAAGCTCAGCGACATCACCGTCGGGTCATGCGTGCTCGCCATCAACGCCGCTGCCGCGGGTGCCTCGGCCCCGGCAGGCGCCACGACCAGCGGGGCCGCGACCTCGGTCACGATCACGCCGGCCACCAACGGCAGCTGCACCCGGGCCGGCGGCTTCGGCGGCGGAGGGCTCGGCGGCGGCTTCGGGGGCGGCGCCCGTCCCAGCGGCTCGTTCACCCCGCGTGCCAACCGACCCTCCGGTGCACCGAGCGGTGCCCGCACCGGCGGCGCGTTCCCCGGTGGGAACTTCGCCAATGCACTGGTGTCGGGCAGGGTCACCGCGGTGTCGGGCTCCACGATCACGGTGGCCGCCACCTCCTTCGCCCGGGGCAGCTCGGCCTCACCCTCGGCCTCTCCGACGACGACCAGCAAGACCGTCACGATCGGGTCGTCGACGACCATCACCAAGACGGCGAAGGTGACCCGGACGGCGCTGAAGGACGGCCTCTGCGCCACCGCGACTGGCAAGACCGACACCACTGGTGCCGTGGCCGCCACGGCGATCGCGTTGACCCCACCTAGCTCCACCGGCACGTGTGACGCCGGCTTCGGTGGCGGGTTCGGAAGTCGCGGCAGGGCTCCGGGTGCACCGGGTGCCAGTGGCGCGAATGGCTAGGGGGCGCCGCGGGTCGCGACGCTCGGTGATCGCCGGCGGGGTGGCCGTCGTCGTGCTCGCCGGCGGCGGCGCGGCCTTCGCGGCCACCCGGAACAGCGGCCCCGCCTACCGCCTCTCGACGGTCACCACCGCCGACGTGGAGCAGACGATCACCGAGGTCGGCACGATCAGCTCGATCAACCAGCGTGAGCTGAGCTTCGGAGTCTCCGGCACCGTCAAGAGCGTGCCCGTCACGCTCGGAGACACGGTCACGGCAGGGCAGACGGTGGCCACGCTGGATCCGACCGACCTGCAGCAGGCTGTCGATACCGACACCGGCTCGGTGGCCTCGGCCAAGCAGCGACTGGCCGACGACGAAGCCACCCAGGCCGCAGCCGGGGAGAGCACTGACAGCCTGAGCGCCTACCGGCTGGGCAGCACACCGAGCCCGGCGCCCTCGGCCGGTGCGACGCCGACCGGCAGCCCGAAGCCCGGCAAGACGTCGTCGAGCATCTCCGGCCTGCAGGCCGCCGTCACCGCTGATCAGTCAGCTGTCGACGCGGGCCTGTCCACCGTCGACAGCGACATCAAAGCCCTCAAGACGGCGTGCAGCACCAGCGTCGTCACCTTCACCGCGACCTCCGGCGCCGACGGCATCCTGCACGGCACCGTCACCGGCGCCGCTGGGCTGCCGATCTCGATCCCCTCCGACACCGACGCTGCCGGCGCGGCGATCCCGGCCACCACCGTCGGCTCAGACGGTGACTACACCTTCGGCAGCACCGCGGCGCCGCTGCGGGCCAACGCCGCCTATACGGTGCAGCTCGGCAGCACCGGCGGCGGGGCCGTGACTACCTCAGGCGCCTGCACCACCGCGCTGCAGCAGACCAGTGCCGATGAGCGGACGGTTGCCGAGGCCGAGCACACCCTGCTCGCCGACGAGAAGTTGCTCGACAAGGCGGTGCTCGCGGCCCGCAGCTCCTCCTCCGGCGGCGGCGGCTCCGGCTCCGGCTCCGGCTCCGGCTCCAGCTCGGGCTCGGGCTCGGGCTCCGGCTCCAGCTCGGGCTCCGGCTCCGGCTCGGGCTCGGGCTCGGGCTCCCACACCGGCTCCAGCGCCACCGGCGGGTCTCGCGCGAGCGGGAGCGGGAGCGGCGTGAGCGGGAGCGGGGTGAACGGCGGCACCGCGAGTACGACGATCACGGCCGCGCAGCTCGCTGCCGATCAGAAGACCATCGACGCGGCCGAGGCGGAGCTGGTCGTCGCCAAGCAGAACCTTGCCGCGGCCAGCCTGACCACCCCGATCTCCGGCACCGTCGCCGCCGTCGCGATCACCGTGGGCACTGCGGTGTCGGCGTCCTCGTCCACCGCCACCATCACGATCATCGGTAGCGGCCAGAAGGAGGTCACCACCACGGTCGGCATCTCCGACATCGATCTCGTGAAGAAGGGCGACAGCGCGAGCGTCACGGTCGACGGCGTCTCCCAGGCGCTGCCCGGCACGGTCAGCCAGGTCGGCATCCTCAACACGAGTGGGACGAGCGGCACGACCTCCACCTATCCGGTGACGGTCGTGCTCGAACCCACCGACCTCGCCCTCTACGACGGCGCCGGCGCCACGGTGGCCATTCACGTCGGGACGGCGAAGAACGTGCTCACGGTGCCGACCTCGGCCCTCAGCAGCCTCGGGACGCGTGCAGTGGTAACCGTCTACGCGGGCGGCAAGCTCACCCGCACCCCGGTGACGCTCGGGGTGGCCGGTCTCGACCGCACCCAGGTGAAGTCCGGGCTGAAGGCCGGGCAGCGGGTGGTGCTCGCCAACCTGAAGGAGGCAGTGCCGAGCAGCACGACCACGACGAACCGGCTCGCCCGGCTCGGCGGCGGCGGGCTGACCGGCGCGACATTCGGCGGCGGGACCTTCACCGGCGGCGGCAATCGGGGCGGCGGCTGAGCCGCCGCGACACCTCCGTGTCGCAGGCGGGCGTCTCAGGCGGGCGTGATCAGTTCGCGCAGATGCGGCCAGGCCGCGGCGAAGCCGGAGTGCAGTGGCAGGCTGCCGACGTCGTCGAGTGCCCACCAGCCGATGTCGACGCTCTCGGCGTTGGCCGGCTCGAGGTCCACGCCGGAGTGGGCGTGCGCCAGCACGGTCGTGTACGACCAGCCGCCGTGCTCGTCGACCCACTCGCCGTAGGGCGTGACGTGCGCCGGGTCGAGCGTGGTCTCCTCGACGGCCTCCCGGAGGGCGGCCGCCACGGCGTCCTCGTGGCTGTCGCGGGCTCCGCCGGGGAGCGCCCAGGTGCCACCTTCGTGGGTCCAGACGGCTCGGTGCTGCAATACCACCCGCGTGCCGTCGGTGATCAGGATGCCGGCCGCGCCGAAGAGACCCCAGTGCCGATGCCCCTGCACGCACCGGACCCAGCCGTTGCCGTCGCCGCTCATCCGTCCCCACCCTGACCGTTGATCAGTCCGATCCTCGATGAGCTCGATCTAACCAGGGCTCTTGTAGGTCGACGCCGACCCGCCAGGTCGCCTCGCGGCGGAAGGCCGCTCGTAGCGGCATTTGTGGGACCGGGGGCCATGGAACGGGCCGACGTCGAGCCTTTAGTTTACCTGCTCGCGGTGACGAGGGGGGCAGGTGGCAACAGCGGGAATCGGCTGTGTATCCACGTATCGTGGTAGGTGTGGATCAGTCACACCAGCCAGCGCCTCAGCCTCCCCGGCCGCATCGCCCCTCGCTGCACGCCGATCTGACCGCGGTCATCGACGCAGCCGGTGGCGAGTCGCCGGCCGCCCGCTCGGAGGTCGCGGCGGCCACCGCGGCCGTCGTGGTCAGCGCCGGTCGGCGCGACGGTGGCGACCGCTTCGTCGAGCTGGCCGACCGGGTGGGCATCGACACGCTGGCCGAGCTGTGGAAGAACGCCGACCCGGTGAGCCTGCCGGGCGCGCTCTGGGCCCTCTACGTGCTGCGCCAGTGGTGCCACTCCAACGGCGAGGAGGTGCGGATGCTCTGGCGCGCCGGTGCCGGCCTCGCGCCCGCCGACGCAGTGGTGGCCGGGCTCGCCGAGGCCGCGGACGTCGATTCGGTACACCAGATGGCCGACGCGGTGCTCGGCGGCGTCTATGGCGGTGACCTCGACGTCGCGCTGGAGCGGGCCGCGGCGCTGTTCCGCGTGGTGGCCGTGGGGCGTCGCGAGCTGGCCGGCCCCGACGAGCGCGGTGACGCCGAGCGGGCGCTGGCCGACCGCAACGAACGGGTGGCCGCCGATCTCACCACCGCCGCCCGGACGTGGCGCGCGGGCACACTGCACTAGCACCGCTGCCCGTCAGTTCGGGCGGGCTCGTCCCCAGCGCCCGTCGCTGTCCACAGCTGATGCTGCACGCCCGCGCGTGACGGCGACACCGGCCAGGCTCGGGGCATGGCTGACAACACCTCACTCCACAGCTCGTCGCTGCCCAGCGCCCAGACCGACGACGATCCGGTCTTGCGGGTGCGTGGCCCCGCCGACCTGATCAACGTCGTGCCCTATCTGATCGGCTTCCATCCGGTCGAGAGTCTTGTGGTCGTCGGGCTGGCCGAGGGTCGGGTCGTAGTCACGATCAGGATGGATCTCGACAACCTCGCCGATCCGGCACCCCTGCACGAGGCGGTGGCCTCGATGCGCCGAGGGGGCGCCGAATCGTTCCTCGGAATGGTCTTCACCCTGCGCCCGCCCGCCTACGGTTTCCCGCACTGGGAGGCCGTCGCCGAACTCGACAGTGCCGTCGCGACAGTGTCGGCTCCGCTGCAGGACGTGCTGCTGGTCGGCCCGGAGCGATTCTGGTCCTACCTCTGCACGGACCCGACCTGCTGCCCGCCCGATGGGACGGAACGCGATCACGGCGACTCCGGCGTCGCGGCCGCGGCAACGTATGCCGGCCTGGTGGCGCTGCCGGACCGGGAGAGTCTGTACCGGTTGCTCGATCCGCTCCCCGACGAGCAGCGGGGAGCCCTCCGGCCCGCGCTCGAAGCCGCCGTCGAGGAGGAGATCACGGCGATCGCCCAGGCAGCGCAGCAGCGTCGTAACCGCTCCGTGGTCCGGGCACTCTTCGCCGCGGCCCGTGCCGCGGACGCGGGCACCCTTCCGAACGACCCGGCGCAGCTCGCCCGGTTCGGTGCCGCGCTACGCGGGATCGAGGTGCGTGACGCGCTCTGGATGGGGATCGATGACGGGCGGCTAGACGGTGAGGCGCTCTGGCGTCACCTGGCGCGCACCCTGCCGAGCCCTTTCGACGCCGCGCCGCTCTTTTTGTTGGGCTGGGGAAGCTGGCGCTCCGGCAGCGGAGCGCTGGCCGGCATCGCGGCCGAGCGGGCGCTGGAGAGCGATCCGAGCTACACCGCCGCGGAGCTACTGCTGGGCGCCGTCTCAGGCGCTGTAGACCCGCGCTCGGTGCCGAAGCTCAGACGACCCGCACGAAGATGTGATCGCTGATGTGCTGGTCCAGGGCGATGTGATCGCCGTCGGTCCAGACCTCCACACCGGTGTCGGTGCTGCCGACGCGCACCCGCTGGCCCGGGCGCAGCCCGGCTCGCGTGATCTTGTGCATCAGTTCGGCGTCGGGCTGCAGCTGCTCGCTGATCCGCGAGATCACGACCTCGTCGGTCTTGGGGGCCGCCTCGGTGAGCGTCAGCAGGCTCACTGCGTCGTCGGAGGCGCTGAACGGCAGCCCCAGGTCGTCGAGGCCGGGGATGGGGTTGCCGTGCGGGCAGACGAGTGGCTTCTCCAGCATCGCGATGATGCGCCGCTCTACGGCCTCGCTCATCACGTGCTCCCAGCGGCATGCCTCGATGTGCACGTCCTCCCAGTCGAGGCCGATGATGTCGAGCAGCAGGCGCTCGGCCAGGCGATGCTTGCGCATCACGCTGATCGCCTCGTGGCGCCCCAGGGCGGTCAGCTCGAGGTGCCGGTCGCCAGCGACGTTGAGCAGGCCGTCCCGCTCCATCCGGGCGACGGTCTGGCTCACCGTGGGGCCGCTCTGCCCAAGCCGCTCGGCGATGCGGGCGCGCAGCGGCGTCACGCCTTCTTCCTCGAGTTCGTACACGGTCCGCAGGTACATCTCGGTCGTGTCGATGAGGTCGCTGTGGTGGCTCAAGTTCAACAGTCTTCTTTCGACGGGTGGGGTCAATCGTAGAACCCGGCGGGCGCTGCGTGTGGCTGCAGCGCCCGCCGGGCCCGGGAAGATCTCCGTCCCAGCCGAATTCGACCGGGCGAGGGTGTTGATGGCCTCAGTCGTCGAGGTAGTCGCGCAGCACCTGTGCACGCGACGGGTGGCGCAGCTTGGCCATCGTCTCGCGCTCGATCTGCCGGATGCGCTCACGGGAGAGCTTGAACGCCCGCCCGATCTCGTCCAGCGTCTTCGGCTGCGCGCCGTCGAGGCCGTAGCGCATCCGCACCACGGCCGCCTCGCGCTCCTCGAGGGTGTCGAGCACCTCGTGCAGCTGGCGGCGCATGAGCTGCGCCTCCACGGTGGTCTCGGCCTCGGAGCTGCTGCGCTGGTCGGCGATGAAGTCGCCCAGCGAGGCGTCGTCGTCCGCCCCCACGGTCTGGTCGAGGCTGACGAGGTCGCGCGAGAGGTCGATCAGCTCGCGGACCCGGGCCTCGGTGAGGTCGAGCTCGTGGGCGATCTCAGCATGCGTGGCGTCGCGGCCGAGGCTCTGGCTGAGTTCGCGACGGATGCGCTGCAACTTGTTGACCTGCTCGACGAGGTGGACGGGCAGCCTGATGGTGCGGGCCTGATCGGCCATCGCACGGCTGATCGCCTGCCGGATCCACCAGGTGGCGTACGTCGAGAACTTGAACCCCTTCGCGTAGTCGAACTTCTCGACGGCGCGGATCAGGCCGAGGTTGCCCTCCTGGATGAGGTCCAGGAACGGCATGCCGTGACCGGTGTAGCGCTTGGCCAACGACACCACGAGGCGCAGGTTGGCGCGCATCAGGTGATCCTTGGCCCGCTCGCCATCGGCCACGATCAGGCGCAGGTCGCGCTTCTTGGCCGGGGTGAACCGGTTGTTGGCCGCGAGCAGATGACCGGCGTAGAGGCCTGCCTCGATGCGCTTGGCGATCTCGACCTCTTCGACGGCGGTGAGCAGCGCCACCTTGCCGATCTCGTTGAGGTAGACGCGTACCAGGTCGGCCGAGGCGGCGACCTCGTCGAGCTCGGCGGCTGCCTTGGGCTCCTCCGCCTCGGTCTCCTCGGCCACGCTCCGGACAGGCGCCTGGACCGCGGGTTCGGCGACATCGGTCACGACCACGGCCGGCTCGAGCAGCGCGGCGGCGGCCGCTGCCGCGCCGGAGCGCGTGCTGCGGTGCGCGCGAGCGGCGATGCGCGGTTCGCGGTTGCTTGTGGTGCTCCGTGCCTTGACGCCCGTGGGGCGTGCCGGCTTCGGGCTCTCTGTCTTGGTGCTTCGTGATGCCGTCACTGTCGGTTCGACCACCTCTGGTTGGAACTGTCCCCGCCCCGGCCTACACGAGTGATTCGTGGTCAAAGCCGTTCGGGTTCAGTTCTTGAACGTGTCAGAGGGGTCAAAATGTTCCCGTGACCGCAGGTCACATCCAACGCATAGGCACGGTCCGGACTCAGACTTCGTACAGATTTCTCACAGCTCCAACAACAGCGTCGTCGGCCCGTCGTTCACGAGCTCAACGCGCATGTCTGCGCCGAACTTCCCGGTGGCCACGCGGGCACCGAGGCGGCGGAGTTCCTCGACCACAGTGGCCACGAGCGGCTCGGCCACCGGGCCGGGCGCCGCGGCCGACCAGGTGGGTCGTCGACCCTTGCGGGCATCGCCGTAGAGCGTGAACTGGGAGACCACGAGCACGCCGGCGCCCGGCACGTCACCGACGGAGAGCTCCTCACGCAGGATGCGCAGGCCATGAACCTTGCGGGCCAGTGTCAGCGCCACCGCGGGATCGTCGGCGTGGGTCACGCCCACGAGCAGCAGCAGGCCAACCCCGATCTCGCCGACCACCTCGCCGTCGACGATCACCCTCGCCTCGCTGACGCGCTGCACCAGGCCCCGCATCAGGCGTCCGCCGGCTCGAGGATGCCCCGGGAAACCAGATCGCGGACGACAGGCAGGACCGCCTCGGCCACGTCGGGCACCGGTAGGTCGAGTCCGGCCGCCAGCAGCTGCACGGGCAGCCGCAGCGGTACCGCGCCGGTGCAGGCACCGACGAGCGCGGCGATCGACTCATCGGACTCCACCTCCCAGCGCATGCCGTGGGACAGCCGCAGCTCGGTGCGTGCGGTGCTCCAGCCTGCCTCGTCGTGCAGGTCGTAGCGGGCCAGGATCAGGTCGGGGGCGGTGCGCAGGGCCGCGTCGAGCAGCTCCGCGTCACCGGTACCGGCCAGCCAGCGCTGCCGGGCCAGCCACTGCGGCAGGTGAGCACCGGCCGGCTGCTCCACCGGCTGGGGAACCTCCTCGCAGACGATCAGCTCCGCGGCCTCGCTGCGCCAGAGGGTGACGAGCCCCATCCCCACGGCCGGGATCCGGTTGGCCTCGAACCAGTCCACCCAGCTGGCGTAGCGCTGCGCCCACCGGACGGTCCCGGGCGACTCGCCGGAGTCGCGCAGCCAGAGCGACACGTACTCGCCCGGCTCCATCACCTCGCGCTGCCAGACCCACGCGTCACAGCCCCGGCCAGCGAGCCAGCCACCGACCCGATCGGCCCAGTCGCCGTCGTCAGGGATGATCCAGTTGGCGAGCAGCGAGGCCGAACCGCCTGGTGCGAGCAGGTCCGGGATGCCGGTGAGCAGTGCTCGGCAGACCTCGTCGCCCGCCAGGCCGCTGTCGCGGTAGTCGTGGCCACCGTCCCCTGCGACCAGACCGGGCGAGACGACGAAGGGTGGGTTGGCCACCACCAGCTCGAACTGCTCCCCGGCCACCGGGTCGAGCAGGGAGCCCTGCCGCAGCTCCCAGGAGACCCCCGAGAGCGCCGCGGTGGTGGCGGCCAGGCGCAGTGCGCGGCGGCTGATGTCGGTGCCCACCACCGTGCCGGCGTGCTGGGAGAGGTGCAGCGCCTGCACGCCGCAGCCGGTGCCGATGTCGAGGGCTCGCCCCACCGGCCGGCGGATCGTGGCCTGGGCGAGCGTCAGCGATGCGCCACCGATGCCGAGGACGTGATCGTCGGCCAGCGGTCCCGGGCGCACGTCGCTGCCGAAGTCGGAGACCACCCACCACTGTGCCCCGTCGGCCTCGGCGTACGGACGCAGCTCCACCGTGGCTCGCACGGCGTCATCCTCCACGTGCAGCAGCGTGGCGAGGGCGGCGTCGGGAAGCCCGCCGAGGGCCAGCTCGGCCTCGGCGCGGGGCACGGCCACGCCGAGCAGGAAGAGCCGCACCAGCGTGGCCTGGGGGTCGCCGTGGGGCAGGTGACGCAGGGCCCCGCCGACGTCGGCGCGTTCCTGTGCAGCCCGGCCGATCGGCCCGAGCACCTCGTGGACCGCCTCGGTGGTGAAGTCGGCGAGAATGCCGCGCAGGGCCGCCAGGCCTTCCGGATCGAGGATCGCCTCGGGGTTTTCGCTCACAAGAGCATCCTTGCCGAATCGGTGAGAGCATGGACAGATGCGCAGGGGGCACGCCGATCAGCCGATGCTGATCACCACCGCGCCCGAGAGCAGCGACGCGGAGTACGACCGTCGTCGCAAGAAGTACGCGATCATGATGTCGATCCGTGGGCTCTGCGTGATCGCGGCGGCCTGCACGTACCACCTCTCGATGATCCTGGCCCTGGTCTTCGTCGTAGGCGGGATGTTCCTGCCCTGGTGCGCGGTGCTCATCGCGAACGACGGCCCGGTGAAGAAGCACCGCCCCGACCCGGGCTTCCTCAGCGCGCCCGTGGAGCTGGGGCTGCCGCCTGGTGAGGACGACCGCACCGTCGAAGGCTGAGGCTCCGGCTACGGTTCCATGGCTGTCGGTGGCACAATCGGACACCGTGACCAGCACCGAGGTTCTCGAATCACCGACCACCAGCGACACCGACGACGGCGATGACGTCTTCCACTACGTGCGGAAGAACAAGATCGTCGAGAGCGCGGTCACCGGCGCGATGGTCCAGGCACTCTGCGGCGAGATCTTTCCGGTGACCAAGGACCACAAGCCCGGGGCACCGGTCTGCCCCAAGTGCAAGGAGATCTACGACAGCCTGTCGGGCTGATCGTGATCCCACGCGGGTAGCTCTGCGGTCCGGTCGACCGGTTCGCGGATCTCCTGCCACCCCTTCGGGTTCAGCACCCGTGGCGGCTTCACCTGCGAGGGCTTCACGCTCTCGATGGCGGCGTTGAACTCCGCCCCGAGCAGGACCCCGAGAGCCAGGACGAAGAAGAAGAGCAGGGCAGCGATGGGGGCGGCCAGGGTGCCGTAGGCATGGTTGTGATCGAGGATGAAGTTGATGTAGCTGCGCAGCGCGCTCGAGCCGGCCAGGAAGATCGCCATCGCGAACACGGCCCCCGGCAGGCCCCGGCGCCACGGCAGGCGGCGCGGGGGAGCGAGGTGGAAGAGCGTCGTGAGGCCGAGCAGCAGCAGGATCACCACCACCGGGTAGTAGCCGTTGTCGATGATCGGGTTCACCGTGTGCTTGGCCCGATCGGGTAGCGAGCGCTTGAGCAGCGTCGGGCCCAGGACGAGCAGCGGCAGCAGCACCACCCCGAGCAGCACCGAGCCGAGGAAGAGCCAGAGCGCGAGCAGCCGGCTCTTCACCGCGCCGCGCATGTCACGCATGTCGTAGGCGATCGTGATCGTGTTGACGAAGGTCGCCGTGGCCGACGAGCCGGCCCAGACCGAGAGCACGAAGCCGACGCTGATCACGTCGGCGCGTCCACCGTGCAGCACGTCGTGCAGGATCGGATGGATGATGTCGGAGACGACCTGCTTGCTGAAGGCGTGCCCCATCGTCGTCTCGATCTGGGTCTCGGTGCGATCGACGTTGCCGAAGCCCAGGCCGCGGGACACGTAGCCGAGGCTGGCCACCAGGGCGAGGAACATCGACGGCAGGCTGAGCAGCTGCCAGAACGCAGCCTCGGCGGAGAGTCCGAGCACGCGGTGCTTCCAGGCGTTGGACAGCGTGATGCGCAGCAGGTGCGGCAGCTGCCGCACCGCCTTCACGACACGGCGTCCGGGGTTCACGAAGTCACAGTCTGCCCACCTCAGGCTCCGGTCGGGCGCCAGAGGGCCGCCCGGTGTGTCGTCGGCGATGCCGGTCGGGGTGTTCTCCATGACGTTCTCGGCGTGCCCCGCCCGTCGATGACGGACCTGGTCCGTAAGGTGGCGAACCGGATGCTCCGCGGTTTCCGACGCGGAGCATTTCGTTGCGACAGGACCTATCGAGAGGCGGGTGACTATGGTGCAGCCGACCGTCTCAGTACCGCCGCCGTTACCGCTGCCGCCGCTCCGGGCCTGGCAGCGTGCCGCTCTGGAGGCCTACGCCGCCGAGCAGCCGCGCCGCGACTTCCTCGTCACTGCTACGCCCGGCTCTGGCAAGACCACCTTCGCGCTCGCCCTGGCGAAGGGGCTGCTGCAGCGGCGCGCCATCGACCGCGTGATCGTGGTCTGCCCCACCGATCACCTGCGCACCCAGTGGGCCGACGCCGCCGACCGTCTCGGCATCCCGCTCGACGCCGCGCTCACCAACGCCGTCGGGCCGGTCCGCCCTGATCTCGCCGGGTACGTCACCACCTATGCCCAGGTCGCGGCCAAGCCGGCGCTGCATGCGGCGCGCGCCACGAACCGGCGCAGCCTGGTGATCCTGGACGAGGTGCACCACGCCGGTGACGGCCTGTCGTGGGGCGAGGCGGTGGGCATGGCGTTCGAGTCCGCGGCGCGGCGGCTCTGCCTCACCGGCACGCCGTTCCGGACCCGTCCTGACGAGCGGATCCCGTTCGTCCGCTACGAGTCCGACACCGACGGCGGCTGGCGCAGCACCGCCGACTTCACCTACGGCTACCGCGACGCGCTGCGTGACGGCGTGGTCCGGCCGGTCGTCTTCGCCGCGTACACGGGCACCTCGCGGTGGCGCAACAGCGCCGGCGACGTCATCGCCGCCTCCCTCACCGAGGCCAGCACCAAGAAGACCGAGGCCGCCGCCTGGCGGACCGCGCTCAACCCCGGTGGCAAGTGGGTGCCCCACGTCATCGCCGCGATGGACGAGCGGATCACCGCACTGCGCGGCAACGGGATCCCGGACGCCGCTGGCCTGGTGCTCGCCACCGACCAGGACGACGCCCGCGCCTACGCCGAGATCGTCGAGCAGGTCACCGGCCACAAGGCGGTACTCATCGTCTCCGACGATCCGAAGGCCAGCGACAAGATCACCGCCTTCGCCTCGGGCACCGAGCGGATCGCGGTCTGCGTCCGGATGGTCTCCGAGGGTGTCGACATCCCGCGGGCGGCCTGTCTGGCATGGATGACGTCCTACCGCACCCCGCTCTTCTTCGCCCAGGGCGTCGGCCGCGTGGTGCGTGCCCGGGGCCGGCACGAGGCCGCCACGGTCTTCCTGCCGGCGGTGCGGCCGCTGCTGACGCTCGCCGCGGAACTCGAGTCCGAGCGCAACCACATCATCCCGCCGCCGGCCGCGGCCGACGAGTCACTCCTGGACCCTGAGCCGCGCGAGGCCGAACCCTCGGAGTCCGACCGGATCGAACTCGTCGACTCCGACGCCGCCTTCGCCCATGTCTTGCACGCCGGCCGGGCGGTGGTGGCCGAACCGCTGCAGGCCGCCGACATCACCGACGAGGACTCCGAGTTCGTCGGCCTGCCCGGCATCCTCTCCCCGGAGCAGATCGCCCAGGTGCTCTTCCAACGCGACGCCCACGCCCGCAGGCGGGCCAGCGGCGTCGAGCCGGCCGCTGCGCCGTCGGGGGAGACGGTGGCGTGGCGGGCCGGGGCCGACCTGCGTCGCGACGTCAACCGGCTCGTGGGCGTGCTCGCGGCCAAGCAGGGCACGCCGCACGCGCAGATCCACTCGATGCTGCGCCGGGTGGTGCCTGGGCCGGCCTCGGCGGCAGCCAGCGTCGAGATCCTCGAGCGGCGCCGGGACCACCTCTTGTCGCTAATGTCCTGATAAGTCGCAGTTCCGGCCGCTGTGAGATCGCGCACTGACGGCCAGGGGAATCCCCTGGCGATGTCGGTCGTTGACCACACTACGAGGGATCAGACGGAACCGAAGAAGTAACAAGAACGAAAAATACTTCGACGGGGTGTCGCCACCATCACCTGCAATTCGGTGGTTACCTCTAGACACAACCTGCACGATGAAGACCCGGGATCAGCCGGACGCACGACACGAGACACACCAAGCCCGAGAAGAGGTGCCGAGATGACCCCGACAATCGCGAGTCCCCTGGCCGCCACCGACCGCTGCGACCGCTGCGGCGCCCAGGCCTACGTCCGAGCTGTTTTGAGTTCGGGCTCCGAGCTTCTCTTCTGCAACCACCACTGGCACGACAACGAGGCGCGGCTGCGCGAGATCGCCGTCAACATCCAGGACGAGACCGATCGCCTCGAGGTCGTCCCGGCCAACGCGGTAGCTGACGAGCGCTGACCGCCTGCGGAGTGCCTCCGCCGCCCTGCACGTAAACGAAGGCCCCGTCCAAACGGACGGGGCCTTCGTCGTGTCATCGTCTGCGAGCAGACGATCCGCGGGGGCTTGCGGGCGGCGGTGCCGGGGTAGTCGGCACCGCCGCTACTACTAATTCGCACGGCAGCCGACATCGGTTCACTCCCGCGAAGATTCTTCGCCGAAGCTTCAGGAGGCGGCCGCGATCGCCCCGCCGGCCCGATCTGGTCCGGTACGCTCACGCCCAGTTCACGCAAGGACCGCGGGGCGTCGCGGGGTTCTCGGGGGAGACGCATCATGGGGAATTCGACACGGCGGACGCCCGGTGGGGTGCTGTTGCTGCTGGTGGCCTACCTGTTGACGACCCTCGGCGTCGCGGTGCTCACCGCGGCGGGCGCCACTGCGCTGCAGCGGCGCCCTCGGCGGCTGGCACTGACGCAGCGGCCGCCGTCGCAGCGGCCGCCGTCGCAGCGGCCGCCGTCGCACGACGAGGTGCGCGCGCTCACCGGATCGTCCCGGCCGGTGCCAGTGCCGGTCGCAGCTCCGGTCGCGGGGGTCGAGCTGGTGTCGGTAGCTGCTGCCATCACTCCGGAGCCTGTGGCTGTCACGATCGCGCCGCAGCCCGTCGCGGCGCCACCGGCCGCGCTCTACGACCCGTGGGGCGGTGACTACGTGGAGCCGCGCAGCCTCCCGGAGGCAGACCAGCCAGCGCTCGGCGAGCGGCTGTGGCTGGCGTTCAGCCGCGGACGAGAGCGCGCCACCAACTGGCTCTACGCGACCCCCACCAGCCACATCGTCTGGACTGCGGTCGGGCTGATCTGCGTGCTCGCGCTCGCCGCGGCTGGCACCGCGCTCGCCCTTGCCTGATCGTTTCGCAGCCTGATCGTTTCGCAGCGGGGCTTGTCTCGCAGCCGGGCTTGGTCAGGCGCGTGAGCGCACCTCAGGCGAGCCCAGATGTTCGGGCTTCGCCTGCCCATCTCACGTCGGAACTCGGAAGAGAGCGCACAAACCGCGCGCTCTCTTCGCTCGCTCCTAGTCGAGGTAGTCGCGCAGGACCTGGGAGCGGGAGGGGTGACGCAGCTTCGACATCGTCTTCGACTCGATCTGGCGGATCCGCTCGCGCGTGACGCCGTAGACCTGGCCGATCTCGTCGAGGGTGCGCGGCTGGCCGTCGGTGAGGCCGAAACGCAGCTTCACGACGCCGGCCTCGCGCTCCGACAGCGTCTGCAGCACCGACTGGAGCTGGTCCTGCAGCAGCGTGAAGGAGACCGCGTCGACGGCCACGACGGCTTCGGAGTCCTCGATGAAGTCACCGAGCTGGCTGTCACCCTCGTCGCCGATGGTCTGGTCGAGGGAGATCGGCTCACGGGCGTACTGCTGGATCTCCAGCACCTTGTCCGGGGTGATGTCCATCTCCTTGGCGAGCTCCTCGGGCGTGGGCTCGCGGCCCAGGTCCTGGAGCAGCTCCCGCTGGATGCGACCGAGTTTGTTGATGACCTCGACCATGTGCACCGGGATGCGGATGGTGCGGGCCTGGTCTGCCATGGCGCGGGTGATGGCCTGCCGGATCCACCAGGTGGCGTACGTCGAGAACTTGTAGCCCTTGGTGTAGTCGAACTTCTCGACGGCGCGGATCAGGCCGAGGTTGCCCTCCTGGATGAGGTCCAGGAAGGCCATGCCGCGACCGGTGTAGCGCTTGGCCAGCGAGACGACCAGGCGCAGGTTGGCCTCGAGCAGGTGGTTCTTGGCGCGTTCGCCGTCGCGGACGATCCAGCGCAGGTCGCGGCGCATCTGCAGGACGAGCTTCTCGTTCGTCTCGTCCGCCTGGCGGAGCCGCTCGGCGGCGTAGAGACCGGCCTCGATGCGCTTGGCGAGATCGACCTCCTCCTCGGCGTTGAGAAGGGCGACCTTGCCGATCTGCTTGAGGAAAGCGCGGACCGAGTCGGCCGACGCCGTCATCTCGGCGTCCTTGCGCGCCTGCCGCAGTGCCTCGGACTCCTCTTCGTCGTCCCAGGTGAACTCGGTGCTGGCCTCTTCGGTCTCGTCGTCGTCCTCGGTGGCGTTGGCCGCCACGACGACCTGGCCCTCGATCAGCTCGGCGGAGGCGTCGATCTCGACGGCCTCGTCGGCCGGAGCGTCAGGGGTGGCGTCGGTTGCGGCCTTCGCCGAAGCCTTCTTCGCCGGGGCCTTCGCCGGCGCCGCCTTCGTGGGAGTGGCCTTGGCGGCAGGCTTCTTGGCCGGGGGCTTCTCCTCGGTGGCCACGGAGGAGGTGACCCGCTTCGTTGCGCTCGCAGCGGCGTAGGTGCGCTTCGCTGCGACAGCCGGGGTCGTGCTGTCGGTGGACCGGTTCTGGCTGGAAACCACAGGTGACCTTTCACCGCTGTTGCACACGGAAGAGGATCCGCGCGCGGGAGATGGACTCGGCGAGACGCTCACGACATCAAGCGTGAGGAAAACCTAGGCGGGTCGCAGGCCGTCTGTTTGGTGGCTCAGGTCGAGTCCAGTACGTGCGCAGTGCCCTGGTGCATATTGTAACGCCGTCTTGCGCGCCCGCACCCGCGAGTGCCCGCATCCGCGGTGCGTGTCGCTATTCGCCGCGGCGTTCCGCGGCGGCGATGGCGGCCCCGACGATGCCTGCGTCGTTCTGCAGTTCGGCTGCCTTCACCGGGGTGTTGAGGCTCAGCCGGGGCACCCACTTGTCGGCGTCCTTGCTGACCCCGCCGCCCACGACGAACAGGTCGGGGGTGAAGAGCCGCTCGACGTGCTGCATGTAGCGCTCGACGCGCTTGGCCCACTCCTTGTAGGACATGTCGTTCTCATCACGCACCGAGGCAGCGGCACGCTTCTCGGCATCGTGGCCGTCGAGCTCGAGGTGCCCCAGCTCGGTGTTGGGCACGAGCCGGCCGTCCATCAGCAGCGCGCTGCCGATGCCGGTGCCGAAGGTCAGCAGGATGACGACACCGGGCACGTCCTTTGCGGCCCCGAAGCGCACCTCGGCGATACCGGCGGCGTCGGCGTCGTTCAGGACGAAGACGCCGTCGGCCTGCGGGCAGGCGGCGGTGAAGCAGGCATCCACGTCGGTGCCGATCCAGCTTCCGTCGACATTGGCGGCCGAGCGGGCCACGCCGTGCTGGATGACGGCCGGGAAGGTGGCCCCGACCGGGCCGGACCAGTTGGCGTCGGTGACGAACTTGGCCACCACCTGGGCGACGGCGTCGGGCGTCGAGGGGTGCGGGGTGAGGATGCGGCTGCGCTCGGTGACCAGCTTGCCGGTGGTGGTGTCGACGAGGGCGCACTTGATGCCGGTGCCGCCGATGTCGATGCCCAGCGCCCGCCCTGCGGTGCTGCTGTCGGCCTGCTGATCGCTCACGTCTGCTCCTTCACCTCGCGCTCACCACAGACCCTATCGTCGTGCGCTCCACCCGACGTGGTGCGATGGGAGGCGTGACGCCGGACCGCGACCCCGCAGGCTCGATCGAACTCGCCCGCTTCGCCGTCGAGCTCGCTACGGGGGCCGCAGCCGAGGTCCGGCGCGCACTGGCTGCCCTGAGCGGCGGGGACATGCGCACCGACGCCAAGAGCACCGCCACGGACCTCGTGACGGCCACCGACAGGGCCAGCGAGCAGTGGCTCGTCGAGCGCATCCTGACGGCCCGGCCCGGCGACGGGGTGCTGGGCGAGGAGGGGGCTGACCGGGCGGGCAGCAGCGGCGTGCGGTGGGTACTCGACCCGATCGACGGCACGGTGAACTTCGTCCTGGGCCTGCCCGCCTACGCGGTGTCGGTGGCGGCCGAGGTCGACGGCATCGTGGTGGCGGGTGCGGTCTGCAACGTCGCCTCCGGGGAGCTCTTCCGGGCGCGTCTGGGTGGCGGCGCCTACCTCTACGACCAGCCGCTCACTGGCCCGCGCAGCGTGCCGCTGTCCCGTGCGGTGATCGGCACCGGCTTCGGCTACGACGCGAGCCGCCGCGCCCGCCAGATCGCGGTGGTTGCCGAGCTGTTGCCGCAGGTGGCCGACATCCGCAGGATCGGCGCGGCCAGCCTCGACCTCTGTTCGGTGGCCGCCGGGCGGCTGGACGGCTATTTCGAGGCCGGGCTCAACCCCTGGGACTACGCGGCGGGCGCGCTGGTGGCCGCCGAGGCCGGCTGCGTCGTGACCGGGCTACGGGGCCGCGAGCCGTCGACCGTGATGACCGTGGCTGCGGGCACCTCGTGCGCGACGGAGCTGACGACGCTGCTCGAGGTGCTCGGCGCCGACGACGTGCTCTAGCTGCTCGAACAGGAGGCGGTGGCCGTTGCCGTGGGGGTGGGCGAGGGAGCGGCAATGGTCGAGTGGGCGGTGGCGCTCGAGATCGCGGCCGATGCCTTGGCCGGTGCCAGGATCGCGGTGTACTTCGCGCCGAGGGAGAGGATGACGGTGGCGGCGGAGGAGTCCGTCTGTACCGCCTTGGCGCCCGGCACGTAGTAGCCGAGCAATGCCGCGGCGGCCCGCTCTGACGGCCCGAAACGAATCTCGGCGACGCCGGTGATCTCTCCGTGGCCGCCGTAGGTGGTGGCGTCGTTGGCGACCTGGCTGACTTTGAAGCCGTCGGCCACCAGCGTCTTCTTCGCCCCGGCCGCGAGCCCGGAACGGGAGGTCGAGTTCAGGACGACCAGCGTGACGGCCGAGGGCTTGGGCAGCGCACGGGGCGGGGCGGTGGCCGAGGGCGTGGGGCAGGGCGTGTTCGCTGCGGCGGGGTGCGCGGCGGCATCGCTGCGGTGCAGCACGCGGAACCAGACCAGCGCGGTCAGCAGCGTGAGGGCGGCGATGACCACGAGGGCAGGCAGCGGACGGCGCTTGTCCGGTGCGGTCATGTCGCCAGATGCCTCCAGTTCGGTGGCCGACAGCGTATCCGGAGCCAACGGCGGAATGGCCGGCACCGCCCCGACGTTGCAGCGAAACCTTAACGCGGTACCGTTCCGCGGCCGACGCGAAACGACAGTGAGCAAGGTCGTCACGGGTAGAACGACTTAGATCACACAGAGCACGGGCACAAAACCTGCATCCCGTGCGTTGTGCGCGCCGAATAGACACATATAACTAGAGACCATCGGTGGCGATCCCACCGTATGCGCGAGGAGCTGACAGCACATGGCGACCGACTACGACGCGCCACGACGGGGCGAAGTCGATGAGTTGGGCGAGGACTCGCTCGAGGAGCTGAAGGCGCGACGCGCCGAGGCACAGTCCGGCTCGATCGATGTCGACGAAACCGAACTCAACGAGTCACTCGAGCTACCCGGCGCGGACCTCTCCGGCCTCTCCGGCGAGGAGCTGACGGTTCGGGTACTCCCGAAGCAGGACGACGAGTTCACCTGTTCGAGCTGCTTCCTGGTTCACCACCGCAGCAGGCTGGCACGTGAGCGCAACGGGCAGTACCTCTGCCGCGACTGCGCCTGACGTTCGGCAGCAGTACCTGAGACAGCACGGCGCCCGATCAGACGATCGGGCGCCGCACCTGTCTATGGAGCCGTCAGAAACCGGTCTGTGGAGCCGTCAGAGACCGGCGCGCAGGCTGCGGCCGCCGTCGACCACGATCGTCTGCCCGGTGATCCAGGCGGCGTCGGCCGAGGCGAGGAAGGCAGCTGCGGCTCCGACGTCTTCCGGCTCGCCGAGGCGCTCGAGCGGGTACATCGACGACGCGGCCTCCTCGTCGCTCTCGTAGAGGGCTGCCGCGAACTTGGTCCGCACCACCGCCGGTGCCACCGCGTTCACCCGCACGCGCGGGCTCAACTCGGCCGCGAGCTGGAACGTCAGCCCGATCAGCGCGGACTTGCTCACCCCGTAGTAGCCGATGCCCGGGGAGGGCGCCAGGCCCGCCACAGAGGCGATGTTGACGACCGAGCCGAGCGAGTCCCTGCCGAGGCCGGCCTTGAGCGCCTGGCGGGTCCAGGAGAGGGCGCTGAGCACGTTGACGTCCATGATCTTGCGTGCGGCGACGTCGTCCAGCTCGGTCAGCGGCCCGTAGGCCGGGTTGACGCCGGTGTTGTTGACCAGGACGTCGAGCCGGCCGTGCCGATCGGTGATCGTCTGGAAGGTCTCGGCCTGGTGCGCGGGGTCGTCGGCCTTGCCGGCCACGGCGGTGGCGGACTCGGGGCCGCCGAGGGTGGCCACGGCGTCGGCGAGTCCCTCGGCATTTCGCGCGGTGATCACGACCTGGCCGCCTTCGGCGACGATCCGGGCCGCGATGGCCAGCCCGATGCCCCGGCTCGCGCCGGTGACGAGGGCGACGGTGCCGGCGAAGCGCCGGCCGGGCTCAGAGGATGAGAGCGTCATGGCCGGAGCGTATCGGCCCGCGGCGGGCTGCTCTGCCGGGCTCAGCGGCTGGCGCGGGCGCGCACGATGTCGACGACCTGCTGCGGGTGCCGGCTGCTGACCACCCAGTAGGGCGTGGGGTCCTCCGGGTCGTCCACCCAGAGCTGCACCCCCGGGCCGATCCAGGCCCGGATGGAGACGAACGCCGCCGGGTCGCCCTCGCGCCCCACGACGCGGCGCAGCGTGGCGGGGTCGAGCGCCACCACGCCGCTGACGTCGCTGAGCGGAATGTGGGCACCGCGGATGCGGAGCTCGCCGTCCTTGATCTCGAGCTTGCTGCGGCCGAGTGACCAGACCACGACGAGTGAGCCGGGCAGCAGCACGCAGCCCGGGATCCAGTCGGTGATGAACGAGTGGTGCGCCACGTGGAACTCGCCGACCAGCAGGGCGGCGACGAAGAGCGCGACGACGTACCAGTAGAGGGGCGTGCGCAGCTTCTCGCTGTAGTCCTGCGTACTCGCAGGGGGACGCTCGCTGCTGGTGGTCACGGTGTCGAGGGTACCTTTGCGCCCGTGACCCAACCTCGCCCAGCAGCCGGTGACGGCGCGATCGAGGTGCTCGTGCAGCGGCTGCACCCGGACCTGCCGCTGCCTGCCTACGCCCTGCCCGGAGACGCCGGTGCCGACATCGTCGCCGCCGAGGATCTGCTGCTGCAGCCGGGCGAGCGTGCCGTGCTGCCGACGGGCCTGGCCATCGCCCTCCCCGAGGGCGTGGCGGCCTTCGTCCACCCCCGCTCCGGGCTGGCGGCCCGGGCGGGTCTCGGGCTGGTGAACGCACCCGGCACCATTGACTCGGGGTACCGCGGCGAGATCAAGGTGATCGTCATCAATCACGACCCGTCGATCGCGCTGCAACTGCACCGGGGTGAGCGGATCGCGCAGCTGGTCTTCCAGCGCGTCGAGCAGGCGCGCTTCGTCGAGGTGCCCGACCTGCCGGCCTCGGAACGGGGTGCCGGTGGACATGGTTCTACTGGAGGGGCCGCCGCACTGGACCCGGCACAGGCCGGCCGGACGGCGGATGACAGAGGAGACAGCTAGTGGCGTTGCGAGGCAAGAACAAGCGCACCGAGCGGTCGAAGCTCGACGCGACCCCGCCGTGGGACGACCGGGTCCGCGAGCCCGTCCCGGAGACGACCGGTCCCTACGACGAGCTGGACGCCCCCGACGACGACGTGCAGCGCGCCGACCTCGGCGCGCTGCGGGTGCCGGTCGGGGCGGGCCTCGATCTCCGGCTGGAGGTCAACGAGCAGCAGCAGGTGATCGCGGTGACGCTCGCGGCCAACGACGGCAGCATGCAGCTCGGCGTCTACGCCGCACCGCGGACCGAGGGGATCTGGGACGACGTGCGTGCCGAGATCGCCGAGTCGATGAAGGAGCAGAAGGGCGTTCCGAAGGAGCGCGCCGACGGCGCCTTCGGGGTGGAGCTCACCGGCACCGTGCCCGGTGACGGGGGCCGCCTCCCTGCGCGCTTCATCGGCATCGACGGTCCGCGCTGGTTCCTGCGGGCGATGCTGGTGGGTGCTCCGGCCGATCCGGCCCGCGCCGCCCGCTACGAGGACCTGCTCCGCAACGTCGTGGTGGTGCGTGGCGCGGAGCCGCTGCCGGTGCGCGATCCGGTGCCGCTGCGGCTGCCCAAGGAAGTCGTGCTACCAGCTCCGGAAGACGTCATCGGAGAATCCTGAGCCCGGCGAGCTACGCTGAGCCCGTGGGACGCGAAATGTCGTTGCTGAGCCGCCTGACGGCCAGCCCTCAGCGCCTGGACGCTGCCGAGCTCGAGTCCGAGGTCGAGCAGCTGCCGTGCGCGAAGCTCAAGACCGTCACTCGCGGTGAGTACGCGGTGGTCGGTGGCCGCCTGCGGTCGGTGATCTACACGCCGACGGCCAACGTGCCGGTGCTCGAGGCGGAGCTCTTCGACGGGTCTGCCGCGATCCTGCTCGTCTGGCTGGGGCGGCGCCGGATCACCGGAATCGAGCCCGGCCGCCGTCTGCTCGCCAAGGGACGTGTCGGCATGCATGACGGCCGGCTCGCGATCTACAACCCTTGGTACGAGCTGACGTGCAGCAGCTGAACGAGGGCGCCGCGGCCGGCGACGGCCCGCTCGACCTGCGCGAGACCTACCGCCAGCAGCTGATCAACAGCATCGGCGGCTGGCAGGGCACGGCCATCGCCGCCGTCGCTCCGATCGTCTTCGTGATCGTCAACGCCACGGCGGGGCTACGCCCGGCGATCATCGCCGCCATCTCCACCAGCGTGGTCCTCACGATCTACCGCCTGGCCCGCAAGCAGTCGGCCCAGCAGGCGCTCTCGGGGCTGCTCGGCGTGGTGGTGGCCGCGGTGATCGCGGCCCGCACCGGCCAGGCACGCGGCTACTTCCTGCTCGGCATCTGGCAGAGCTTCATCTACGCGGTGCCGTTCGCGCTCTCCATCCCGTTCCGCCGCCCGCTCGTCGGCTGGCTGTGGGAGTTCGTCGACCCGACCCCTGGTGGCGACGAGACGCCCTGGTACCGCCGCCGCGGCCTGCTCGGCGCGTACACGATCGCCACGGCCATCGCCACGCTGCTGTTCCTGTCGCGCGGGCTCGTGCAGGCCGCGCTCTACCACGACAAGTCCACCGGCTGGCTGGCCTTCACCCGGATCGCGATGGGCTACCCGCTCTTCGTGATTGCGGTGGGCGCCGGCTACTGGGTAGTGCGGCGCGCCCGGCAGCCGCTCGTGGCGGCCGCCGAGGCCGAGGCGGAGCCGGCGGCAACCGACGCGGCGTCGGAGCCGGTCGGCTCAGCCGCCGAGGACGGCGGCGTGGATCGCGGCCTCGGCCTCGGGTAGGGCGAGGAAGAGCAGCTCGTCGCCGGCCTCGAGGGTGTCCTCGGGGGTGGGGGTGATGACGCGGTCGCCGCGGACGATCGCCACCAGTGTGACGTCGCGGGGAAGCTCGATTGCGCGGACGGTTCGTCCCTCGATCGGGGCGCCCTCCGGCAGCGTCAGCTCGACGAGGTTGGCCTGACCCTCGCGGATGCTGAACAGCTGCACGACGTCACCGACGGTGACGGCCTCCTCCACGATGGAGGCGAGCACGCGGGGCGTGGAGACGGCGCGGTCGACGCCCCAGGCCTCGGTGAAGAGCCACTCGTTGGACGGATGGTTGATCCTGGCCACGACCCGCTGCACCGAGAACTCGGTCTTGGCCAGCAGCGAGACCACGAGGTTCACCTTGTCGTCGCCGGTGGCACCGATGACGACGTCGAACTCCTCGAAGGAGGCCTCCTCGAGGTTGGCCACCTCGCAGGCATCGCCGAGCAGCCAGGTGGCGCCGGGGATGCGGTCCGGGGTGATCTTGCCCGGCTCCTTGTCGACGAGCAGTACGTCGTGCCCGTTACCGATGAGTTCGCGGGCGATCGAGCGGCCGACGGCCCCGGCACCGGCGATGGCGACCTTCATGCGTGTGCTCCCTGGGGGGCCTGGATGGCGACGTTCTTGACGATGAGGGCGCCCTCGTCGGTGGCCATCACGTGCAGGCCGTCGCCGGACTGGATCACGGTGCCGGGCGTGGGCAGCTGGCCGACCCCGAAGCGGGTGACCAGCGCGACCCGCCCACCGGAGGCGAGCTCGAACTCCGACAGTGGCTTGCCGACCCACCCCTCGTGCGGTGTGACATGCAGCATGGTCACCGCGCCTGACGGGTCGCGCCAGGCCTCGGCGGTGGCCTCGCCCAGCACGCCCTTGAGCAGCCTGCTGGCCGTCCACGGCACGGTGGCCACGGTGGGGATGCCAAGGCGCTCGTAGACCTCGGCGCGCTTCGGGTCGTAGATGCGGGCGACGACCCGGGCGACGCCGAACGTCTCGCGGGCAACCCGCGCCGCGATGATGTTGGAGTTGTCGCCGCTGCTCACGGCGGCGAAGGCGTCAGCCTCTTCGATCCCTGCGGCGATAAGGGTTTCGCGGTCGAAGCCGACCCCCTTGACCTGGCGTCCCTCGAAGGAGTCGCCGAGGCGCCGGAAGGCGAGCGGATCCTGATCGATCACTGAGACGCTGTGATCTCGACGGGCCAGCTGATGTGCGAGCGAGGAGCCCACACGACCGCAGCCCATGACGACGATGTGCACTCCGCGGCACAGCTCCTTCCGGGTCCAATTGCCCATTTCTGGGCACGTCCTGTGCCGGCCGACCCGGGTGCGTTGGGCAGGTCCGGCGACGCGACGCTACACAAGCGTGCACGTAGCGGGCACGGTGCGCCGCAGCGGGGCCGACGACATGCGTATTCTGCCGCACGTGGCTCTAGCGACGCGCGTGCTCAAACGAGTGATCATCGGTTCCCCGATGCGCTCGGAGAATGCTGGGCACGCTCTGTTGGGAAAGCGCCTCGCGCTCCCCATCTTCGCCAGTGACGCGCTGTCGAGTGTCGCGTATGCGACCCAGGAGATCCTGCTCGTCCTGACCGTCGGTGGCACCGCGTTCCTCTACCTCGCGCCGTGGATCGCGGTGGCCGTCGTGGTGCTGATGGCCGCGGTCGTCATGTCGTACCGCCAGTTGGTCAAGGCCTACCCGACCGGCGGTGGCGACTACGAGGTGGCCACCAAGAACATCGGCCCGGCCGCGGGCGTGGTGGTGGCCAGCGCTCTGCTCGTCGACTACGTCATGACCGTGGCCGTCTCGGTCTCCTCGGGCGTCGACAACATCATCTCCGCGGCGCCGTCGCTGCACCATGCGCGCGTCGAGATGGCGCTGATCTTCGTCGTGCTGCTCGCGGCCGTGAACCTCCGCGGGCTCAAGGAGGCCGGGCTGGCCTTCGCCGCCCCCACCTACCTCTTCGCCACCGGCGTCTTCCTGATGATCGGCACCGGCCTCTTCCGGACCTTCTTCAGCAGCCGGCCGGTCGCCGAGAGCGCCCACTACTCGGTGATCACCCAGCACGGGTACAGCCAGCTCGGCTTCCTCGCACTGCTCTTCTTCACGCTGCGGGCGTTCTCCTCGGGCTGCACGGCGCTGACGGGTGTGGAGGCCATCGCCAACGGGGTACCCGCGTTCAAGCCGCCGAAGGCCCGCAATGCCCAGCTGACCCTGGTGGCCATGGGTGCGATCGCGGTCTCGATGTTCGTCGGCATCACCGCGCTGGCACTGATCTCCAAGGTGCACATCACCGACCCGACCACCACGAGCTGCGAGCTCAAGGAGGCCGGCAAGGTCCTGGCCAACTGCCAACACGACCCGCAGCGGACGGTGATCGCCCAGGTGGCCGGTGCCGTCTTCGGCGGCCCGCACTCGGTTGGCTTCTTCTACATACAGGCCACCACCGCCCTGATCCTGGTGCTCGCGGCCAATACCGCCTTCAACGGCTTCCCGCTGCTCGGCGCCATCCTGGCCCGCGACAAGAACCTGCCGGGCCAGCTGAACAACCGTGGCGACCGCCTGGCCTACAGCAACGGCATCGTGGCGCTGGCAATCGTGGCGATGGCGCTCATCGCCATCTACAAGGCCGATGTGTCGCGGCTGATCCAGCTCTACATCATCGGCGTCTTCACCTCGTTCACGCTCGGCCAGACGGGCATGGTCCGGCACTGGAACCGGCTGCTGCGCGGTGAGACGACCACTGCCGAGAGCCGCCAGATGCGCCGCTCCCGGCTGATCAACGGCTTCGGTGCGTCGCTGTCCGGCGTCGTGCTCGTGATCGTCATCATCACGAAGTTCACCAAGGGCGCCTACCTGGTGCTGATCGCGATGCCGATCCTGTACCTGATCATGCGTGCGATCCACAAGCACTACAGCCGGGTCTCCCGCGAGCTGGAGAGCGACGACACGAGCCTCTCGCTGCCGGCCCGCAACCACGTCGTGGTGCTCGTCTCTAAAGTGCACAAGCCGACCCTGCGGGCCCTGGCCTATGCGCGCGCCACCCGGCCGGACACCCTCACCGCGCTGACGGTCAACATCGACCCCAACGACACCCAGTCGCTCATGGAGCAGTGGGCCCAGCACGACCTGCCGGTGCCGCTGACGGTGATCGAGTCGCCCTACCGGGAGATCACCCGGCCGATCATCGACTACGTCCGCCAGCTCCGCATCGACCGGCCCCGTGACGTCGTCAGCGTCTTCATCCCGGAATACGTGGTCGGGCACTGGTGGGAGCAGCTGCTGCACAACCAGTCGGCGCTGCGGCTCAAGGGGCGGCTGCTCTTCCAGCCCGGTGTGATGGTCACGAGCGTCCCGTGGCTGCTCGACTCCAGCCAGGCGGCTGCCGAACGCCCGCTGCGGCCGGACGGCCCGGCCGCGCCGGCCCCGCTCCCTGTCGAGGAGGCGCCGGCTCGTGGCTGAGGCCGGTCCGCTGCTGGGTGAGGTCCTGCAGCTGGAGATCGGCCCACCCGGGCACGGCGGGTTCTGCGTCGCCCGGCACGAGGGACGCGTGGTCTTCGTGCGGCACACGCTGCCCGGTGAGCTGGTCCTTGCGCGGGTCACCGAGGACGCCGGCGGCTCGTACTGCCGCGCCGATGCCGTCGAGATCCTGCGCGCGGCGCCGGAGCGCGTCGAGGCGCCCTGCCCTTATGCCGGTCCGGGCCGCTGCGGCGGCTGCGACTGGCAGCACGTCTCGGCCGAGGGGCAGCGGGCGCTGAAGCTGCAGGTGGTGCATGAGCAGTTCCGGCGCTTCGCCGACCTGGACATCAGCGAACAACTCGCCGCTGTCGAGGAGCTGCCGGGCGGCCTGCTCGGTTGGCGTACCCGCATCGCCTATGCGGTCGACCGGGCCGGTGCGGTTGGGCTGCGGCAGCACCGTTCGCACCGGCTGGAGCTGATCGAGGAGTGCCTGCTCGGCGTGCCCGGCGTCGGTGACGGTGCCGAGCTGGGCAGCGAGTGGCCGGGCCTCAACGGGCTGGAGCTGGTGGCCAGCGACGCCGGCACCTCGGTGATCGCGCACCGTGCCGGCCCGTCGCGCCCAGGCCGTGGCCGTCGCGCCCCGGACCGGCTGCAGGTGATCGCCGGGGCGCCGGAGCTGCGGCACCAGGTCGGGGAGCGGGAGCTCGTCTCTGCGGCGGCCGGCTTCTGGCAGGTGCACCCCGCGGCGCTGGAGACCTTCACTGCGGCCGTGCTCGAAGCGTTGCAGCTGCAGCCCGGGGAGCGGGTGCTGGAGCTCTACGCCGGCGCCGGGGCGCTCACCGTGGCGCTGGCCGGTGCTGTCGGGTCGAGCGGCCAGGTGATCGGCTACGAGTCGGCGCGGCAGGCCGTGCAGGACGCCGCCAGCAACCTGGCCGCCCTGCCGTGGGCCGAGGTGCGCTACGGGCGCGTCGACGCGGGACTGGTGTCGAACCTGGCCGACTACCTCCTCGACAACGCCGAGGAGCTGCCGAACGTCGTCGTCCTCGATCCGCCGCGCACCGGAGCGGGGCCGGAGACGACTCGGGCTCTGCTGGCGCTTCGGCCGCGGGCGATCGCCTACGTGGCGTGTGACCCGGTGAGCCTGGCCCGCGACGTCGGCGTGGCTCGGGAGGCCGGCTGGCGGCTGGCCTCGCTGCGCGCGTTCGACGCATTCCCGATGACACACCATGTTGAGTGCGTGGCTCTCCTGCTGCCGCCCGACAGCCCGTAGTCTGGGCCTGTGACTTCCGTGTTGGATCGCATCGGCTCACCCGCCGACCTGCGCACCCTGAGCCCTGAGGATCTCGCGCTGCTCGCCGCAGAGATCCGCGACCTGCTCGTGCAGACGGTGTCGCGCACGGGCGGCCATCTCGGCCCCAACCTGGGCGCGGTGGAGCTGACGATCGCGCTGCACCGGTCGTTCGACTCGCCGACGGAGCCGATCCTCTTCGACGTGGGCCACCAGGCCTATGTGCACAAGATCCTCACCGGCCGCGCGGGGCAGATGCCGACGCTCCGGCAGACGGGCGGCCTCTCCGGCTACCCGAGCCGTGGCGAGAGCCGGCACGACTGGATCGAGAACTCGCACGCCTCCACTGCGCTCTCCTACGCCGACGGGCTGGCCAAGGCCTTCGAGGTGCGCGCCGAGCGCCGCCCGGTCGTGGCGGTGGTCGGCGACGGTGCCCTCACCGGCGGCATGTGCTGGGAGGCGCTGAACAACATCGCCGGGGCCGACCGCCCCGTGGTGGTGGTCGTCAACGACAACGGACGCTCGTACTCACCGACCATCGGCGGCCTGGCCCAGCAGCTGGCCGGCCTGCGGCTGCGTCCCGGCTACGAGCGGATGCTCGGGCGGGTGAAGGGCGCCCTCGGCCGGACGCCGGTCGTCGGGCCGCCCCTGTACGACGCGCTGCACAGCGCCAAGCGGGGGATCAAGGACCTCGTCGCGCCGCAGGGCATGTTCGAGGACCTCGGGCTGAAGTACCTCGGCCCAGTCGACGGGCACGATGTGGAGGCGCTGGAGACGGCGTTCGCGCTGGCCCGCCGCTTCGACGGCCCGGTGATCGTGCACTGTGTCACCCGCAAGGGCTACGGCTACGCGCCGGCCGAGAACGACGAGGCCGACCAGATGCACCAGTCCCGCGGCTTCGACCCGGACACCGGGGTCGCGCACGTCAGCGGCGGCCGGAGCTGGACGTCGGCCTTCGGCGACGAGCTGCTGCGGATCGGCGAGCGCCGCGATGACGTCGTCGCGATCACGGCGGCGATGTGCGAGCCCACCGGCCTGGGGGCCTTCAACCGCCGCTTCCCGGAGCGCTGCTACGACGTCGGCATCGCCGAGCAGCACGCGCTGACCTCGGCCGCCGGGCTGGCCTCGGGCGGCCTGCATCCGGTGGTGGCCATCTACGCGACGTTCCTGAACCGCGCCTTCGACCAGCTGCTGATGGACGTCGCCCTGCACAAGCTGCCGGTGACCGTGGTGCTCGACCGCGCCGGGATCACCGGTGAGGACGGCCCGAGCCACAACGGCGTCTGGGATCTCGCCCTGCTGGGTGTGGTGCCGGGTATCCGGATCGCCGCGCCGCGTGACGAGGCCACGCTGCGCCTGGAGCTCAACGAGGCCGTGGAGCACGGCGACGGCCCCACGGTCGTCCGTTTCCCGAAGACCCCGCTCACCGATCCGATCCCGGCCCTGCGCCGCGTGGGTGGCGTCGACGTGCTCGCCGAGCCCTCGGCAGCGGCCGTGGACGTGCTCGTCGTCGCGGTCGGCTCCACCGCCACCGAGGTGCTCGACGCCTGCGCCTCGGTCCGGCAGGCCGGCTACACGGTGCGCGTCGTCGACCCCCGCTGGGTCACTCCGGTAGACCCCGGCCTGATCACGCTGGCCCGCGAGGCCGCGCTCGTCGTCACCGTCGAGGACGGCAGCGTCGCCGGCGGGGTCGGCAGCCGGGTGGCCCAGGCCTTGGTCGCGGCGGGCGTCGACGTGCCGCTGCGGCAGATCGGCGTTCCGGCCGAGTTTCCCGTGCACGGGCGCGTGGCGGATGTGCGTACATGGGCGGGGCTGACAATCCAGGACATCGGCCGGCGCATCGTTGAGTGGTCGGCCGTCGTTTCACCTTCTAGTGACACCGAGCAGACTTTCCCGGTCGCTCGGCGTGCGGTAGACATCGACGGCGACTGATCGTCGTAGATCAACGGAATGGCCCGGAGGACACATGCGCATCCTCGTAGTTGAGGACGAAATCCAGCTCGCGGAGGCGGTTGCCCGCGGGCTGCGCCGCGAGGGGATGGCCGTCGACGTGGCGACCGACGGCGAGGACGGCTACCGCAAGGCGGCGCTGACCCGCTACGACGTCGTGGTTCTCGACCGCGACCTGCCTGGCATGTCCGGCGACGAGGTCTGTCGCAAGCTCACCGAAGACGGCGTGCTGACGCGCGTCATGATGCTCACCGCCAGTGGCACCGTCGAGGACCGGGTCGCCGGCCTGGCCCTCGGCGCTGACGACTACCTGCCCAAGCCCTTCGCCTTCGCCGAGCTGGTCGCGCGGGTCCGGGCCCTGGCCCGGCGCACCACGCCTGCCGCACCGCCCGTACTGACGGCAGGCGACATCGAGCTCGACTCGGCCAAGCGCACCGTGCTGCGGCGCGGTGAGCACGTCGAGCTGACCCGTAAGGAGTTCGGCGTCCTGGAGACGCTGCTCATGGCTCAGGGCGCGGTCGTGAGCAGCGAGGAGCTGCTCGACCGGGTCTGGGACGAGAACGCCGACCCGTTCACCACCACCGTGCGCGTGACGATGATGACGCTGCGTCGCAAGCTCGGTGAACCCGCGATCATCGACACCGTCGTCGGCTCCGGCTATCGCATCGATCCCGCCGTCCTCGACATCGTTGAAGGAGCCGGGACGGCGTCGTGAGGCTCCTCCGCCCAACGCTGCGCCTGCGAATGGCGCTGCTCTACGGCGGACTTGTCCTACTTGTTGGGGTATCGCTGCTCTTCACCTCGATCGTGATCCTCAACAACTCGATCACCAAGGCGGTCAACGACAACAGCCGGACGCACCCGAAGACCGCGGCGGCCGAGGACCTGAACCAGATCGGCAGCAGCGCGCGCAGCAGTGCGATCGACTACATGCTGCACGGTGGGCTGGTCTTCTTCGGCATCGTGGTCGTGATCGGGACCGTGGGTGGCTACCTGCTCGCCAAGCAGGCGCTGCGGCCCGTCGCCCGGCTCACCCAGACGGCCAAGCAGCTCTCCACCGACAACCTCGACCAGCGGATCAACCTCGGCGGCCCCGACGACGAGCTGCGCGAGCTGGCCGACACCTTCGACGAGATGCTGGGCCGCCTCGACGCCGCGTTCGACAGCCAGAAGCTCTTCGTGGCCAACGCCAGCCATGAGCTGCGCACCCCGCTGGCCGTCATCCGCACCGAACTCGAGGTGACCCTCTCCGACCCGGATGCCGACGTCGCCGAGCTGCGCCGGATGGGCGAGGTCGTCATCCTGGCCACCGACCGGGCGCAGCGCCTCGTGGCCTCCCTGCTGACGCTCGCGCGGCTGCAGGCCGTCGACCACGGCGAGCTGGAGGTCCGCGAGCAGGTGGAGGTGTCGAGCCTGGTGCCGCCGATCCTGGAGGGGGTGGCCGCCGAGGCCGCCGAGAAGGGCGTCACCCTCGAGACGGAGCTGGAGCCCGGGATCACGATGGGCGACCCGCGCCTGCTGGAGCGGCTGATCGGCAACCTCGTCGAGAACGCCATCCGGCACAACGTCCCGAACGGCTGGCTGCGCGTCACGACGGGACAGACCAGCGAGCGGGTCTGGATCCACGTCTCCAACGGCGGCACCGTGATCGCCTCGACAGACGTCGACGCACTCTTCGAGCCGTTCCGCCGAGGCGGACGGCTGCGCACCGCCACCCGGGGCGCGGGCCTCGGGCTGGCGATCGTCCGGCTGATCGTGGATGCGCACCACGGCAAGCTGCAGGCCGCAGCACCGCCCTTCGGTGGGCTGGCGATCCGGATCGAGCTGCCCAAGGCAGCCACCTCGGTGCCGTCGGTGGCGCGCGAGCCGGCGATCAAGCAGAGCGGCTCAGTCGCCGTCTGAGGTCGGCTCCGCCGGTGTCTCCGCTGGGGGCGTCCCCGGTGTTGGTGTCTCGGCGGCCGGCGCGTTCTGCAGCGCCTCGGTCAGCGCGGTGAGCGTCAGGTCGATCTGCCACTGCCGCGCCCCGAGTTCACCCATGCGGGCGCGGACCGCATCGGTGGTCGGGGTCGGCGGTTCCCAGCAGATCCGGCGGATCACGTCGGAGGCGAGCAGGTTCTGCGCCAGGACGGTGTGCTCCTCGGCGAGCGCGGAGACGGCGGCACGAGCCCGGGCCAGCCGCTCAGCGGCTGCCGGATCGCGATCGCGCCAGCGGGCCGGGGGCGGCACGCCGTCGCCACCGCTGCCGGTGGAGGTCGGTAGCTCCCCGTCGGGCAGGGCGAGGGCCGTCTCGATCGCGGCGAACCAGCGCTCGGCCTGACGCCGCTGCCGCGGGCCGTTGAAGACGTTGATGGCCAGCAGGTCGGCCTGCCGCTTCGGCATGGCCTTGGCGGCCTCGACGATCGCGGCGTCGGGCAGCAGCCGCCCGGGGGCGACGTCGCGACGGGCGGCGTAGTCGTCACGGGCGTGCCAGAGCGAGCGGACCACCGCGAGTTGGCGACGGTTGCGCAGGGCGTGGATGCCGGAGGTGCGCCGCCACGGCTCGCTGCGCGGGGGCGGCGGAGGGGCCAGCCGGACCGCCTCGAACTCCTGGCGGGCCCATTCGGACTTCCCGGCGTCGTGCAGGGCCGCGGCGAGCACGTCGCGCAGGTCGCTGAGCAGCTCGACGTCGAGGGCGGCATATACGAGCCAGTCGTGCGGCAGCGGTCGGGTGGACCAGTCGGCGGCGGAGTGACCCTTCTCGAGCCGGACACCGAGGTGCTGCTCGACCATCGTGCCGAGGGCAACCCGCTCCTCGCCGAGCAGCCGGCCGGCCAGCTCGGTGTCGAAGAGCCGCGGGGGGTGCAGTCCGAGTTCGGCCATGCACGGCAGGTCCTGGCTGGCGGCGTGCAGCAGCCACTCGGTGTCCTGCAGCACGGCGTTGAGCCCGCTGAGGGCAGGGAGCTCGATGGGGTCGATGAGCGCCGTGCCGGCACCAGCACGGCGAAGCTGGATCAGGTACGCGCGCTGGCTGTACCGGTAGCCGGAGGCGCGCTCGGCGTCGAAGGCCACCGGGCCGGTACCGGCCGCGATCAGGTCGACAAATCGACTCAGCTCGCCGCTGGCGACCAGTGGCTCGGGGACGCCGTCGGCGGGCTGGCTGAGAAGCGGAACCTCCGGCGCCTGCTCCGGCTCGTTCTCTGTCACGTGGGGGAGAGCAGGGTCACGCCTTCGGGCGGCAGGCCGGCGGCAAGGCAGAGCATGTCGACGAAGGCTGCGAGATGCGGGGCCATGTCCTCGGTCTCCGCCGTCCAGGAGGCGCGCAGCTCGAGCGCGACGCTCGTCTGCGGTCCGTGGATGTCACCGAAGCGGGTGGAGGTGGTCTGGGTGACGGTGCCGCCTGCGGCGCGGTGCGCGGCGCCGCGCTCGACGAGGGCACTGGTGAGCCAGCTCCAGCCGACCTGGGGGAGCATCGGGTCGTTGCCCATCTGGTCGTCCATCTCCGCCGAGGCGAAGGCCACCAGGCGGAGCACGCCGTCCCAGGCCTCCACCCCGTCAGGGTCGTGCAGCAGCACCAGCCGGCCGGTAGCCACCTCGTCGCCGTCGGCGTCGCGGACGTCGGCCGAGATGGCGTAGCTCCACGGTGCCAGGCGCTGGGGAGGACGCAGCGGCTCGACGTGCACCTCGGCGCGAACGCGGGTGCCGATGAGGCTGGCGACCGCAGCCCGGAACAGCTCCGGACGGGCTGGCTCCTCGGGGTTTGTGGGTTCGTCAGACACGGACGCGTTCAGCGGGGTGACCGGCGTATGCGTCGTCACGCGACGCGGTGGTGACGGACGGCGGCGGGCATATGTTCACGCTGACATGTGAGCCCGCTGATCCGAAGCAGGCGCGCCGACCCGACGTGGGACGATGGACGGCGATGTCTGAGCCCGCGCACCCGTCTGAGTCCCTGTTGGTCCGTGCCGCCACCGGTAGGCCGGGGCCGCGTCCGCCGGTCTGGTTCATGCGCCAGGCCGGGCGGTCACTGCCCGAGTACCGGGCGCTGCGGGCGGATGTCGCCATGCTCGATGCCCTCCAGGACGCCGATCTCATCACCGAGATCACGCTGCAGCCGGTGCGCCGGCACGGGGTAGACGCCGCCATCTTCTTCTCCGACATCGTGGTGCCGCTGGTGGCCATCGGGGTGGGCGTGGACATCGTGCCCGGGGTGGGGCCGGTGGTCGAGAAGCCGATCCGATCGCTGGCTGACCTCGACCAGCTGCGCGTCCTCGACCCCGCGGACGTCCCGTACGTGACGGCCGCGGTGCGGTCGCTGACGCGTGAGCTCGGCGCCACACCGCTGATCGGCTTCGCCGGGGCCCCGTTCACGCTGGCGAGCTACCGGGTCGCGGGCGGCCCGTCGAAGGACCACGCCCGCACCAAGGCGCTGATGCACGGCGATCCGGAGCTGTGGAACGCCCTCCTGGCCCGTCTTGCGGTGATCGCGAGGCAGTTCCTGCAGGTGCAGATCGACGCCGGCGCCTCAGCCGTCCAGCTCTTCGACTCGTGGGCCGGGGCACTCTCGCGGGCCGACTACGAGAGGTACGTGCTGCCGCACAGCAAGGCGGTGCTCGAGCCGCTGGCCGGCAGCGTGCCGTTGATCCACTTCGGCGTCGGCACCGGCGAGCTGCTGACCTCGATGCGGGCGGCGGGCGCTGACGTGGTGGGGGTGGACTGGCGGGTGCCGCTGGACGAGGCCTCCCGGCGGATCGGCCCCGGTGCGGCGGTGCAGGGCAACCTCGACCCCGCCTTCCTCGGCTCGGAGTCCGCCGTGATCGAACGCGAGGTCCGGCGCATCGTCGCTGAGGGGCGCCAGGCACCCGGCCACATCTTCAACCTCGGTCACGGCGTGCCGCCGAGCACCGACCCGGACGTGCTGACCCGCATCGTCGAGCTCGTCCACTCACTCTGATGGCCGCTCGGGTCGCCGTCGTCGGCGGCGGGATCTCGGGGCTGTCGGCGGCCTGGGCCCTGAGCGGCCTGGGGCACGAGGTGACGGTCTTCGAGGCGGCCGCGGAGGTGGGGGGCAAGCTGCGCCGCGAGTCGGTGGCCGGCTTCCCCATCGACGTGGGCGCCGAGTCGATCCTGGCCCGCCGCCCCGAGGGGCTGGCCCTGATCGACGAGCTGGGGCTGACCGACGCCGTCGTGCATCCCCAGACGATCACGGCCGGGCTGCGGGTGGGGGGCCGGCGCCGCGCCATGCCGGCCCACACGATGATGGGGATCCCGGCCGATCTCGACGCGCTGCGTAGCGCCGACGTCCTCACCGATCATGGCTTGGAGCGGGTCGCTGGCGAGCCGGGCCTGCCCCCGCTGCCGCCGCTGACCGACGACGTCTCCGTGGGTGACCTGGTGCGGGACCGGCTGGGCAACGAGGTGGCGGATCGGCTGGTGGAGCCGCTGCTGGGTGGTGTCTATGCCGGCCGGGCTGACGCGCTGTCGCTGCGGGCCACCATGCCCGTGCTGGCGGCCGAGCTCGCCGAGGGCGGCTCGCTGATCGAGGCGGCCGGACGGGTGGTGGCGCGGGGGAGTCGCAACCCTGCCACCGGGCCTGTCTTCGCGTCCCTGCAGGGCGGTGTCGGGCGGCTGCCGGTCGAGCTCGTGGGCGCCGGCCGCTTCGAGGTGCAGAGCGGGGTGACGGTGCGCGCGGTGCGCCGGACGCCCGCCGGCTTCGCCCTGGAGATCGGCGCGGTCCCTGACTCGCGGCTCGTCGAGTTCGACGGTGTGGTGCTGGCCGTGCCGGCGGCGAAGGCGGCCCGGCTGCTGCGCTCACTCGCCCCGGCTGCCGCCGCCGAGCTCGACGCCGTCGAGACGGCAAGCATGGCGATCGCCTCCTTCGCCTTCTCGGGCATCGAACTGCCGGCAGGCAGCGGGCTGCTGGTCGGGATGCGGGAGGGGCTGGCGGTGAAGGCGGTGACCGTCTCGTCGCAGAAGTGGTCTCTCGAGACCGGCGGGCTGACGATGCTGCGTGCTTCGGTGGGGCGCATCGGTGAGTCCCAGGTGCTCCAGCGCGACGACGCCGACCTGATCCAGCTGGTGCGCCACGACCTCTTGGAGCTGCTCGGGGTGGCGGCCGAACCGGTGGATGCGATCGTCACGCGTTGGGGCGGCGGGCTGCCGCAGTACGGCGTCGGGCACATCGAACGGGTGGCCCGCATCCGTGCCGCGCTCGACGCCGTGCCGGGGCTCGGCATCTGCGGGGCCACCTTCGACGGGATCGGCATCCCGGCCTGCATCGCCACCGCGCGGGCCGCCGCGGCCGTCGTGCACGGGTCGCTGCAGGGCCGCGCGCCCGCTGCGGGAGAATGAGGGACATGGTCGACGGGAAGACAGCACGCGAGCTCAACAACGTCATTCGCTACACCGCCTGGTCGGTGTTCAAAGTGACGCACCGCCTCGGCAGTGACGACCGTTCGGAGCTGGTGGCCGAGGTCGACGCGCTCTTCGAGGAGCTGGCCGGCAAGGACATCACGGTGCGCGGCACCTACGACGTCAGCGCCCTGCGCGCCGACGCCGACCTGATGATCTGGTGGCACGCCCCGACGGCCGACCTGCTGCAGGAGGCCTACAGCCGATTCCGCCGCACGACCCTCGGCACGCACCTCGAGCCGGTCTGGTCGAACATGGCCCTGCATCGCCCGGCCGAGTTCAACAAGAGCCACGTGCCGGCGTTCCTGGCCGACGAGACCCCGCGCGCCTACGTCTGCGTCTACCCGTTCGTGCGCAGCTACGAGTGGTACCTGCTGCCCGACGACGAGCGCCGCGCACTGCTGGCCGAGCACGGCAAGATGGCGCGCGACTACCCCGACGTCCGCGCCAACACCGTCTCGTCGTTCGCGCTGGGCGACTACGAGTGGATGCTCGCGTTCGAGGCCGACGAGCTGGACCGCATCGTGGACCTGATGCGGCACCTGCGCGGCTCCGAGACGCGCCGGCACGTCCGTGAAGAGGTGCCGTTCTACACCGGCTCGCGCCGCGCCACCGCCGAGCTGGTCGCCGCGCTGCCCTAGCTTGGCGCGTCCTCGTCGAAGGTCAGCGAGATCGAGTTGATGCAGTAGCGCAGGTTGGTCGGGGTGCCGTTTCGCTCGTTGAACACGTGCCCGAGATGGCTGTGGCAGTGGGCGCAGAGGATCTCGGTGCGGCTCATGCCCCACGACCGATCGGTGCGCTCGAGGATGTTGTCACCGGCCAGCGGGGTGAAGAAGGACGGCCAGCCGCAGTGCGAGTCGAACTTGCCCTCGCTGCGGAAGAGCTCGTGATCGCAGGCCCGGCACTTGTAGACGCCGACGCGGTGGTTGTCGGTGTACTCGCCGGTGAAGGCCCGCTCGGTGCCGGCCCGGCGCAGCACGTCGTACTCGTGCTTGGAGAGCTGGGCGCGCCACTGCTCGTCGGTCTTGACGACGGTGGGGGCCGGGAGTCGTTCGGTGCGCTTCACCGGATCGACGTTACCGAGCGCCGCGCGTGCCGGGGACCGTTCAGCTCTGGAAGATGCCGATGATCCCGTAGATGACGGTGAGCGCGGTGCTGATCAGGATCAGCCAGACGACGAGTTTGGCGCCGGTGCGCCGCGGTCCGCTGAGGCGGGCCAGCCCGTTGCCGAAGGCGGCCAGGTTCTGCAGCTCGCCGTCGACGGTGTTCGGGTTGGCCGTGCGGCCCCAGGCGCCGTCGACATAGGGCAGGGGACCGGCCGGCTCGTCGTCGTCGTACTGCTCCTCTGTCCACACACCGCCAGCGTAAACGCGCAAGCGAATCCTGTCGTTGCCCGCGGTTGTCGGCGTGCCGCGATAGCGTCGGGGTATGGCCTCGCCCAGCGTCGAGATCCCGGTCGGCTCGCGCCTCGTCCGCGTGAGCAATCCGGACCGCGTCTACTTCCCCGAGCGGGGCGAGACGAAGCTCGACCTCGTCAACTACTACCTCTCGGTGGGCGAGGGCATCGTGCGCGCGCTGCGCGAGCGGCCCTGCATGCTGCACCGCTACCCGGAGGGCACGGCGGGGGAGAAGATCTACCAGAAGAGGCTGCCCAAGGGCGCCCCTGAGTGGGTCGAGACGGCCGAGGTCTCCTTCCCGTCCGGCCGCACTGCCGACGAGCTCTGCGTCACCGAGCTGGCGTCGGTGATCTGGGCGGTGCAGATGTCCACCGTCGAATTCCATCCGTGGCACACCCGCCGCGCTGCGGTCGAGCGCCCCGACGAGCTGCGCATTGACCTCGACCCGCAGCCCGGCACCGACCTGCGCGAGGCCAAACAGGTGGCCCTGATCGTGCGCGAGGTGCTCGCCGAGCTCGGCGCCGTCGGCTGGCCGAAGACCTCCGGCAACCGGGGCATCCACATCTATGTGCGCATCGAGCCGGCCTTCGGGTTCCGCGAGGTGCGCCGGGCCGCGCTGGCCTTCGCGCGGGAGGTCGAGCGGCGGGCACCCCAGCTGGTGACCACCGCCTGGTGGAAGGAGGAGCGTGGCGCGCAGATCTTCCTCGACTACAACCAGAACGCCAAGGACCGGACCATCGCCGCCGCGTACTCGGTGCGCGGGATGCCGCACGGGCCGGTGTCTGCCCCGGTGACGTGGGACGAGCTGCCCGACGTCGACACCGAGGACTTCACGATCGCCACGATGCCCGCCCGCTTCGCCGCGCTGGGTGATGTGCACGCCGGCATCGACGACGTCGCCTGGTCGATCGAGCCGCTGCTGGAGTGGGCCGACCGCGATGAGCAGGCCGGCGTCGGCGACGCACCATACCCGCCGAACTTCCCGAAGCAGGAGGGTGAGCCGCCGCGGGTCCAGCCGTCGAAGATGAACAAGGCCAACTGGGACGGTGACGGGCACCGAGTGGAGGGCAGTGAACCTCAGCCGGGATAGGTGGTCAGATTGGTGGGAGGGTGCCGGCCCTCGGCGCTGCGGTCGCGTCGTTGCTCTGCGCGGTGGCCTCGTCATAGGTGGGATCTGCGTCCATGGCTTCGTTCACGGACAGGTTGAGTTCCTCGGTGCCCACCGCCGTGTTGGCTCCGGCGCCTGACCTCGGCGTCGTCTCTGCCTCGGCGCGAGCCTGGTTGCCCGACACCAGCCTGAGCGGAACCTCCTTCAGGCGGGAGGAGAGGACGACGGCCGCGAGCAGCAGGATCGCGGTGACGAGGAAGACGACATCGGCGGCGTTGGAGAAGCCGACGAAGAACGGGTGGCTGAGCGGCTTGGGCAGTCCGCCGAGGAACGAGGTGTCGTCGAGCCCGCTGCCGAGGTGGTGGTGCAGGGTGGTGAGCTGGCCGGGGTTGGCCTTCGCGGCGGCCAGGTAACCCGGGTCGGTGGTGGCCTTGACGTACTGGTGGCTGATGTTGGTGCCGGCGAGTGAGAACAGGATCGACAGGAAGATTGCGGTGCCTAGCGTGCCGCCGACGGAACGGAAGAAACTCGAGGCAGCCGAGGCGACACCCATGTCTTGCGGAGGCACAGAGTTCTGCATGGCCAGCACGAGGCTCTGCATGTTCAACCCGAGCCCGGCGCCGAAGACGAGCATGTAGATGTCTGTCTGCCAGAGGGCCGTGTCGGCGTGCAGGGTGACCAGCAGCGCCATCCCGATGACCATGAGCACGGAACCGATGACCGGGAAGATCTTGTAGCGACCGGTTCGAGCGATCAGCCTTCCGGAGCCGAGGGAGGCGCTCATCATGCCGGCGACCAGCGGCAGCAGCAACAGCCCCGATTTGGTGGGCGAGGCGCCCTTGACGATCTGCAGGTAGAGCGGCAGGACCGCAAGGCCACCGAACATGGCCATACCGATGATGGTGGCCTGGGCGGACGCGACAGAGAAGGTGGGGCTGCGGAACAGGCGCAGCGGCAGCAGCGCGTCGTCGCCCATCTTGTGCTGGCTCCAGACGAACCAGACGAGCCCTACGGCGCCGACGACGTAGCAGGTGAACGCCCCGACGGAGGACCAGCCCCACGACTGGCCCTGCTCGGCCACGACGAGCAGCGGCACCAGACCGACGGCCAGCAGCACCGAACCCCACCAGTCGATGCGGCGTTCCCGGCGCACGTGGTCGAGCTTGAGAACCTTCGCGATGACCAGGAGCGCGACCGCCGCGAGCGGGACGTTGATGTAGAAGATCCAGCGCCATCCGGCGATGCCGAGGACGTCGTGCGCTCCGGAGAGCAGGCCGCCGAGGACGGGGCCGAGCACCGAGGCGCTGGCGAAGACGGCCATCATGTAGCCCTGGTAGCGGGCGCGTTCCCGTGGCGGGATGATGTCGCCGATCACGGCCAGTGCCAGCGGCATGATGCCGCCTGCGCCGATGCCCTGGAACGCGCGGAAGCCGGCCAGTTCATACATTGACGTCGCGATCCCGCACATCGCGGAGCCGGCGACGAAGATAACGATGGCCAGCATGAAGAGCCGCTTGCGGCCGTAGATGTCGGAGAGCTTGCCGAAGATCGGCGCGGCCATGCACGAGGTGATCAGGAACGCGGTGGTGACCCAGGCCTGTGCCGAGAGCCCGTTGAGGTCGTTCCCGATGGTCTTGATCGCGGTCGACACGATCGTCTGGTCCAGCGCGGCCAGGAACATACCCATGACGAGCCCAGACAGGATCGTCAGGATCTGACGGTGGCTAAGTTCCTCCGTCGATGATGGTGCCGGTGGGGCGACGGTTGCAGTCATCGGACAATTCCTCCGGATTTGGTGGGGCGATCAGACGGAGGCCATGAGGTGGTCGCGTTCGTGTCTTGATCGGAGGGCTCGGGTGTTAGCGCGCGCTGGTAGGAGTCGCCAAAGCGTTCGAGCAGGCGAGCGAAATGCCGCAGCTCGTCGACGTCCCAATCGGCAAGTACGCGTTCGAAGAACGCCGCACGGATCTGGTCATGCCGGGCGATGACCGCTCGACCGGCGTTGGTCGGCACCAGCAGGCTCGCGCGGCTGTCGCCGGGGTCTGCGCGACGCTCCAGCAGACCCTCTTTCACCAGGGCGCTGACCTGACGGCTGACGGTCGAGACGTCCGAGCCGACGCTAGCGGCCAAACCGCTGACCCGCATCGCCCCGTTGGACTCGATACTGCGCAGCAGAAGATGCGCGGCCCGATCGACGTCGTGCTCGGCGTCTTGCATCATCCGCACCTTGGCCTTCGCGAAGGCGCGGACCAGGTCGATCACATTCGAGGCGACCGCAGCCACCTCGGTCGACCGGTTCGCTGTGGTACTGGCGTCGCTCGATGGCAGCGCCGATGCCGTCCCGCCCATCGTCCTCACCGCTTCCTACTTGCGCCGCACAACAACTTGCTGCCTACAAGTATCTCTCTCGCCGACATAGCGCGCAAGTCGGCCGACGAACGGGCAGCCGGTGGCGCTCGTCGACCTCAGGGCCGACGCCCTCATCGAAACGGCTGCATGTGGGGAACCCGCAGGAGCACTATGGGGGACGTTTCGTTGTACGCATTCGGGAAGGAGGGCCTGTGGGCGACGATCGAATGGCCGACGCCCGGACGCGGCAGTCCGGAAGTGCACGCCCACGACGAAACACTCGCCCTCGGGACGCGCTGGGTCGACCGCTGCCGTACGGAACTGTCGGTGTCGGCGAGCAGCCCGAAGGCATCAGCCGCACGGCACAGGAGTCGCTGATCGAGGCGCACCGGTTGCTCGGTGACGGCCACCCGTTCCACGCGCACGAGGTCCTCGAAGACGCCTGGAAGGCGCAGCCTGACGTCGAGCGCGAACTGTGGCGCGGGTTGGCCCAGATCGCTGTCGGTATCACGCATGCGGCTCGCGGCAACGCGGTCGGCGGCGTGCGACTCATCGAACGCGGCGCGGCGAACCTGGCGCCATACGTAGCCACCCGGCCCTACGGACTGGATCTCGCAGCCGTGATCGAGTGGTCCGATCACGCCGTTGCTCAGATCGGTCGAGGAACACCGGTGAGGTTGGAGCCGCCTCCGCTACTGCCGAACGCAGTTGATGACGCCCGCACTTGAGCTCCGGGTTCCCACCGTCGCGATGCCTCCGATCAGCCACATCGGAGGCTCCACGCAGCCTTCGTCGACCCTAGATACGAATCCGGCCTACCCCAAGATGCTAGGTAGGTCCGCACGACCCCTCGTTGTTCGGGGCTCGATCGAGTACCGCCCGGCATCACACGGTGGGGCCGGTGCCGTTGGCGGCGCGTCCGCCGCGCGGAGCGACGCTCATTGCTACCAGGACCGAGTCTCCGGCGCCGATGCCTTCCTGACTGCGTACGTGAAGCTTCATCGGCAGCACGTACCCGCCATCGCGGGGGAGCAGCGAGGTCTCCCACGACGTCGTGCCGACGCGCACCCGGACGGGGATGGCACCCCATCCGTAGGTCGCCTCCTGGGCTTCCGCGCGCACGTAGTCGCAGACGTCCTCTGGCAGCGCCAGCCAGTAGAACGGCGCTGGGCCGCGCCACTCGAACAGCTCGGCCGTGAACGTGGCATCCATGCAGCCAGGTTAGCGATGCGTTCGCGAGTCAGGGGCTAGCCCGCAAAGGTCGCGAAGGTCCAGTGATTGCCGTCGGGGTCAGCCACGGTGAAGTCGCGCGACGGGTAGTCGGTCTGCTCGGTGAGTTCGTGCACGACCCTTGCGTCCAGCATGCGGGCCCGGGACATCACGGCGTCCGGATCGGCCGTCACGACATGAAGCGAGTTCGCTCCCGGCCGACAAGGAGTTGGATGCTCGCCGGTGCTCGACAGCAGAACTCGGCCGCCCTCAGGCCAATCCAGCTGACAGTGGTGGATCTCGCCGTCCCGATCACCCGGGATGAGGAGGTCTTCGACGAACCCAAGGTGAAGCAGCCAGCTACGAAGCGCCGCCGCATCATCGCTGACGATGCTCGCCCAGACGCTCTGCTGCCGAACGCCGCTCGTGTTCACAGGCACGTTCTGCACCGTACCGGGCGGCCGGCCGAGCTGGTTCGTCCTGACGCTTGCGGCAGGTCGAAGCGATCACGCTGGGGTCTCGGCGCTGGACCGGGGAGTCAGGTGTCGACGCTCGACCTGGCCAGGTCCGGTGACGACGGTCAGGGGAGGCACGTCCTTGGCCACCACCGCGCCCGCGCCGACGACCGAGTCGTGGCCGATCGTCACGCCGGGAAGGATGGTGGCCGCCGCCCCGATCCAGACGTCGGCCTCGATGACGATCGGCGCGACGGTGATGAAGGCGTAGCGCTCGGCCGGGTCGATGGGGTGGCCCTCCGTGATGAGTGTGACCTTCGGCGAGATCATCGTTCGGTCGCCGATCGTGATGCCACCGAGGTCGAGGAACGAACAGGCTTGGCCGACCGAGGTCCGCTCGCCGAGCTCGATCCCGAGGCCATAGGTGCAGTAGAACGGCGGGTGGACGATGGCGCTGGACAGCGGCGTGCCCAGGAGCTCGCCGAGCAGCGCGTTACGCGAGTCGATGTCGCTGAAAGGCAGAACGTTCAGGCGTGAGGTCAGATCCATCGCGACCCGGATGCGTTCGTAGATGGTTCGCCACTCGGGCGTCCGGGTCGGGATTCGCCGCTCCTCCAACATGCCTCGATGCTGACACAGCTAGGCCGGATAGACGGCGGCGACTGGCGCTACTTGGTGATCCTCGTTGCGGAGGCGACGGGCACCGGAGTCACGGAGGCCGCGGCCGCGTTCACGGCGGGGGCAGCAGCGGCGGACTCGCGGGCAAGGAACGAGCCCAGTTCCGCGATGGTGGTCATCAGGGGCGCTGGGAACACGACAGTGGTGTTCTTGTCGACCCCGATCTCGACGAGGCTCTGCAGGTTGCGCAGCTGCAGCGCGAGGGGGTGGGCCATCATGATGTCGGAGGCGTCCCCGAGCGCCGCGGCCGCGAGCGACTCGCCCTCGGCATTGATGATCTTGGCTCGCTTCTCCCGTTCTGCCTCGGCCTGGCGGGCCATCGCGCGCTTCATGCTGTCGGGCAGCTGGATGTCCTTCAGCTCGACGAGGGTCACCTGGACGCCCCACTCGACGGTGGTGACATCGAGGATCTTGCGAATATCGAGATTGATCTTGTCGGTCTCCGACAGCGTCTGGTCGAGGGTGTGCTGGCCGACCACCTTGCGCAGTGTGGTCTGCGCGATCTGATCGATGGCGGTGTAGACGTTCTCGATCGCCACGACAGACTTCACCGCGTCGACGACCTTGAAGTAGGCGACCGCGGAGACGTCGACGCTGACGTTGTCGTTGGTGATGATGCCCTGGGACTGGATCGGCATCGTGATGATCCGCAACGACACCCGGTGCATGACGTCGACGAACGGGATGATCAGCCGGAACCCGGGTGCGCGGGGCCCGAGCACGCGGCCCAGCCGGAACAGCACCCCCTCCTCGTACTGCTTGATGATCCGTGCTGACAGCACGAAGCCGAGCAACAGGACGAGCGCGAGGATGACGAGGATGACGACGAGGACCTTCACTGCGAGCACTCCGATAGACGGGCTGAACACGACCGCGGCGTCATCTGGCGAGGCGGCTGGCACGCTGGCGCTACGCGGGCACCGACGGAAACGGGTGACCGCACTACGACTCACCGAAGTGTCTGGTCCTGAGCGGGACGCTCCACAGCCACGACGACGTCGATGCTGATTCCAGACGGCTGATCCTCAACCAGCTACCACGCTACGCGCCGCACCCTGAGGGCCCAGCAGGGTCGCGTCAGGACTGCAGCCGCCGCGCACGGGCGCGGCGCACCGCCTCGTCGACCACGCGCTCTGCGACGGCAGTGAGCTTGATGTTCTCGCTCTGGCTGATCTCTCTCAGGCGCGCGAAGGCCTCATCGGCGCTCTGCCCGGAGCGACCACGCATGAGCCCGATGGCCTGATCGATCACCGGCCGGCTCGCCAGGGCGGCCTGCAGCTGCTGCGTCAGTGTCAAGGCCTGCGCGAGCAGCTGAGCATTGTGGACCGCGACGGCAGCCGGTTTGGCGAAGAGTTCGCCGAGTTCGGCGGCGTGCTCGTCGAAGACGTCCTTGTCATGGGCGTAGACGTTGATCGCTCCCACGACGGTGTTGGGCAGGAGGAGCGGCAGGGACAGCACGCTGTGCACGCCCATTCGGCCGACCCTGGGGCCGAAACGCGGCCAGCGCTGCTCACCGCCGAGGGATCCTGAGCGCATCGTGCGCCGTTCGAGCGCGGCGCTGATGCACGGACCTTCGTTCAGCACCTTGTACTGGACCTCGTCGATCTCGCTCACGAACTGATGGCTTGCCGCGAGAGCGTCGACGAGGTTCTCGGTGCGATCGAGCCGAAGCAGGGTCACTCCAGCGCCGTCCGCCCCAGGGATTGCCCTGGCGGCGTAGGTCGCGACCTGGGTCAGGAGTTCCTGGAGACCCAGAGTCCCCCCGACCAGGCCGGAGAGGCTGTCGAGGCTGGCTCGCAGGTCTGCGGCATCTGAGCTCTCCTGCTCCGGGCTCAGGGGGCCGGATCGGTCGTCGGTCATGACTGCATCACAGGTTCACTCTGCTCCAGGCACTCACGCGAAGCCACCGCTGATGCGCCGCCGCGTTCGGCGCGCGTGGTGGGCTACTCGACCCTCATCGTGTCGTTGGACCACCCAGACCGACAGCCCGGCGGAGACCACAGAGGCGACGGGCAGGGCGAGCGCGGCGAGGACGAGGCGTATGGCACTGGCGAGCCGCAGCCCGCTCGATGTGGCGAGCAGACCCCTCGGCTCGGCGTGGGCGGCTGGCGTCGGGGAGGCCGTTGGCAGGGTTCGAGCGATCATGAGGTGTCCGCGCAGTGCGATGTCACCCGTATGCCGGGTTGCGGGCTGCTGCCCTGTGAGCTCGCGGCGGACGGCGCGCTCGTTCCCCGGCTGCCAAATTCGTCAGCTACTCCCAAACTACACCGCGGGCCCACCGTCGCTCCGCGTCCTGTCGATGCGCGCCAGCACAGCCTTTCCCGCCGCCGTGACCTCGACGCCATCACGCGCGGCCGCGAGATATAGCTCGCGTTCGGCCTGCTCGGGGGTCTCGCCCTCACCGATGAGGACTCCGATCGCCTGGTTCACCACGGTCAGGTCGCTGATCGACACGCGTCGTGCGTGCCCCCTGAGCGGTTCCAGATGCCCGTCGACCTCGATGTCGGACGAACTGAAATGTGCCGTGTCGGTTGCCCCCAGACCCGCGGTCAACCACGACAGATCCGCAGCCAGATCGACGAAGGCGCCCGCGTTAGAGGCATACAGAACTATCGACACCATCGGTGATGCCTTCGAGGGCTGCCCGTCGGACCCCAACTGCAATGACGCCCGTAGCGAGGAGTGCACAACCGGGTAGGTGGTGGCGTCCTCGAAGGCTTCCAGGGTCACGACCCCAGCGTCCATCTCGATCTGAACCGACAGGCCGACGTAGGAGCTGACGGCCATCTCGGCAGCGCTCGACACACCGCGCAGCGTGGCAGCGATATCGATGTTCGGGTTGTCGAGTACCTCGGTGAGGACCATCAGGTCCGCGGCGAGAGCCGCAGAGATGTGCACAGCGGTTGCTCCGGGACGACGTCCCCGGACGCCAGTCGATCGCTCGCGGAGCACAGAACCGCAGACCGCGATGCTGGCAGTGGCGTCGGATTCGAGTCAGGGCCCCGAATCCGCAGGTGCCTGTGACGAGGCTACTCGCGCCTCGGGGAAGTGCGGCGGTTGCTCGTCAGGCCGGACGGGATCAATCTCGGTCGGTGTCGGCGTTCCAGCGGATGTAGAGCATGGTTGCGTCGTCGCGCAGCCGTACCTGGGCGTGGTCGAGCGCCGACCGGACGAGCCGTCGAATGACTTCCTGCGGCGGGCCACCGGACTGATGTTCACGGCCGAGCAGATCGCGAAGGCGCTCCTCACCGAAGTATTCGCCGTCAGGGTCCTGCGCGTCGGTGACGCCGTCGGTGTAGATCAGAATGCCGTCTCCCGGCTCGAGCGAGGCCTCGACGAGGGTGCCGGTGACGCTGCCGAGCGCGCCCAGCCCGATCGGCACGCCGGGTGCAGCATCGACAGGGGCGAGGGTGTGCCCGCTTCGGACGATGATCGGCTGCGGGTGGCCGCAGCTGAGCCAGGTCAGGTGCCCGGTGTCGAGCCGCAGTCGCGCAAGCAGTGCCGTTGCGAAGGTGGGCGGGCCCGGGAACGTGCGGGTCGCAGCGTCGGTGGAGATGGCGATCTCGGCCAGGGTCTGTCCGTCTCGGCGGGCGTGTCGATAGGCACCGACGACGAGCGAGGCCAGCACCGAGCTGGTCAGGCCGTGGCCCATGGCGTCGAACATCGCGATGTCCAGGGTGCCGGCGTTGAGGGCGTAGTCGAAGCAGTCCCCGCCGACCTCGTAGGCCGGTTCCAACAGCCCCGCGATGGTGGTGCCGGCACTGCTGAAGGAGAGCGGGGGGAGCAGCGACCACTGCATCTCGGCGGCCAGGTCCATGTCCTTGTGGCGGCGCATCAGGTGAGGAAGGTCGGTGTAGTGGGCGCTGGCCATCACCAGATACGCAGCTGCGTTCCCGAGCTCAGTGCAGAAATCCTCGACGCCCTCGTCGAACACCGGGACGGTCAGCGCCAGCACGCCGAGCTTGTTCGCCCGCTCGCGCACCGGCACCCACACCTGCCATGCACCATCGCGCTGAGCAGCCAGCACCGTCGCTGACTGGAATGCGCGACCGGCCATCGACCCGTCCACGGTGGCGACCTCCGGGCGCTGTCCATGAGGCAATACATCGGGGTGCGGCATGAGCACGGTGTGCTCGTAGTCGATCAGGTACAGCACGAGGTCGGTGGCACCGACCGGGGCGGTAGCCACCATGAGCGTCTCGACGATCGCGTCCGGTGCGGCATTCTGTTGGGACAGGAGCAGCCGTCCGATCGATCGCTGGTCACGATCGGGCACGGCCACCACCTTCCGCACCTGCGCCGTAGCGGTGCTGGCTGCCCTACCAACGTACCTGTAACTCTCCAGCCGGCGGAGGCGCCGCCCACCCAGAACCCGACTGAGCACCCAGGTGCCGGATGTTTGGCAGCGGTCCCGACCGGGCCGCGTCGAGTAGTGGCACGCTGGGTGGATGAGTGACGTCGAGATCGTGATCCATCTCCGAGACGCTGCGGCCCCACTGCGGATCGCTCTGCCGGCCGTACCTGCCCACGAGGCGGAAGCGGACCGCCAGGTTCTGCTCTACGACCTCGAGGAGGCCCGTCAGGCCGAGGTCCCGCTCTTCGCCGTCCAGACACGGAGCGGATTCCCGGCGGAGCCGCTCGTCGTAGACCCAGCTGCGGTCACCGAGATCGACCTCGCCGACGCTCCCACGTCGCCGACCGACTAGCTGAGGCTGACCCGCACCGAGACGCCGCTGTCGGAGCGCACGGCGCAACCGTGGCCCGTGTATTCCTCCGCTCCGATGCGCAGCCGGATCGGGGCGCCGTCGCCGGTGAAGTTGCGCCACCATGTCTTGGCGTCCGGCGCCATCACGCCGATCACGAACTCGTCCGACGCCGAGCGTCGGTAGTTGACCGGGAAGGTCACCTCACGACCCGACTTGCGGCCGGTGTAGGTGACGACGGCCATCGAGCCACCGAACAGCCGGCGTCCCGGGCCGCTGCGTACTACCGGCAGCATCACCTTGTTGGTGGCCGACGCCACCCGGCGGAAGAGCAGACCTCTGTCCATCGGTCCATCTTGCCAAAGAGTCCGGGCTACGTCTGGTGTTCGCGCGGGGCAGTCGGAGGCGCTAGTCGGTGTCGATCCAGCGAGCGGCTGCGTCGAAGGTGTCGTTCGGGCTGCTGTTGAAGGCGATTGCCGCGTCGGGAGCGTGGCGGCGAACAAGGTTGATTACCTGCTCGAAGAGCTGGACCTGTTCGTCCCCGACCCGCAGACCCCCGCCCACAACGACACACTCCCAGTCAGTCGCCTTGAGCGCCGCGGTGATCACGGCCGGGATGTCATCACTGCCATCGAGACCCACCAGACACGGCTGCACCCCGACGTCGTGTTCGACGAATCGGGCGAACCCCGCAGCGATCGCCTCGACGACGGGCTCGGGATCCCAGTCCCCCGGTACCCGGCGAGGGTCGAGACCGATGACGAGCACGCGGGGCGGCAGCGGCGTCGTCTCCACCCGTTCGACCCTACGGCTCGACCCGACAGGACCGGCATCGCAGCCGGTTCGTCCTGGGTGGTCGGTCGGTTCGGCTTGCGTGGAACCAGACCTCAGGGTTGAACCGTCGTATGAGTATGTGGCGTCGTGCGACGATCGTGGTGCTGGTCATGTGCCCGACACTTGTGGGCTGCGGTCCGAGCCGCGGCGGAAGCTCCGAACCGGTCGCCGGGACGGTGACCGGGCGGCTCGGGATATACGGCGGCCCCTTGAATCCGAGAACTGGACGCATGGCGGCGGACAACACTCCGGGCCAGGACACGGAGATCTCGGCCACCGCATCCGATGGGCGGGTCGTGCGCACGACGACGGACGCCGCTGGCCGATTCACGCTCCGGCTGGGCCCAGGCCGCTACTCCGTCGCAGCGGCCTGCGGGCCTCCCGCCACCACCGTCGTGGCAGCCGGGCAACAGACTGTTCTGGCGCTGAGGTGTGACGTCCCGTAGCGGGGCGTCCGGTCTTGGGACCAGCCTCGCGACCGGCAGAGCCGTTGCGGGCCTACTACCCAACCTCGTGACGATGGTGACCCGGACTTGCCCCCGCTCGGTGCGGGTGGCCCACGCGCGCGGCTCAGCGCTTCGGCCGAGGCGCACGAGGACAGACCTGTCGATCAACCAGTCGGTCAATCCCAGC